>CAKZOA010000499.1 GCA_937132035.1 uncultured Desulfobulbaceae bacterium | reverse complement strand
TGGTTCTGGAGAACACCCTATCGTCAAGATCTCGTCCGCTGGGGCACTCGCCTCCATGACCGTTTCATGCTGCCCAGCTTTGTCGGCGACGATTTCGAAGACGTTCTCGCTATACTCAACCGCGCCGGCTATCCGCTTGCCATGGATTTTTTCCATCCCCATTTCGAGTTTCGCTTTCCCATCTACGGCCGAATTACGTTTCAGGGAATGGAACTTGAACTGCGACAGGCCCTGGAGCCGTGGCACGTCCTTGGAGAAGAGCCCGGCGGCGGCGGAACTACGCGCTATGTCGACTCCAGCGTTGAACGACTGCAGATAAAGGTCTCCGGAATGAGCGATGATCGCTACATAGTAACCTGCAACGGCAGGCGCGCCCCCCTGCAGCCAACAAGAACCACAGGCGTATTCGCCTGTGGCGTACGCTACCGCGCCTGGCAGCCTCCAGCCTGCCTCCACCCGACCATCGGCGTGCAGGCACCTCTGACCATTGATCTGTTCGATACATGGTCCAACCGGGCTGTCGGCGGTTGCGTCTATCATGTTGGCCATCCGGGCGGACGCAACTACGATGTGTTTCCGGTGAACTCCTATGAAGCCGAAGGCAGAAGGAACGCCCGTTTTATTCCAGGCGGACATACCCCCGGCAGACGCAGCATCATGCCAGCAGAAGAAAGCAATCGCCTTTTCCCCTACACCCTTGATTTACGCAGATGAAAGGATTACATAAGGCTCTGTTACGCATCACCTGAAAGACTTTTTGCCTGCGAGGTAGGCACGTGCATGATTGATACAGAGAAGTCCACCACGACATCACCACATACGCCTGGAGAATCTCTGTTTTCATCGATAGACTTTCCCCAGACGTCGTATAACGAAGCATTTAAATCTCCCGGACAACCGCACAATCACTGGCGACAGCTTATAACCGAACTGGACACCCTGGGCAGTAAGGCGCTGAACAGGTACCAGGAGCGCGCCAGACATATGCGGCATGAGGATGGCGCCACTGTCAATCCCTTTGACGACCCCTCGCAACGCAGCACATCCTGGAATCTCGATCCGATCCCGATGATACTTGGTGCTGCCGAGTGGAGTGACCTCGAAGCCGGACTTATACAGCGGGCTCACCTCCTGGAAAAAATACTCGCGGATGTCTACGGTGCCCAGAAGCTTTTGCAAAACGGTCAACTGCCCGTTGAACTGGTATTTTCCAACTCCAATTTTCTGCATGCGTGTCACAATATTGTCCCTCCGGGCAATCGCTTTCTGCCCTTCTATTCCGTCGATCTCTACAGGGCTGAGGACGGGCGATTCCGCATTTTTCGCGATCACGCCGACACCCCGACCGGCTTAGGATATGCTCTGGAAAATAGAGTAGTAATGTCACGCGTTTTCTCCGAACTGTACCATAAAACACCTACGCTCAGGCTGGCCCCTTTCTTTCGGACTTTCCATCGCCAGACCGTCAGCCGCACCATCCTGGGACACGAATCCCCGGCAATCGTCCTGCTCTCTCCGGGGCCGGATAGCCCCATTTATTTTGAGCATGCCTTTCTCTCGCGCTATCTGGGATATCCCCTGGTTGAACCCCAGGATTTGACCGTACGCAACGGCAAGGTATTTCTCAAGAAGCTCGCAGGGCTCGAGCCGGTCGAAGCCATATTCAGACATATTCCCGATCTCTCCAGCGATCCCTTTGCCCTTCGGCGAGAGACATCCAAGGGGGTTGCCGGCCTGATCCAGGCATGCCGGGAAAACAGTGTCGAAATACTCAATCCCGTCGGCAGCGGATTTATCGACACCCCGGCACTTTCAACGCTTCTTCCCTCGCTCAGCACTACCCTGATGGGCCAGAAACTGCTGCTCGACAACCATCCCTCATGGTGGTGCGGCACCCCCGATGGCCTTGAACATGTGTTGCAGAATATCGACCAGCTTACTCTTTGCCATGCCTTCAATCACGCCACCATGGACGAACAGGCCGATGGTCAATTGCAACGAATTCGATCTTCACCCAGTCGCTATCTGGCATCTGCTCCGCTTGCCCCTTCCGTGGTACCGGGATGGGGCCATGAGGGAATGAACAGCAGCTATGTCCTGCTGCGGGTATTTGTCTGTGCCACCGACACCGGTTTTGCCGTTCTGCCCGGCGGTCTTGGAATAACAGCTGCCAAAACCACGACCCTCAGCGGCAACTCACCTGAAAACCAGAGCAGCAAAGATGTCTGGGTCCTGTCGGACAGACCGGTGGAACCTTTCAGCCTCATGGAGAGGTTCCATTCGGTGGCAGAATTCAAGCGCAGCAGCGACCTGCCCAGCAGGGTTGCCGACCATCTGCTCTGGCTGGGAAGGTATCTTGAGCGCACTGAAGGGCTGGTTCGCCTGTTGCGGCTGGTCTTCCGAAAAATTTCAGGTGAGGACCGGCCGCAGGATATACCTGAACTCCGCTTTCTCCTGAAGCTTCTCAGGGCGAAGACTATTATCCCGGCACTTCCCAAGGATAGCCCGGAAATTCCACTCTTTCAGGAGTTAGTCACTCACCTCAACAATGGCCTTGCCCGGAAAGACGGGGGCAACAGCGTGGCTTCACTGCTGAGACTCGTGCAGAACGCCGCTCACAAGGTGCGCGACCGTCTCTCGCTTGATTCTTCGCGGATTATCAACCACCTCGAAGAAATCGCCGACTCGACGGTTTACGACCCACTGGAGTTTCTCGATGAGACATTGTTTACTCTCAGCAGCTTCTCCGGACTTGCCATGGAAAGCATGACGCGCAGCCTCGGCTGGCGTTTTATGGATATCGGCCGACGTGTCGAGAGAGCCGTCAACCAGACCAGTCTGATCAGTATCGCTTTACCCCTGGTTTGCAGTGAACCGAGCAATACCCTGGAGGCTCTGCTTGAAATTTCTGACAGCACCATGACCTACAGGGCACGCTACCGCTCTGCCTTCCAACTTGCCCCGGTACTCGATCTCCTTCTGGTAGACGAGAGCAATCCCAAGTCACTGGCTTTTCAGCTTAGCAGGGTTATCACCCATATCGAACATCTGCCGCGTCAGAGTGAGAGAAGCTTCGCCCACCAGGAAGAACGCCTGGCCTTGAAAATGCTTACCGCCGTCCGTCTCCTCGAGCTCCATGAAGTTCATTGCCGGGAAGAAGACAATCGCAACGCTGAACTGGCCCAGGTTTTAAGCACCGTCTCGGCGGATCTCAAAGATTTTTCCCAGCATATCACCGGCCACTATCTTACCAGAGTGCAGACAACTCCTCACTTCGCCGTGATCACCGGTGAGCGTCAATAGATGAAATATTCAGTCAGCCATACAACCGGTTACACCTACTCCGAACCAGCCTCGCTTTCCCAGAACGAGTTGTTTCTCTACCCCCGGACTACCGCCTGCCAGAGCGTGCTGCAGCATACTCTGACAATAGTTCCAGAGCCGCAGTACCGTTCCAGAAGAACGGATTATTTCGGCAATACGGTGGAGCTTTTCATGCTCCAGCACCCCCATGACAAACTCGAGGTTTCCGCCACCAGCGTTGTCCTGACCACAAGCCCGATCACACCAGACCCTGGCCAGACCCCACCCTGGGAAGATGTGGCCAGGCGCCTTGCCGCAAACCATCAGCCGGGCGACTTCGAGGCGCTGCCCTACATGTTTGCCAGTCCATTGGTTTTTCTCAGTCCGGATGTCCAAGCCTACGCCAGGACATCGTTTACACCGGGAGCGCCACTGCTCGCGGGAGCGCTTGATCTGATGCAGAGGATTTTTGCCGAATTTGCCTATGACAAAACAGCAAGTACCATTGACACAACAGTGGAACAGGTGCTGGAGAACCGCAAAGGGGTCTGCCAGGATTTTGCCCATCTGGCCATCAGTTGTCTGCGCTCGCTTGGCCTTGCCGCACGATACGTCAGCGGTTACCTGGAAACCATTCCGGCACCGGGAAAACCCAAATTAATCGGCAGCGACGCCTCTCATGCCTGGGTTTCTGTTTTCGTCCCCGACGTTGGTTGGATTGATTTTGATCCCACCAATAATGTCATGATAGATCAGAGTCATATAACCCTGGCCTGGGGCCGCGATTACGGCGATGTAGCACCGGTCAAAGGTGTTGTCATGGGGGGTGGAAAACACAGGCTCTCCGTCAGCGTCGATGTCGCGGCACAAAACGGTGAGGCAACTTGATTTTGCTGGTCCTTTTTTACTCTCCTTCTCTCTGACGTCTCCCAATGCTCCGCCTCCCGTTTCAATAATTGATCCGGTGATCTCCCAATCCCTTCTAGACCTATGACAGCCGGTTGACCATACCCTCACCGAAGCAGTCGCTTCCCTCGCCTCCTTTTCTTTTCCCTTGGTGTCACCCACAACCCGGCGACATGTACCAAATCCGACAAATCCCCTTGACCTTTCCGCATTGGTTGTGTATCAATACTGTATCAATTCAGATCTATGAGGTTCGACATGGATATTTTCATCGACCGCGAGTCCGATACGCCCCTCTATATCCAGATACGGCAAAGCGTTATCTCTGCCATAGAGGCGGAAAAACTGGTGCCCGGCGACCGACTCCCCCCCGTGGCCCTTCTGGCTAAGGATCTCGGAGTGACACAGGCAACCGTAAGAAGAGCCCTGCACGACCTCTCCGAGAAAGGGTATGTAGAGAGTCACGTGGGGCGCGGCACCTTTGTCCGAACCGGTGAACCGCAACCGCTGGACGATGGCGCCGTAAGCGAACACGCTCGCGAGCAGTTTGCTCCCTTCGACGCTTCCACAGGTAAAGCTGCATTGCGCCCCATCGAGTTCGCCGCCAAACGATTGCGCGCCGGTGTTCGCCAGGCACTCGTTGATATCATGCCTCTGGCCCGCAAGCCCGGCATGATACAACTGACCCAGGGGGTACCCGACGGATCCCTGCTGCCGGAGAGTTTTCTCGAAGATATTACCCGTCAGACCCTCGCCCCAGGCTCAGTGCCTTTCATCGAGGCCACTCCGGAAACGGGCATGGAGGAACTGCGCAGTGCGATAGCCGACAGATACAGTGAAAGCGGCATGGATGTCGCTCCCGACCAGGTGCTTATCACCAACGGATCTCTCCAGGCGATTTCCCTTGTGGCCCAGGCCGCCCTCGAGCATCGTCCGGGAATAATTTGCGAAACCCCCTGCTTTCAAGGAATAGCCGACACCTTCTCCGCGCTCGGCCACTGGGTGGAAACGGTGCCCCGCACCACCGGCGGCCCCACCGTCGAACATCTCTACAACCACGCCGGCAAGCACATACTCTATCTCTGCCCCTATGCCCATAATCCCACAGGCACACATCTTTCCGCTGCAACCTCCGATGCGCTGTCCACCTGGGCAAAAAAGACGGATTCCGTCATCATCGCCGACGAGCTGTTCAAAGACCTGCATTTCACAGGCACGGCTCCCCCCAGTCTTTTCAAGACACTGGGTGATGAACGGACCATAGTGGTGAGTTCGCTGTCCAAAACAGTGATGACAGGTTTGCGGCTGGGCTGGCTGATCAGCTCTAGACAGAGAGTGCGCGAGCTGGCACAGCACAAACGCCTGACGGATCATTCCGCCCCGGCTCTCATTCAAGGACTGGCACTGACGCTTTTCACATCCGGCATCTACGACCAGCACACACAGAGGATGCGAGCTATCTATAAGGAGCGCATGGACACTCTGCTCGGTGCGCTGAGTCAGTTGATGCCCAAGGATGTGCACTGGAGCAAACCGACAGGAGGCTTTTCCCTCATGCTCGAGCTGCCGCCTGGGTATTCCAGTGTCGCCCTGCTGCTCGCAGCCATTGACAAAGGTGTTTCTTTCCTGCCGGGACCGTTGTTTGACATCGACCACCGCTATGTCCACGCCCTGCGGCTCAGCACTGCCTGGTCAGACAAGCATCAGATCAGGGAGGGGATCGAGCTTCTGGCCAGCGCCGTGGAGGAAATCCTGCGTCATCCGCCTGGCGATGCCGGCCTGAGCGGACTGGGCGCCTACCAATAGGGGCATCAACCAAGGCGCCCCCATGTACCGACCGAATTCTGAGACAACACCTGGTGCCTGGTCACACCTGAAAGGCTGACACCCTGCTATGAAGTACTCAATGTCGTGGGAATACGCGGGCACACTTCGCGCTCGCACCTGCATTGGAGGATGAAACAATGAACGAGTACCTGATGGAGATGGAACTGCGGGAAAAACGGCGGGAACTTCTTGAGGAAGCGGCGAGTCAACGCTTGCTCAGACTCCATGACCGAGCAGCCCGTCCGTCCATGCATCACCTCGTCTATCACAGACTCATGGCAATGGCCGGAAATCTGCTCATTGACTGGGGTGAGCGTCTGAAGAATCGCGCCGCAACGCTCGCCTCCATACAACTGAACAAATCCTGCAGGAACGGATAATGCACTCGAGCATCCGCTATGCCCGCTTAGTCTGTTTCATTGGTGTCGTTTGGCTTGCCGGGGCATCTCTTTTTCTTTCTTGTAGTCAGCTTGTTCTTATCCACAAGAATGACTCTTCCGCCATTATGACAAAGATCGAACCCCATTTTGCCGATAAAATAGATGGATCTGCGGGGAAGCTCGAAGAGACGAACAAGATCGCCAAAGAGCTCTTTAGCCTGTGGCGAAAATTCCGATATCTTTTTCGTGTGAATACAAACATTACCCTTTCCGGCATGGTGCCTGGAAATAATTGACGCAGAGCGCATTGCCGTCTCCGGGGTATACATTCCATCAATATAGAGATGGAGATTACTATGCTTTTGCCTGATGGCTATCGTTGCATCCTCAGTCATCATACACCGAGCCCGAATTCTTTACATCTGATGATAAAATCTGTCTACATATAAAAACCCTTATCGGAACTGCTCCCAACAAACTCACGTCAATCAACTACCAATTACAGGCAACCCTACAATAATTCTTATAAACACTGCACCGTCAGCAAGCTGCATGGACGGGTTACTCACTATCATTGCATCCCAAGCGGCGCAATGAGGGCATATAGGAGAAAAACGCCTGTGAATGCCCCTGAGACCTTTTGAAGCCAAAACCCTAACTGCCCGGCAATGAAGAGACTTTTAAGTTTTATCCGGCACGGTCATAATTCTGGCCGCTAGCCAGCGGAGCTCAGCACAAATGGGCAGGTTTGTATCTCTGATGAAAAATACATCGCCGCATATCAGGAAACCACATTCTCGATACTTCCAACAACTGTCATGCCATGAAAACGTGCCGGATGCCACACTGTGCTATTGACGTGAGCATATGCACAATGTAGAGATACAGAAGTGATTTCAAGCGTGCGTCATCGTTTATCCCCAGAAAATCGGAGTCGCTTCCATGGCAAAGATATACCACTTAGCGCGAAGGGAAAAAACGATCAGAGAAATGATACACAATGGTCGTATAACCGAAAAAATCAGATCGCATTTGCAGGAAGCATACCGGCGCCATCAAGCTCTCTACCCTGAAATACCTGACACCGAGTTTATCAGACAGATGCTTACCTGGGAGCAAAAACTCACCCCCGGCCACCAGGAGCTACTGAAGGAAATTTTGAAATATGAAATACAGGAAGAAGAGTATCCCCACGGGATCCTAGATATCAAATTTACGGTGTAAGACCCTATGATCCGGCATTACGCCAGGATTTCTGCAATTTTCGCAAGTGTGCGGGGAGCCGATCCCTCGAAGTGATTGTTGACAAAGAGATAGGTTTCCACCTCACGGGACTGCAGGTCTGCCAGCATACCGGCAAGCTTTGCTATCTCCACATCCCTGGGAATAACAACCGTATCCCACTTCTTACCTGTCTTCTCCTCAATTTCGCATCTGTCTCCTCCCATCAAACGAATAACCGTCAGTGAACGGATATACTCACGCCATTTGTCATACACATCAAAAAGAGGCGGCATATAATAGCCTTGCAGGAAGACATGGTGAAGCCCCAGTTCCTCAATCAATGAGAAATAGGTCGTGTTGAGATAGTTTGGGTTGCGAATCTCCAGACAATAGCTGAAATCCTTTGGCAATCTGGCGGCAAAAGCCCCGAACTTTTCAGCAAACTCCCCCACTCCACCCATCTTCTGTTTATTGAGATATTCGAATTGGAACATCAGCGGGCCGATTTTGCCGGAAAGCGGCTCCAGCATGCCCAGAAACTTCTCCATCAGATCGTAGGAGAGAAAATGCGGATTAACTATCATTTTTCCGCCGGTGTCCTTTTTATAATGGTGCGTAAGGGTAAGAGAGTTGGGAACCTTGATACCAAAACGAAAACTTTCAGGCACCGACCCGGCATATTCACTGACAACCTTGTCTTTCGGCAAAACGACTTTATCACCGGCGAAGAGGCTCCAGAACCATTGATCCACCTCAACGGTACTGTACTTCCTGCTATACTCTGCGAGGTAATTCTCCGGTTTCGGTGCTGAATAGACCAGTCCCTGCCAGGAATCATACTTCCAACTGCATGTACCAATATGGATATTGTCTGTCTTCATGATGTTAACATTAAATCTGAAAACCGGTTTTCCCACCAGTTTTCAAGAATTGTATAAGGTTTTAGATGTTTTCAGCGACAACAGAAAGTATTGCGATTGAAATAAAGACGCCACTCAGCCAGTTGTCAATTTGGCAGGTGGCGGCGCACCCTTCGTATATACGCTCAGTGTGGTCACTGTGATTACTATCAGGCCCATGCCGAAAATCTGCAGCCCGACCAGGATCTCATTTAATACGAAGACGCCGAACAGCGATGCGGTGACCGGCTCGACCATTGCCACAATTGAGGCTACGGCCGGTGCGGTATGTTTCAGGCCGACGATATAGAGAATAAACGACAATCCCGCCCCGAACACACCCAGAGCTGCAAACAGCGGCCAACTCGGCGTACTCAGGACTGCAAGGATCTGATCGGTATCTCCTGGCCAGATGAGGATGATAATGAGCGTAGCGAAAGCTATCACCAAAATCGCCTGCGGGCTGCCGTACGGTGCCGCATACTTGAAGCCGAAGATAAATACCGCATACGACAGCCCGGAAAGCAGTCCGGCGCCGATGCCGATTGTCGTGATGCCGCCCACGCCAATGTCATAAATGCCTGTAAGCAAGACTATGCCGCACATCACCATTGCGATCGCGGCCCATTTGAGCGGGGTAGATTTTTCAAGCTTGAGTGCGAAGGAGGCGAGATAGACAAACACCGGTGCGCAGTACATCAGCGTCACCGCAACAGCGACGCTACCCTCGGCGATGCTGACGAAATAGAAGGCAAAGTTGCCGGCTACGCCAAGACCGGCGATTAACGACCAAAACCATAATCGGAGGTTTGCCAGTCCGCTGTTGCGCGGGCGCAAAGCTAGCCAGACGATGACAAATACCAGTCCGATCGCGCCCCGGTAGAACGACACCACGAACGCATCCCAGCCGTCGGCCATAAGGATACCGCCGATCCCGCCTGATAGCCCCCAAAATAAAGCTGCCAGCGCCACGAACACCGTACTCGCACGAATCATTTACTCTCCTTGTGTTTGGGGTACCTTGAAAAATGGCCTTTGATGAAATACTCAGAATTTAATGCGTCACACCCCTGGGTAACTACAGAACTCCTTTTTTGTACACGAGCCCTGAAATGAGCTCACATTAACCCTGTTTTTTCTTTTAAACATCCGGGAGGACTTTTGTATGAATGAAAAGATGTGTCGCTTTGCCAATACCGCTTATATGGCGATGGGTTGGGGATGGGTCATAGATATAGGTCTCAATGAGTATCTCAGCCATTATATCCTGTCTGAGACGATGAGAGTGATAACCAGCAGGAATCACAATGGTACCCTTGACCCCACTTTTTTACGTGTCCACCCACCATGGTTTTTCATATGCGGTGAGTCCTAGAACGACAGGTCTACTCTCATCACCGACTTTCACAGTGATTTTTTCTGGATATTCTCTGTATCATTTCGTGCTTTAATCTTTATTATATCCACAAACTCCAGTGCCGGGTAACCGGGAAGCTTCAGCGAGTCCGGGTGAGCACAGCACAGGTTGTTATGCGCCTGGTTATCATACATACTCTAATGGTTGTAATCTTCTTGATGCCCAGAACCGTAGAGTACAAAACTGAGTGATACTATTTGTTGTGCTGTTAATAATGGCTTATGCTGAAAGAACATAAGCGTTGCCATACTCCCATTCATCAGCATGAAAAACAGCCAACCTGTTCTATTATTTTTGGCTAGCAGATAACTTCCTAATAAGAATCCGACCATGACTCCCATTTCCAAAACCTGAGAGATTGTCGTGACCCCTCCATAATCGTACAAACTGCAACTCACACCTAAAGCTATAGAACCATATGTGAAGGATGAAGCAACTCTGTCAAATAATTTATTTGGTGTTGCAGACTTTCGATACACTGTATATACGCCTAAAAACATGGATGGAACTCCACCAGCTTCTATTGAAGCAGCGATCCAGTATGCCTGGAGGTATCAAAATATTTTCTATATGGAATCATCCAGGTAACACACGACAAAATCCATACTAAACTGCCAAGTATCGTTAAGATGTCCCCATTTTTAATGCCTGATGCAATGAATATTGCTCCCGACATACAAAATCCGATCAAAGCAAAGAGTTCAAGTTTCCAATCTTTTTCATATTTTTTTGGGATTTTCGAATCTTTAAAGTCAATACCTTCATTACTTTTCGTCATATGTGTATATTATTGTTACGTTAAAAGTTTATTCCAAGGTTCTCTTCCACACTGTACTTGTCACCCCTATACCAGATATGTTACCGACCCTGAACAGCTGAGTTTCAGCGAGTCCGAATGGCAGGCTGTGACCTGGTGCTACGGCTTCTGTCAGGTGTTTTTGTTTTGTATTTTCGATGACTTCTAAGTTTTGAAAATAGAAGTGAATATCGTAGCCCATGAGCACCATGACCTGTACAGTACCAAAAAGCACATTCATATACCAACTGCGGACAGAGTTGAGCGGAGGCCTGCCATCTTTTGCAGCACAACACACCTCTATCTACTTATTTTCACAACTCAAAATATCACCTACCCCAGGCAGAGCGCCTTAATCAGCGGTTCGGGTTTTTGGTTCCGCTGAATGAACATGCCGGCGCAGATATTCAATCACTTCTCGGTCAAGCGGAAATTGGCCCGGCCATTTTCGGGTGGGTGACCGCTCTCCCGAGAATTTCGTTCCTGGTATGACCACCTGCAGACCGAAGGGGGTCAGCACTTCGACGGCGTTCTCGCCGGCCACCTCATGGTTGCCGTCCAGCTTGAGGGCCGCGGTACCCGAATTGATGATCAGCTTGCGGTTGGCAAGCCGTTCTTCCCGGCGTGGAGAACAGACGCTACGGCAGAAGCCACAGACGGTATAGTAGAACCAGTCGGGATCATGGACTGCCTGGCGATAGTTGGAAAAATTATTGTCGATGGCCTGCATCTGGGGGTCAATCTTTTGCAGGCTAATGCACAGTGCATCAATTTCCTGCTTTTCTTCGGGCAGCTGGTGACCGAGCCGATAGGGGCTCCAGTTGGACCACGTCGTGGATTTTGCCAATCCCTCATAGCCGGTGCAGCCGATCCAGCAACAGGTGTTGGGGCGCTTGCTTGATATGGTTTCAGTAACACCTGCAACCTTAACTTGGAGTGACGCCTGAGGGTGGATCATTTCCACGGGACAGACCAGACTGCACATCTTGCAACGGTCGCAAGGATGTTCTTCATCAGGAATGGGCATGTCTGGCGTCAAGGTGGCGGAGGTCAGCACACTCCCGAGTTCTACCAGCGCCCCATGTTCTTGCGTCAGTATATTGCCACTCCAGCCCAAGCGTCCAACCCCCGCTGCCAGGGCTGCATAGCGGTGAGAGAAATCTGGATGAAACGCAGTCATCTCCGTCACGTCGTCAGCGCCTTCCTCAGGCCTATAATTGTTGTTAATATCGACGTTGACGACTTCGTACCCTTCTGATAGTAGTTTCTCGGTAAGCGCATCGCCGATCGCATAAAGCGTCTGAGCAATGGCTTTTCGATTTTCGCAGTGGGGCCGCCAACTCTTTTTGCAGATGAAGTCCTGTGCAATTTCCAGATCAAGTGGAACGGCAAAAGAAATAACCGAGTTCGCAGAAGGCAGAAGGTAGCGCGGATCCGCGGAAGGAGGACCGTCAGCAAGACGATCTCCTGTGGTTATACCAACCACGTCGGCACCCATGCTCACCGCCAGGGATTTCAATCTCGTTTCCGCAGAACCCATAGTAACACCTCCTTCAAAATGCTTCTTAATCGAATGATTGAACCGTGCGACGCGCTTTTTGGTGTCCGCCCATTGAGATATTATGCCTTTTTATTCATTATCTCTGTGAACTGAAGCAGGTGAAAATGCCGGCAAACAGACGGCTATATACTCAGCCCCATTATCATCAGGAGTGCTATATTGGACCCACTCATCGGCCTCAATAATTAGTGCTTCACCAGCATGGATATCCATTTCCTGTGTTGCCGTTTTTACACGTAACATTCCTTTTAATACAACTGTATATTCATTAAATTCTGGTTTCTGGCCTGGTTCCTCCCACCCTTGAGGGCTTGACATTCGAGCTATACTTACATCTGATGTATAAGAATTGACTCGACCAATATATTCTTCAATTACCTTTGGCTTATTGCCAACAGCTTGTATAATCGTTGGTTTCTCTATCTTTAAGGGCATAGTCATTTCTCCATTTTTCCATACCATTCAGGGTAACCGGTCAAGTTGCTCACCCCCCAGGCTCTCACAGAATCGCACGAGACTATTGCTTCACTGGAATTTCTCCTTTAGCATCGAAACGACAGGTTCCCACGTTGCTCATGAAAGCCCCCAACCGCCCCACGCCGCCTCTATACCGGTCACCGAACGGCAGGAGACAAATGTACTTCCTGGCTTTTCCTACTCATTCACGACCATCGTTTTTTACCACAGCTGCAGGCTGCTTGACCCCCAATCCTGTAATCCGAGCCCGAAGAGCCCTCCTTCATCTTTCATAAACGTGGCGTGGCACACGCGAGCTGCAGCGAATTCGGCAGAGCGAAGCGCACTCAAGCGACTGGTTATATTTATTATTCTGGTTTTGTGTTTTTTTTATTCGTTAATAATTTGTTGAGGTTTTCAAAAGGCGTGTAGCTCGTCGTTTTGCTTTTATCATTATCAGAATTGTGGGTTGGCAGCCATTCGGCATCCAAGCTGCGGGAGTGCTCATTGTCGTGACAATAGATACATAACAGCTCCCAGTTGCTCCCGTCAGGAGGGTTGTTTTTATAATTATGATCTTTGTGATGGACCGTCAACTCTCGGAGTTTTTTTCCTGAAAAATCACGTCCGCAGCTTGCGCAAACCCACGGCAGAATTTTCAAAGCTTTATTTCGGTAATCATCATTTTTCATAGCATTCATTCTGTACAAATTGTATCGCTTGAGGGTACCTTGAATAATAGGGATTTTCGCTCAAGGTCGAGGCGTGGCAGGAAATT
>CAKZOA010000498.1 GCA_937132035.1 uncultured Desulfobulbaceae bacterium | reverse complement strand
CTGGCCCGGGCCATGGTTGTGGAGCCGTCGCTGCTGCTGCTTGACGAACCCTTTGCCAACCTCGATCGCAATCTCAAGGCGGAGACGGCGGAGTTTATCCGTTCGTTCCAGCAGGAATATACCATAACCACCATCAGCGTCACCCATGACCTGCAGGAGGCCTTCATGATGTCGGACAAGATTGGCATCATGCTCGGCGGCAGTATCTGTCAGTTCGACACCGTCGAATCCGTATACAACCGGCCGGTTTCCCGCCATGTCGCCGGCTTTCTCGGCCATGTCAACATCATACCCGGACACTGTCTCCAGGAGGTGGATACGAAAGGTATCCAGGATCCAGGGGAGCGGGCCATCGGCGTGCGGGCAGAGGCGATCGAGTTGTGTGCCGATGCCAGCGGCAGCGGAGTGATTGCTGATATTGTCTTTGCCGGACACTTTGTTATCTACCGCGTACAATTGCGTGATATCGTTCTGCGGGTCTACAGTTTCAGCTGCGACCATGGAGTGGGCGACAGAGTTTCAATACGTATCAAACAGTACATACCAATGAAGGAGGACTGATCATGCGATTGTTTTTCTACCTGGTGGCCGCCGCTGTCGTAGCCTGGCAGAGCGGCACGGCTTCTGCCGCTGCCACCTTGGAAGATGGGTTTGAAGAGCTGGTTCGACAGGCCCGGGGATCGGAGGTCCGCTGGTTCATGTGGGGCGGGTCGCCCATCATCAATTCCTGGGTGGACGACTATGTCGCCGGAGAGCTGGAAGAGCGCTACGATATTACCTTGAAAAGGGTACCGGCCGATGCGGCGATTTTCATCAATAAGCTGCTCACCGAGAAACAGGCGGGGAGAAAGAGGGGCACCATGGATCTGCTCTGGATCAACGGTGAGAATTTTAAAAACAGTATGGAAAACGACCTTCTCTACGGGCCCATAAGCCAGAGACTGCCTCATTTTACCCTGGTGGATCCATCATCTGTGGCCTACGATTTCGGTTATCCGGTACAGGGGTATGAAGCTCCCTATGGCCGCGCCCAGTTTGTTTTTGAGTATGACAGTGCGACCCTGTCCGAGCCGCCGGACTCCTTTATCGAGCTGCGCCAATGGGTGCAAAAACATCCGGGCAAGTTTACCTACCCCAGCCCGCCTGATTTTACCGGCTCGGCCTTCATCCGTCAGGCGTTTTACGCCCTCACCGGCGGCCACGAACAGTACATGCAGGAGGTTGACAGGCAGCTCTATGAGCGTAATGCCCCCAAACTCTGGGCCTATCTCAACGCACTCAAACCCTACCTCTGGCAACAGGGGCGCACCTACCCCAAGGATGTCGCCGCTCTCGATACACTCTTCGAGCGCGGTGAGGTGCTCGTGAATATGAGTTATCATCAGGCCAGCGCTCAGAGCAAGATCCTCCAGGGGAGATATGCACCAAGCGTTCGGACCTTTGTCATGGAAGAGGGCTCCATCTACAACACCCATTTCACCGCCGTGCCCTACAACGCCCCCAACGTCGCCGGTGCGCTGGTGGTTGCCGACTTCCTCCTTTCACCGGAGGCGCAGCTGTCGAAAAACGATCCCCGCAACTGGGGCGATTTCACCGTCCTCGAGCTCAGCCGGCTCGATGAAGAGTGGCGCAACCGTTTCAAGAACCTCGATCTCGGCTCGGCGACGCTCTCTTTGCGGCAACTCGAGAAAGCCGCTGTCCCCGAAATCCCCTCGGGGTACCTCGAACTGCTCGAGCGTGACTGGGAAAAACAGGTTCTCCGCAGCCGTTGATGATGCGCAGCCGACCCTCAATCGTTCTCAGCCTGCTGCCCCTGCTCATTCCTTTTGCGGCGGTCATCGGAGGCGGGCTTGCAGTGACCGTCCTGCAGTCCTTTGGGCTGGTGATGTATGCCTACACCTACGAGGATATGCTCTTTGCCTACCGGCAGCTTTTCAGCGACACCTGGTTTCTCGAATCGGCCGCCTTTTCATTCTATGTCGCCCTTGCGGCTACGGTTGCGGCAATCATCCTCGGCACCTTCTTTGCCTATTCTATCTGGAAACTTCCTCCGCGCTATCACCGCTGGACGGTAATCTACAAGATTCCTCTGATCCTGCCGCATATCGCCGTCGGTTTCATCGCCGTGATCCTGCTGTCAAAGACCGGCATGCTCTCCTCAATCGCCCATCAACTGGGATTGATAGACGGTTTTGACGCGTTCCCCAATCTGCTCTACACCGGAACAGGTATCGATCTCATCGCTGCCTATGTCTACAAGGAAACGCCTTTCGTCATGGTCATGGTCTATGCCGTACTCAGCCGTTTCGACCGTCGTCTTGTGGATACAGCCGAGATGTTGGGATCTTCGCAGGTACGTATATTTTTCTCTTTGCTGCTTCCCTTCCTTATGCCGGTGATCAATACCACCTTCATTATTCTTTTCATTTTCGCCTTCGGCGGTTTCGATTTGCCCTTCGTTTTAGGAAGCAGCAATCCGGGGATGATATCGATACGAATTTATGAGTACTTTTTTCAAAAGGAGCTGGCACTCAGGCCTGTGGCCATGGCCATGCTGACACTGGTGTTCTGCTTCAGCCTGCTCTTTATCGTCTTCTATCTCCGTCTATCGCAACGGGTGGAGAAGGGTGTGCGTAAGCTATGATCCGCTTCAGCCTGCTCTTTAGCCTTCTTTTCGCAGTTTTCGCTTCGCCGCTGGTGGTTTTGGCTCTCTACAGCCTTTCCTCGTCCTGGTCCTATCCGCAGATTATTCCGGCTCAGCTGGATTGGCGGAGTTATGCTTACCTTGCCGGCCATTTCCGGGATATTAGTGCCTCTCTGCTCTTCTCCTGTGGCTATTCCCTGGCCGCAGTCACACTGACGCTGGCTATGACCATATTGCCGGCAAGGCTCTTCGCCAGAACCGATATGGCCGGCAAAACTCTTCTTGAAGGACTGCTCCTGGCTCCGGCGCTTGTTCCGCCGATGGCCTTTGCTATGGGAGCACACTATATTTTTCTGCACCTGGGCCTTGCCGACACCTTTGCCGGAGTGGTCCTGATACTCAGTCTCTACAGCTATCCCTACATGCTGCGTGCCCTTACCGCCGGTTTTCTGGCCCAGGACCGCAACTATACACTCTGCGCGCAAAACATGGGCGCTTCATCCTTTCGCATCCTGGTGGCTGTGGAATTGCCGCTCTTGCTGCCGGCCATCGTTGCCGGTGGTATTATTGTTTTTCTGGTCTCCTTTTCCGAATACTTTCTGGTTTTTCTCATTGGCGGCGGTATAGTGCCCTCCTATTCCGGTTACATTTTTCCGTTGCTGAATTCATCCGATAAAAGCGTGGCCTCGTTGTTGACTCTGCTTTTTCTGCTCCCGCCAATATTCTTTTTCGTCCTCATCGACCGCCTGATATATCGACTCTACCGTCAACGGGGGCTGTTGTAGTCTCACATTGCATTCCAGATACCGGGAACGAACCGGTAGCCCCGAGTGGTCATTCCGGCAAATGTGGTTATGCCTGTCTGTAAGAGCAACGATGATCACTCAACGACTTGACCTGCGCCCGCAAAAACCCCTTGGATGCAGCTTGCAACCGCGCCGGCAGGTAGAGGAGAGACAGCGCTGTGAAAAAAAACGGATCACTGGCAGACATAATCGATGACCTCCACTCCCACGTGAAATGGAGGCCATTGTCCAACTTCACCGGTCGGCGGTTGACAGATACAGCTATGAACAGCTGGGAAGCCGGTCGCTGGCCCTGGTGGATGTTGGGAAAGATGAAGAAAGCAGCTGGCAGAGATTTGTCGCCGATGATGGAACGTTCTCCGAGATCGGCGCGGAAGATGAAGCCGCTCTCTTTTACACCTCGGGAACCACCGGTCCGCCGAAGGGGGTATCCCTCAGTCATAAGAACCTCATCTTCCCGCTGGAGACAGTTGCCGCCACGGAACTTATGGAACATGGCGACAGGGTGATGCTGCCCCTGCCGCTGCACCATGTCTAGCCCTTTGTTCGGCATGCTGGTACCCCTCTCTCTCGGTCTGGCCATCGTGCTGCCGGCTTCACTGACCGGTCCGCAGATTCTGCGGGCCATGGACAAGGGACAGGTGACAGCCGTAATCGGAGTTCCCCGGCTCTACAAATCCATGATCGATGGCATCCGCTCTCGTTTCAGCAGTAGAAGTGGTTTTCTCGGCCTCATCTTCGACAGGCTGCTCGGCATAGCTTGCTCGAAGAAGTAAAGCGGGCCTCCGGCAGTGAACTCGAGACGGCCTCACTCGATGATCCTGAAGAGTCTCTGAGTAAAACAGGAAAAATACCTGCAGCCTCCAGAACCTATTGCAGGCTGCGTTGCTGCCTTGCTCTATGGGGTAAACAGGATAATCATGCGGTGTGTTTTTCGGTTGAAGGTGGAGGGGGGAGAAAATATTGGCGAAGGAGGCCTGGTTTTCGCCCCTAATCATGTCAGCTACCTTGACCCTTTCGCCTTTGCCGCGGCCATGCCCAAACCAATACTCGAGCGCACCTATTGGACCGGCCTGAAAGGAGTCGCCTTTCACAATCCGTTCAATGCTGCGGTCAGCAGGCTGGCAAAAACCTGATCTGGTTTGCCGAGGGTGGGCGTTCGCCCTCGGGTGAACTCCACCCCCTGCGAGAAGGTATAGGTGTTTTGCTTGAACAGTGCGGGGCCTCCGTGGTGCCGGTCTATATAGAGGGCACGGTTCGGGCCATGCCCGTGGGCAGGGCCTTTCCCCGGCCCGTCAGTGTCATCGTCATCTTCGGTACCCCCCTGACGCCGGAGGAACTCCGTAATCAGGGGGAGGGGGAACGGCCTCAGGAAAAAATAGCGAAGGGTCTGCATGCGGCATTTGCAACACTGCAGGAGAAGAAAAAGAAAGAAAGACGGAGCCCGCCTCCCTGAGTGGAGATCGCCCTTTGTGAACGCAGAGCATACCGCCAGGAAAAAAGTGCAGAGGAATAGTCCTACTCTTGCTCCAGGGAAAATTCGCGAATCTGTTCGAAAATGGCCATGGGAGATGTCGCACTTTTGCTGGCGATTTCTTTGACGGAATCCTCGGGGGCAGCGACAATGCCTTTTTCGGCCAGTCTTTTGAGCAGTTCCTGTTCATTCAGGCCGTAGCTGCTGCTGATCTGCCGTAATGTTTTCATACCGAATCCAGGTGCGGGGGCGTCGGGGAAGGCGGAGGTATTGTCGGTTGCGGCAGCAGGCTGTATGACATCAGAGAGCTGCTGAGGGGTAACGGAGTTGCTGTGGGCGATTTCAAGGATGGTCTGGTCATCGCCAGTGACGACGATCCCTGCTTCCGCCAGGAGTGTTTTTACCTGGATAAGGTCCAGATTTATTCTCCGGGCAAACATTTTCAACGAGGAGAGCTCGGCGTGACCGTAGGGCGGTTCGCCGTAGGTACGATTGGCCCGGTCGCTGAAAAAAGTGCCGAGCGTAACGATGCTGGCCATCGGCGGCAGATTGTAGACACTGCCGACGACGACATAGAAGGTGATGACCAGGGCGGCCCAAAAAGCTGTGCCCGGCAGTGTGGTTCTTTTTGAAGCCGCGGCCAGATACCTGAGAAGAGGGCGCCAGTTATAATACAGATGCAAGCCGGCCATCAATATCAGCAGGACGCCGACGCAGAGATGGACGTTCTGCCACTGGGTTTTGTCCAGGCCCAGGAGATGATAATCCGTCCAGTAGGCTACCCGACCGGCGGGAAGAACGTAGAGGACTGCGCTGGTGAAGAGCTCGATGGCCCCGGCAAAAAGCAGTGTCAAAGAAGCTATTCTACGCATATCGCCTGAGGCCCTCCCGGCCTGGGCATCTTAGTATCATGAAAGAACTTCGCTGAAATAACCGCCCGAAGGGTGGTGGTCTGTATGTTCGTTACCATGGCTGTCCGCTACATTACTCCAGTAAGCATATGCCTATTACGAGGCACTGTCAAAGGATGGTATTCGTTCAATAGCACCTCGGTTCAGGGAGAAGCCGGCAGGAGAACGGCGGCGTTGTCCAGGCGGATGCCTCTGCGTTCGAGCAGGCTGCCTTCGGCCAGGAAGAGGTTGACCTGGCCCAGACGGTAATCAACAATAGCTTCGATTTCAGCAAGCTGGCTGACCAGCAGATCCCTCTGCGCCTGGGCCACCAGCAGTGAGGTGATATCGCCCACGGAAAAGCGTTCCTGTTCGGCCTTGAGTGTCTGCTCCTGCAGCGTTCTTGTCACTGCGCTTGCCTCGATCTGTTTTCGGGTGCGTTCGATTTCGTTGACGGCCAGCAGAACATCGATGCGGATAAGCTGTTTGAGGTTTTCCAGTGCCGCCTCTGCCTGCAGTTTCGAGAGTCCCGCGGCCCTGTGTTCAGCCTTCGCCGCTCTGTTTCCCAGAGATGAACTGAGCCGGATACCGGCAACGAGATCGTAATTGTCCTGGTCAATATTGTGCACAGCAGTGGCGAAGGATTCGGCATAGCCGGTTTTTCCAAGGTCGATGAAAAGATCGAGTTTTGGCAGCAGGCCGTTGCGGGTGCGCAACAGTTCGAGTCGGTCCTGCCGCAAGCGCAACAGTGCTTCGTTGAGATCGGGCCGGCTGCGGACGGCAAGTTCGAGGTGGGATCTGACATCATCGAGCTCTGTGGTGGGCATGCGCGGCTCGCTGGTGGCCTGCAACTGCAGCGCCAAATGTTCAGCGCCGCCGGCATTGAGCAGACGCAGCAACTGCAGGCGGCGCTCGCTATAGGTACTGCCGGCATCGATGAGAGCCTGCTGGCGTCTGGCCACTTCGGCTTTGGCGGCAGCGGCCTGATTTTTGGGAATAACACCGACCTCAATGCGATTTTCAACCTCGCTCAGCTGCTGCCTGGCTATTTCCAGGGATCGCTGGAAAATATCGATGCCTTCTGCGGCCAGCACATAACGCCAGTAGGCTGTCTCCACCTCGGCGACCATGGCCTCGATATAGCCGCGCAGTTCATAGAAAGAGGCTCGGGTGGAAAGCTCGGCCTGTCGCACATCAATGAGATTGACCGCCGGACCAAGGCCCCTTGCCAGTGCCTGAGTGACGCTGAGACCGAGCCGCACTTCCTGCTGTTTCGGTGTCCTGTTGGAGGTAGAACGCGAATGCGCGGCAGCGGCCTCCACCTCCGTGCCGGTGGGCAGAAACTGACGCACTCCCATCTCGGCTTGCCACTCTTCGGCTTCGATGCTGAAGCGTTCTTCGGTGCTGCGTGATGTTTCCGATGCCGTCTCCTCGGAGTGCTGCAGCTGGCCAAAAATCTCCGGGTCGAAGGTGCCCCGTTCTATCTGCTCGAAGGTCCCCTGGATAAGTGGGGTGTAGCGCTGTACCTGCAATTCGCGGTTACGGCGCAGCGAATACAGAACTGCCTGTTCGAGAGAAAGCCGAAGAATCGTGTCGTCTGCAAGGGGTAATGGCGGCGGATTATCAAGTTCTGGCTGCGGCGGCTCTTCCTGCAGATGCCACTCTTCGGCGGCTGCACCCTGACTGGTGGTGTAGAGGTCTTCGGTGTCGTACCAGCGATCAGTGCCCGCACAGCCGAAAACGATCAGCTGGCAGAGAAACACGAGTCCTGAAACACCACGTTTGCCGGAGAAATGAGGGCGGGTCATCGTGTTTTCCTTGTGTTGTTGGAATGCACCAGAGAGAAGACGACGGGAATGAGGACCAGGGTAATCAGTGTGGAAGCGGTGAGGCCGCCAACGACGGCCCTGGCAAGAGGCGCCTGGGCATCTGCGCCCTCGCCTATGCCAAGGGCAAGGGGAATAAGGGCCAGAACCGTGGTGGTGGTTGTCATGAGAATGGGGCGAAGGCGCCTGCGGCCGGCCTCGACCACAGCCTCGGTCACGGCCATTCCCCTTTTTCTCAGGCGGCTGGCCTGGTCAACCAGCAGAATGGCGTTGTTGACGACGATGCCGCCCAGCATGATACAGCCGATATAGGACTGCAGATTGAGTGTGGTGTCGGTGAGGAAGAGGGTGACGAGCACGCCGATGGCGGCCAGAGGGACGCTTATCATGACGATGAGAGGATCCCTGAAAGATTCGTACTGGCAGGCGAGAACCGTGAAAACCAGGACCAAAGCAAGCAGCAGCGAGGTTAGAAGCTCCCGCGATGCTTTGCGCTGTTCTTCGATATTGCCGGCAATCTGCAGCTCGAATCCTTCCGGCAGGACAATATTATCCAGCACCTGCCGTACATCGCCGGCCACGGAGCCGAGATCCCGGCCGGCAATATTGGCCCGCACCGAAACAACGCGCTGCTGGTCGACGCGTTCGATTTCGGCCGGACCTCTTCCGGGCCTGGTCTCCACCAAATTGCGAAGACTCACCTGATTGCCGCCCGGAGTGCTCAGCACCAGATTGAGAATCTCATCAAGTGAACGGCTCTCAGCATCTTCGAGGCGTACGAGGATGCGCGAAGATGTGCCGCCGGAACGAAATTCACCGACTTTGGTGCCCACCAGGGCGGTTTCAAGCGTTGTGGTGACATCTCGTGGACTCAGCCCGAGATCGGCGATTTTGTCACGGTCGATGACGATATTCTGCTGGGGTACCCCGGCGATTCGGCTGATCTCGACATCGGTGATGCCGGCCACCTTTTCCAGAGCCTCTCCGGACCGTGCGGCGAGGCTGGCCAGTGTGTCGAGGTCGAAACCCCGCACTTCGACGGTGA
>CAKZOA010000497.1 GCA_937132035.1 uncultured Desulfobulbaceae bacterium | reverse complement strand
CGGACAGGGGCAGAGAGAAATTCAGCTTTTCTCCCGAGGCACTCCAGGGACTGTTACGCTACAACTGGAAAGGCAATGTCAGAGAACTGGAAAACCTCATTCAGCACATGTCCATTCTCTACAGCGGCAGACTCATAGTACCGGCCGATCTTCCAGAAAAATATCTTCTCGCGGAAAATCAGTGCGGCGAGGAAGAGTATAGTGATGAAATTGCTGCGCCTGCTGTTGAGGGTGAAGAAGGCAAAATCTCCGATTTCTTTACCCTGGAGGCCTTTGAATTTACTGGAGTTGAGATTGATTTTAAAGAAATGATCAACCGTTTTGAGAGCGAACTGATCATCAAGGCACTGCGCGCTACCGGAGGCAATAAAAAAGAAGCAGCACGCATCCTCAAGCTTAAAAGAACCACCCTGCTTGAAAAAATTAAAAAAAAGAAGCTCTTATCGGATAAATGGCACGATTGAGCTGGGGCGACAGGGTCATGCAGCCATCTTGATAATGTTGTGTTCGACCTTCTCGTGGATATCCGCATTCGTGGCCGGTGTCACCAGGATATCATGAACACCGTATTTGACTGCTTTAATGACCTTTGACCTGGTCCACTCCGAACCGGCGGCGACAATGGGAGCAGTGGACTGGGTGTTGACCTTGATAAGCACGCCATAGGCCTGTTCATCAATCTCCTGCATGACAATAAAAATAAGCCGCAACTCCGATGTGAGATGAAGGCTGATATTCTCCTTGAAGGACACGCATTTAGTAGTGACGCCACTTTTTTTCAGTTCGGTTTCTATTTTTTTCGCTTCTTCCTCATCGTTTTCGACAATGAGAACCTCAATCGCCGAGTCAGCCCCAGAGCGCTGTTCGTTCAGGGAAGCACCACCGGTACCAGACAGGCGGGGAGAATCAGCGGCGTGCTGGGCAGACTGCAGGTCTTCACCTGCTGACGATGTCTCCACCGCCTCCTCTGTGTCATCTGTCTGTGCCAGATGGAGGATATTAACCGGGAAAAGCATCGATACCTGACCGCATTCCCGGTCGCCGACCTTGAGTGTGCTGCTGCTCAGATAATAAGGCTGTTCGGGAATGACATCATCGGACTCGGTATCAACCTTCATTGGCGATATCACTTCAAGAGAGGTTTTCACAAACCTCATGTTTTTACTGAATTGTTCCTGGAAAACCTGGGTATACACACCGCTGATAATATTTGCCACTTCGCCATAGGCATCCTCGGTATCGGCCGACAGTTCCTCCTCGCTGATAGCCGTCTCCATCTCCGAAGGGGGCAGCATGATGAGTATGGATCCCAATCGTATGACGTCTTTGAGGCCAACAAAAAGATAGCTACTCTCCTCCTGCTCCGCCATAACATCCATTCGCGCCAACATTTGCCTGCCCGAGGCTTCTTCTTGAAAAAATTCCTCCTTGTCTATGTACTTATTTTCCGGGGGATCCAGATGAACATCCACCCCAAGAAGGGCGCCAACCTCTTCGGCAGCTAGCTTGCTGCAATTTTTCAGTATTGTGTCGATCTTCTTTTTCTGTTTTTTTCCTTCATCCGAGGTGAGCGGTGCCGGGCGTTCATTCTGCTGTGAAGGTTCGTCGCTTTCATGCTTTTCAGACTCCGCTGCTGCTCGCTGTTCATCGGGCGGCACAGCTTCTTCCTGCTCTCCGGAAGCCGCTGCTTGATCCTGCTCACTGGGAGCCGCCGCAGCTTCTCCCTGCTCCGCTTTTGCTGTGGCCTGTTCCTGTTCGGCCTCTTCTCCTTGATTTTGTGGAGTCGATGGTTCCTTTTCACTCTGCGGAACTTCCAGGCCAAAGGCTTCGGCAGGGATGAGCATGTCTAGATCGTCCATCTGATGATCATCGATCTTCATGCTCGCCTTCACCCAGTAGTACCATTGGTCGGTGAATGGGTCTGGCGATTCCGTCTCGACTTTTTGCGGCACCACCAGCGCTTGTTCTTTGCGAACAAAGCGACAGTTTTTGGGGAACATCTCCTCAAAAACCTTAGTGTATGAACCGGCAATGATATTGGCTATTTCTCCGTAGGAGTCTTCGATCTCCTCGGTATAATTCTCACTCTTCACCACCTCTTCGAGTTCGGAAAGCGGCAGCATGATAAGCGTTCCACCGAGACGAATAGCATCCCTGACGCCAATGACCAGGCCACCGCGCCCCTCGATCTCTCCGGTAACATCAATCTGGGCAACGATCTTTTTCGATGTCTGCTCGTCAAAATACTCTTCTTTACCGACCAACCTGTTGAAAAGGTGAGACATTTGAAAATCGACCCCCATCAGGGAGCCCACCTCTTCCTGCGATTTCTGACGAACCGCTTCGAGAACTTTATCTAGCTTTTGCTGAACTTTCATGGGGCCAACAATGTGGAGGAAAAGTGATGGTATCTATTCTAATCTGATGCTGATGTATCGGCAGGAACGGCGTCACAGTTAAGACATTCTTATGCATTACGCACATACTTTATCTCAGCGACGAACAAACCTTCGGCACAGGAAAAGGGCACTCTGACTCTTTCCGCGCCGGCAAGTCCATGTGTTCTGTAGGCCGTCCCGACTATTGTATTGGGTATGGCCAGTTCGGTGCGTATATTGAGGGAAGCGAGATATGTTTTGATACCGCCGGCCACCATATTGGCCACCTCACCGATAGCGTCTCGAACATCGTCATCCTCATCTTCAATTTCCATTCCCAAAAACTGGGATGTAATAAATACAGCGACATTCTTGGGAAAGTGTAAATCCAAAGACCCCTTGATATCCCCGCCGAGGCCAAGCATACTGCTTATATTGCTCTCGGCCTTTTCCAAGTCATACCTTTCCAGAGGGATTACGGTGAGATCTATCTCAATCATTGTCGAGAAAATGTCTTTGGTTATGCTTTCAATCTCCGCAGCCAAATCATCATTCTGTAGTATCATGATACGTGCCTATGCCCTGCCCGAACATCTGATCTGCGCTGTACGGACAGGGTGTATTCTAGGTTTCAAGCTGCAGTTCGACATAGAAAGTGCCTTTTTCACAATCAAAGCCAATAACTGTTTTCTCAGCTCCTTTAATAGTATGGAAAGCATACTCTTTGCCCGAAACGGTGGAGGGAAGAGACAGGTCGATATCTCTCCCGTTTTCGGAGAGGATCGATTTGGCATTTCCTCCCAACATATTAGCTATTTCACCGATGGCATCTTCAACATCCTCGGTAATCTCATCGAGTTCAATCCCAAGAAAGCTCCCGGTAATGGCAAAGGCGACAGCGTGCGGTACATGCACTGCCAGTACGCCCTTGTGCGTCCCGGCTAGGCCGATAACACCGGTAATAGTATTCTCGAGTACTCCGTACTCATCGCCTTTTGCTGACGGCGCCGATATATCCATCATCACCATCGTTGAAAAAATTTCTACGGTGGCGTCAATGATCTCTTTACGTAATTCCACGCATTTTCCTCCCTACTCTCTGAGTGACTATAAAAGGGGGCCGAGAACTTCATTGACCTTGTCGGGCGTAAAGGGCTTTTTAATGGCACCGATGGCTCCCAGCGACTTGGCTTCACCGATTATATCTTCACCGGTTTCTGTGGAAATCATCAACACTGGGATATCCTTCATGTTTTCTCGCTGTGATTTCTCACGCAGAAAGGAGATTCCGTCCATATTAGGCATATTGATATCACTGAGGACGATATCGACATGCTCCTTGGCAAGAACATCAAGCGCTTCTAGACCGTCACTGGCCTCGAATATATTGTCAAAATCAATTCCTGCCTGCCGCAGTGACCTGCCGATGATTTTTCTCATTGTGCTTGAGTCATCTACCAGCAAAACGTTTTTTCCCATTCTATCCTCCTGAAGTTGATTACCTGCAAAGGCAATGTTGGCTTGTCATTACATTGATTACGTCGTAATTCTATATAAAAGTCAACATGTTTGCACTAAAAAAACCT
>CAKZOA010000496.1 GCA_937132035.1 uncultured Desulfobulbaceae bacterium | reverse complement strand
AGGGCCGGATCAGCTCTGTGGCCCATGGCGTCTATGGGAGGCCGTGATTCTTTCCAGCAAGTCCTGTTTTCTCTCTTCCCTGGACGCATAGCTTGTAGCCCACCTGTCTCTTTTTGTTCTGTCCGTTCTTTTTTCCCCGCCATCTATTCTGCCGACACCTGGCAATAAAATTCCTTGACCGATGTTGCTATTAACTTCAAAAAATGGATATTATCCAAGGTGATATTGAATCTGCGACTCGTTAATCTCGATGACATTGTGGAGTTTATTTGTATAATCTTTTAGCATGGTGCCTTTTCCTCTGGTACTGAAATTGTTCAATAGACCCTATCGGGCGGCGGTGTTGAGCATAGGCTGAACTGCAGCTACACCACTCAAAGCTCATGTCCTTTCTGTGGTAGTGATTACGGTGAGAAACGATGCGAAACGACGCGTCAACAAAATGATAGAGGGTATTGGCGTTTCATTCATGCTCTACTGTCTCGTTTATCAGGCGTACCATTATACAGTTGGGCCGAAATTCAACAACAGGAACCAAGACCGGTCTGACGTGTTAATCCCTTGTCGTCATTGCTAATGGTAACTTTTTTTTGACACTCGGGAGCTTCGCTTGTTATTCTTGGCTTTCATGAAAAAGGTGACTCCTCGAAGGTGTTTTTTTTGTCATCTATTTACACTATTTAGGTACTAGTTGACCGAGAAATGATATTGGTGACTTAAGATGAAAATACGCCTAACCTCAAAGATAGCTGTTATATTCGGATTGTTGGTCGTTGCCACTCTTTTTCATTTTAGAATTCTCATAAATACTGAGAAAATGATGAACGATAACCACAATTGGGTACTACATACACATGAAGTGATTCGAGAGAGCGAAAGGCTTCTTGCCCATTTGCGCGATGCAGAAACAGGACAACGAGGCTTTCTACTTACCCTTAACAATAGATACCTTGACCCCTATAACAACGGCATCACACAATCTGATTCAACATTGGCGATTCTTGAGAAATTAACTCAAGATAATATGGAGCAGCAAACACGATTGGGGCATATCCAAGCTCTTATGCGCGGAAAGATTTCCGAACTGGAGAAAACGATACAGTTAGCTCAACAAGATAGGATGGCTGAAGCAATGGAAATCGTTAATAGTGACCATGGAAAAATTGTCATGGATACCATTCGTGAACTCATGAGAGAATTTATATCTGCTGAGGAAAAACTTCTGAAACAACGGAATGAACTGTATCTTGAGAATAAACACAATTTAATATTTTTATTTTACATTGAAGCTA
Source organism: uncultured Desulfobulbaceae bacterium (assembly GCA_937132035.1). GTDB lineage: Bacteria > Desulfobacterota > Desulfobulbia > Desulfobulbales > Desulfocapsaceae > Desulfopila_A. Next base: position 7,288 of record CAKZOA010000496.1, on the reverse strand, counting down.
TTGTTTTGGTTGTACTAATTTTGATCTCTTGTCTCTTTATACAAAAAGCGATAGTTCGTCCACTCATCGTTATATCAGAATATATCACCAAGGAAGGCAATACACTTGTTGGAACTGGAGTAAAAATAAAATCTCGCCATGACGAAATAGGAACTCTGGTAGAGGCATTCAACACGCTGCATCGTGATTTGAAAGAGCAAACGAATAAAAAGAACGAATTGATATCTGAGTTACAAGATGCTGTAAATGAAATTAGAACATTAGAAGGAATAATTCCAATATGCTCTTATTGTAAAGAAATTCGTGATGATAAAGGCTCCTGGAGTCAACTTGAAACATACATCTCCCAACACTCTCATGCTCAATTCAGCCACAGTATCTGCGATAATTGCTTAGAAAAGCATTTCCCTGAACACTCTGGTGGGAGTATTGAAGACACAAAAAAATGATCGACACGTTTGATGGTTAGCTGTTCCGTAAACACTTTTTAAAGAGTGCCGCTACAAACCTCAATCAAATAACAAATTCTACTAACGTAAACATTTGTTCAACCCTGCCAGGTTGAGGTATCTCCTATAACTGCTAAGGGTCTGTTCGCTTATATGATAGTGCAGGCTTTACAGTTTAAAAAAAATGGTTGCATATTTTCACTGGAATGTGATAAAAGATTGGCCGGCTGTTTGATACGTTGGTTGAATGTTTTTGTATATGTTTGTATTTCCATGTTTTTGTTAGTGATATTTCGATAAGGGTTTACTTTCCTGCATCGCCACCAAAACCCACTGGCCCCTCGCGGGCTTTTACATATTGGCCCTGTCAGCGCTGTTTGCTGCAGGGCCCTTTTTTTTCGCTGCTCCCAACGGGTGGTAAGAGAGCGAAGCGGAACCGATGTCGTCCCGACACTGGAGAATCGTGCTTCTCAATCAGTAGTGGCGCCAACTGCTGTCTGGCGTTTACCCCGAACTATCATCAAACTGCTAGACCTGCTCGAAGAGATACGAGATAGTGTGAGGACCCTCTGCCCCTCAATAATATAGCCGGCATGTACATAGCTTGTATACTTTTCAGTGCGTCTGCTGAGACCACCGTTATTTGCATGAAGGATCTAGCGGTAGATTACTGCAAAAGCATCTTTGAACCCCCGGCTGTGCAGCATGCAAAACCGAACTAGTCCAGTTCGGCCTCGAAGGTAAGGTCGTATTTGTCGGTTCTGTAAATCGACTGTTCACATTCGATGGGCGTGTTGTCGCTGATATAGGTCATGCCTCGGATAAGAAAGGCGGTGCTTTCAGCTGGGATTTGAAGGAGACCGGCGGTCTCTGCTGTTACCTCTGTGAGCGTGACGCTCTGCAGGTGACGGATGGGGCGCATTCCGTAAACCGATTCGAAAACATGCCAGAGCGAAGAGGTGAGGTTCTGCTCTTCAAGGGAAGGACAGAGATCGGCCCGTATATATCGCTCCTCGAAGAGAATAGGGGTTTCATTGGCGAAGCGCAGTCTTTTCAGTTGGTAGATTTTTTCCTCCTTTTTCAGCCCCAGCCTCTCGCGTGAGTAAAGGTTGGCAGGGATGGTATCCAAGGAGAGAACCTTAGTTACCGGTGTCATGCCCATCTCTAGGATATTTCGTGTGAAGCCTATGACCTTCCGCAGGTTGCGGGTAATTTTCGGTAGCTTGACGAAGGTACCTCTGCCTGGTTTGCGCTCGAGATAGTGATCCTGCACAAGATCATTGAGAGCCCTGCGGATTGTGGTGGAGGAGATATTGTAGTGCTGTTGAAATTCCCGCTCGGAAGGAAGGAGATCCCCTTCCTTATATTTACCCCCGAGAATATCGCTTTTGATTTGCTCTTTGAGTTGAAAATAGAGCGGAGTCTTTGAATTTTTTGCAGTAATTGGCATCCCGTCCACAACCCTTGGTTGAGGTTCTTCGTCTATTCAGAACAATGTATGTGCCCGGTCCTGCCATCTGCGGCGAAGCTTATTAGGGCTTGAGCCATTTGCGGAGTCATGAATCAGAACAGAAGATGGCGGCTGTGTCGACTCATAACCCCAAGCTGCATTTTCAGATACCCGTCCAAAGTTGAAAAACACTGGTTTTGTCGACCGATTATCTTACTATGTATCGTACCGGCAAACCATGCAACCTTTTTCGTTCTTCTCGGGAAGAACATGGTTAGGCTGTTGCGCTGTCGATATCGTCGTTGATCCGCGCTATGTCACCCATTGCATTTTGCAGGCAATCGTAGAGCGTCAGATAAACATCGCTATAAAAACGCTGATAGATATCGGCGTTGGCCTGCACTGGCGTATAGCTCTTCTTAATGTTAATCATAGTATCAACGGCTTTCTTGTAGTCGCTGTACATCCCGCAGCCGACGGCGGCGGCAATCGCCGCGCCGAGCGAGGTGGTTTCCGCGGTTTCGGGAACATGAAGGGGTTTGTTGAAGACATCTGAGAAAATCTGGTTCCAGTAGTCATTTTTTGCCGAGCCCCCGTACATCTTGATCTCCCGCACCTTGGTGGCCGTTCCCTTTTCCATCAGTTCCGCCTCCCGGCGGGATTCGTAGGCGAGACCTTCCATGAGGCCCCGGACCAGGTGCGGCCGACCGAATTCAGTGTGCAGCCCGGTTATGATACCGCGGGCGTCGAGATCCCAGTAGGGTCCGTTGGCTCCCTGAAAATACGGTACCACCATCATGCCTCGATTGCCCACGGGGCTCTCTCCGGCCTGATTGTAGAGCAATTCGTAGACATTGATACCCTGTTTTTTGGCTGCTGCTTCCTCATAGGCGCCGAAATTATTTTTGTACCAGTTCATCAATGCAGAACCGCCGCTGGGGATATAGTTCTCCACTACATATTTGCCGGACGGCATCAGTTCGATGAAATAATCCACATCATTGCGTTGGGGAACGCCGCTTGCCACCAATTCGTTGGTGCAGGAGGTGCCTCCGTTGATGCCGATCTCACCCGGTTGGAGAACGCCTGCTCCCAGGGTGCCACAGGGCTGGTCTCCGGCGCCGGTCACCACCGGCAATCCTTCGGGGAGCCCGGTTACGGCTGCGGCCTCTTTGGTCACGTGGCCGGCTACGGTTCCTCCGGGCAGGATGGGATCGATGAAGAGGTCCCTGCGCACCCCGAGGGCCTCGATTACCTGGTCGTGCCATTGCTGCGGATTTTCGATGTCGAGGGCGCCGGTCATGGTTGCGGCCCCGGAGAGGGTTATGAGATTACCGGTGAGTTTGTAGATCAGGTAATCCTGGACCAGGACCAGTTTGTAGGTCTTTTCGTAGATTTCAGGTTCGTGATTTTTCAGCCACAGCGCCTTGTACAGTGTCCATTGGCCGGGCGGATAACCGGTTTTTTGGAAGATTTCATCCTTGCCGAGGGTCTGGGTGGCGTATTGTGCCTCCTTTGAGCAACGGATGTCGTTCCAGAGAATCGCCCGGCGCAACGGACGGATATCGCTGTCGACGGGAACGAAGGTAAAGCGCTGGTGGGTGAGACCGATGCCCGTCATTTTGGCGGTATCTATCCCTGGAGTTGCCGCCACCTCTTGACTGCCGCGACAGAAGGCCTGCCACCAGTCCTCGGCATCCTGTTCGCACCAGCCGGGTTTGTCGGTATAGAGCGGATAGCCGTTGGTACCGATGGCCACCGGAATCCCGCGATCGTTAAAGGCGATGACCTTGGTCGCGCTGGTGGAGCTGTCTGCTCCTAAAATGAGTTTGTCGCTCATGTTTCCTCCTGTGTCCAGATATTCAGGGCTCCTGGTGCCTCGTAAGGGACACCGGCACTGCGGGGGCAGGGGGTAAAACCTGCCCGTCAGGGCTTGAGCAGAATCTTGATGGCCTCAAGGCGAGTGAGCCGTTCAAAGGCCTGCTCCCAGTCGCTCAGCGGCATTGTCGCAGAGATCAGGGGGGGCACATGTATCGCTTCTGAAGCGAGCATCGCCAGGGCTCTCTCCCAGGATGTCCAGGTGGTACTGAAACTGCAGCTGAGCCGGGCGGCCTTTTTCATGGCGAGATTCCAGGGAATGGCAATGGTGTCCTTGCCGCTGAGGCCGATACCGGTGATCTTGCCGTCAATTTTTATCAGATCGAAGGCCTGGGCGATGGCAGGTTCGGCCCCGCTGGCCTCGACTACGATATCGGCACCCTGGCCCCCGGTGAGTTCTGCAACCCGTTGAACCACATCCTCTTGCTCGATATTGACCGTGTAGTCGATGCCCATGGCCCGGGCCGCAGGCAGGCGCAGTGCTTCGTCGCCGTTCATGCCGGTGACCAGCGCGGCCCGGGCGCCGGCTGCCTTGGCTGCGGCGGCGGCAAGCAGACCGATGGGGCCGCAGCCGGTGACCACCACGAAATCGCAGGGTTCGACCACACTCCGTTCCAGCAGAGCCTTGATGCCCACTGCCAGCGGCTCGGCCAGGGCGGCATGTTCGAGGCTGAGACCATCGGGGATGCGGTGCAGCGAGGTCGCGGGCAGTGCGAGCTTTTCAGTGAAGCAGCCGTCGACCTTGTAGCCTATGGCCTTCTTGTTGCGGCATACCTCAACCTTGCCGGTGAGGCAGTAACGGCAGATGCCGCAGCCGCCCCGGTGCGGTTCGGCCACCACTCGATCACCCACCTTATAATTCTCGACACCGGCGCCGACCTCGATGATCTCTCCTGAGAATTCATGGCCGATGATGACCGGAGGATGCGAGGGAAACCTGTCCTCCATGATATGGATATCGGTACCGCAGATCCCCCCATAGGCGACTCTGATGAGGACATCACCATCGCCTGCGCGAGGTTCCTCCACCTCCTGGAATGTCATATGACCCTTGCCGGTTCGGCTCTTCACCAGTGCTTTCATAATTGTTTCTTATCCGATCTTGAAATTGAGTCGGGGAAGGCCCCAATCGGCGCTTCCCCGGATTGAAATATCAGCGCAGTTCGTTCTCACTCCACTGCTTGAGCAGTTCATCATAGGAGATGGTGATGGGTTCGCCGCGACCTTCGATCTTCGGTTTCGGAGCACCCGGTTGCTTCAGCCAGTATTCCTCGCTCTTTTTTTCGTTGAGTTCGGGTGAGAGATAGGGAAGCTTGATCTTTCCCATCAGCCTGTCGGTGGTTCGGGCCAGCCCCTGCATGGCCTCTTCAGGAGACTTTTCCCCGGTGATGGCAAGAGAGACATAGTTCCACCACTGCGACTGCAACAGGGCGTAATCGGGCACGTTCAGCCCGGTGTCGGTGAACAGCTTGCGCGCCGGAGAGCGGAAGAACTCGATGAGTCCACCGTAGGCCGCCATGGTTTCCTCATTCCACATGGGGTGGAATACCGTCGATTTACGCACCGGGGTCTTGCCCTCCATGAACTTTTTGAGGCTGACGGTCTTGGAGACGGCGAACTGTGCCCACAGCCAGGCAGCGGCCCGTTCCTTGCCGGTGACGTTCTTGAGAATAGTCCAGGAGCCTGCGTCCTGATAACCGACTTTCATGCCCTCTTCCCAGTATTTGCCATGGGGTTGCGGAGCCATGCGCCACAGCGGTTTGCCCTCCTCGTCCGTTACCGGGCTTTCAGGATCGGTGTAGCCCGGGTGGGCGGTGAAGGTGCCGCAGAAATAGATGCCCTGGGCGATGTCGCCCTTGGCATGCAGAGGGCCGATTTCCGACCATTCGATTCCTGTGGCATACTGCGGTGCATACTTCTTGATCATATCGATGTAGAATTTCAGGGCGTAGACGGCCGCAGGGCTGTCCAGAGCGCCGCCGCGGGCCATGGTGGCGCCAACGGGAATGCCGTTTTCGACCCGGATGCCCCATTCGTCTACAGGCATGCCGTTGGGCAGGCCTTTGTCGCCGGCGCCGGCCAGCGACAGCCATGCATCGGAGAAACGCCAGCCCAGCGATGCTCCCTTTTTGCCATAGTCGAGGTGACCGAAAATAGGCTTGCCTTGCCACTCCTTGACGTCGTTGGAGAAAAAGTTGGCGATGTCCTCATAGGCCGCCCAGGTAACGGGAACACCTAGTTCGTAGCCGTATTTCTCCTTGAATTTGGCCATTAGTTCCGGATTGGTGAACAGGTCATAGCGGAACCAGTAGAGGATGGGAAACTGCTGGTCCGGCATCTGTAGCTGATTGCCTTCATAATCCTGGCCGAATTCGGCGTTGAGAAAGTCGCCTGGAAGATCGAGGTAAGGGTTGGTGTATTTCTTGCCCTCGCCCTTCATGTAATCTGACAGAACGACAACCGACTTCTTGCGCAGGTGGGTGCCGACCATATCCGCATCGTTGACGTAGGCATGATAGATGACTTTCCCGGATGACATCTGGGTCTGCATCTTCTCGACAACGGAGCCCTCACCGATTATATCATGTTTCACATTGATGCCGGTTATTTCCTTGAAGGCCTTGGCCAGAACCTCGGACTCATAGGTGTGGGTCTGAATGTTCTCGGCGGCGGTATTGATCTCGATGCCCTGGAGTTCCTTGGCCGCGTCCCTGAACCACTCTAACTCCTTGATCTGATCCTCCTTGGATAGGGCTGAGGGTTGAAACTCGACGACCCATTTCTCTATGGCGGACGATGCGCAGACGCTGGTGGATGCGAACAAAAAGAGAACACCCGTCAGGTTCGCTATATAACGCGATGGTGAATGTCTATTTCTCATTGGTAACCTCTTTCCTCGGATATGCTGCGTTGATTGTTGGGAGATCTGAACATTCGCAGAGGATGCGTGCTTCTCTTTAAAAGTCGTACCCGAAGCGGAGATACGATCTCCTCTCTAGACGAGGGTGGACGCCACCCTCCACTCATCGTTGCTATCACCTCCTTTGGCAACGGTTTCTGTCTTATCCCCATTTCATCACAATGACGGCATTCACTATGCCGACAATGACCACGACCCAGCCGGTGAGATCCGGTACGTACCTGAGCCACAGCAGTACCAGAAAAAAGAAGCTGACAACGGAGATGAACACCCGGTCGCCGCGGGTCGTGGGCATCGGTAGAAATCCTTTGGTTTCAAAAGACGGCTTCTTTGTGTCGACGAAGGTGATAACTGCGAGCATGCCGAACAGCAACCCGAAGCCGATGGCGCTTTGATACGTCCAGTACATCCATGAAAACATGATCAGACCCTCCCCATGGCAAAGCCTTTGGCTATGTGATTTCTGATGAAATAGACCATCAGTATGCCCGGGAGCATGGTGATGACGCCGGCTGCGGTCAGAACGCCCCAGTCCCAGCCCTCGGCCCCCATGCTCCTGAACAGCTGGACTACGCTGGGTTTGGTGTTGAT
>CAKZOA010000495.1 GCA_937132035.1 uncultured Desulfobulbaceae bacterium | reverse complement strand
CTTGGCAATATCATAGCCTCTGCCGGACAACGCCCTCTCCACGCCTTCCCGTATTACTTTTTCATCGTCAACAATCAGTATTCGGACAGTATCCATGGTCTGCATCCAGAAAGAGAGAGGGAGTAAGAGAACGGTGGAAGACAGGCGCAACAAGGGGGTGCGACGCCGTCACTGTCTTTATCCGCAGTGCCTGCAGCAAAAGCTTCAGCGACTGTCAAGGCGCCGCACCGCTGCCTAGATGTGCTCATTGCAGAGCCTTCCGCTACCGGTCATGTTTTCCGTGACCAGTTCTCGATAAGCTCGAGAAGATCCTTGGGTTCCACCGGTTTGGGAATATAGTCGTCTGCTTCGCTCTCGAGCATGTCCCTATGCGTATAGGTGCTGGTGGTCACCCGGTCGGCCACGGCGGTAAGCAGAATAATGGGGATGTCTGCGGTTTTTTCATCACCCTTAAGCTTGGCGCAGGCTTCATGACCGTTCATCACCGGCATCATCACATCGAGGACGATGATATCCGGTTTCTCCTCGGCAACGGCTTCCAGGCCTTCCTGGCCGTCATAGGCTACCCGGACGTCATAGCCGCCGTTTTCAACGATTACCTTGACAGCTTCGACAAAATCGGGATCATCATCAACCAGCAGGACCTTCTTCTTCTCTGACATAACCATCCTCCATTCATGTTGATCTATGGTGAGACAACTTCGTTTTCGACTACGGGGCGGGGCAACAGGCCGGCGCCATCTATGATTTCGTTCAGTTTTTCTTCCCATTCGATGGCCATCACATGCACACCGGCTATACCTTCCATCTCCTTGAGCTCGCCGATCTGCTCGATACAGATTTCGATTCCCTTGGCCGCTTGCTTTTCCTTGGGTTCGTCGCCGACGCGCTTGATAATATCTTCGGGGATATCGATACCGGCGACGAACTTGTTCATGAACTTGGCCATGCCCGCCGACTTGAGGGGGGTGACGCCGGCGAGAATCTTGATATTCTCATGCAGACCCTGTTTTTTGGTGTCCTCCATATACCTTTTGAAGGTGTCCATATTATAGATGCACTGGGTCTGGACGAAATCGGCGCCGGCTTCTATCTTGAGTTTGAGCCGCGGCACTCGTATTTCATATGGATCGGCGAAGGGATTGACGGCGCAGCCTATGTAGAATTTGGGTGCGCCATCGAGTTTGTCGCCGGAGGGGAAAACGCCGTCGTCGCGCATGGTCTTGACAAGATGGATAAGCTGCATGGAGTCAATATCGAAAACATTTTTGGCCTGCGGATCATCGCCGAATTTCTGGTGGTCGCCTGAGAGGCAGAGCAGGTTGCGGACTCCGAGGGCGGAAGCACCAAGCAGATCGGACTGCAACGCTATTCTGTTGCGGTCGCGTACGACCATCTGCAAAAGCGGCTCTACCCCTGATTCCTTGACGAGCATGCAGCCGGCGATGGAGCTCATGCGCACCACCGAAGTCTGGTTGTCGGTGACGTTGCAGGCATCGACATTGCCTTTGACCAAGGCAGCTTTTTTTCTGACGTGATCGGGGTCTGCTCCCCGGGGGGGGCCGCATTCGGCAGTGACGGAGAAGTGACCCGCTTCCAGAACCCTTTCGAGATTGCTTCCAGATTTCATTATACCATGTCCTCCCTGATTATCCGGCGCGGACCGCCGTCTCTTGAGGCACTCCATCCTTTGTAGGGCTTGAGTTTGCCGTAGTTGTCCATCTGGTCGAGGGCCTTGAGGCGGTCAATGATCAGCTGCCAGCCGCAGAGCGTATCCTTATCCACCTCGCATATCCCGCCGGTAGAACCGCCGCAGGGGCCGTGAAAGAGCTGCTTGGCGCAGCGGGTAACCGGGCAGATGCCACCGGTCAGATGAAGAACACAGTCGCCGCAGCCCTGACACCTTTCCGACCACTCTCCCTGGCGCTCGGTAACGCCGAGAAAACCGGTATTGATCCCCGGAAGAAGGGGGGTTTTGGGAAATTTTTCGGCGAGAAACTGGATTCCGGCGCCGCAGGCAATGGAAAGGACGGCCTGGTAGTCTTCGACCACAGGACGCATGCTCTCCACATACTCGGGATCGCACTGGCGTTCGAGACTCAACTCCTTGATGGTGATACTGCTGTCTGCTGCTTCCCGTGCCAGTCGTAGGGTGGAGGAGAGCACCTCGACTTCCTTCTGGCCGCCGACACGGCAGACGGTAACGCAACCATGGCAGCCGGCGACGATGATGTTGTCATATGGTTCGACCATCTCCAAAATTTCTTCAATGGGTTTGGGGGTACCTGTGATCATGTTTTCTCCTCCTGTGGTGCCGGCTTGCTGTCCGCGCTGCGCCTTTCGTTTATAGGACTGGGACCGAGTTGTTCAATCTGATCGACGAATTCGTTGGCATAGCCGGCAAACTTGGCGCCCTCGCCGGCGCTGAGGTTGTACATGCGTATACGCTCGGCGCCGATATTGATTGTTTCGAGAATGTCATAAACCCTTTTGACGCGGGCCCTGGCCCTGATATTACCGGAGACATAGTGACAGTCACCCTCCAGGCAGCCTATGACCATGACTCCGTCGGCGCCGTTTTCAAAGGCTTTCAGCAGCAGCGATTCCTCAATTCTGCCGGTGCAGGGTAGCATGACGATTGATATCTGCGGTGGATAGGAGCGTCGTTCCGAACCTGCCAGGTCCGCGGCGGTGTATGCTCAGTGGCGGCAGGCAAAAACGATGACATTGGCATTGAAGTCACTCATTATCAGGCTCCTTTGGCTACTGCTGGTTTTCGGTTGCTGTAGGCGCTGAGCTTGGCGGCAATATTCCTGTCTTCAAAACGGCCAAGCGATATGGTTTTGGCCGGGCATTCAGCAACGCAGATACCGCATCCCTGACAGAGAGCGGGGTTTATTTCGGCGGTGTGCTGGTCGTTGATAAAGGGCACGCCGTAGGGACAGGCTCGGACACAGGTCAGGCAGACAGCGCAGTTGGTGGGATCGACAGTGCTGACGATGCCCGACATTTGCAACTTGTCCTTGGCCAGAATCGTCGTTGCCCGGGCCACTGCCGCCTGCGCCTGAGAGATGGTCTCGCCGGCGTCTTTCGGGGCATGGGCGGTGCCGGCCATGAACAACCCTTCGCTGGGGAGGTCTACAGGGCGCAGTTTGGCATGGGCTTCAATGAAAAAACCTGCGCTGTTTCTCGGCACCCTGAGCATGGAAGCCAGCTCTTCTGTGTCCTGCGCCTTGATACCGGTGGAGAGAATGAGCATGTCCGGCTCGAGTCGTATGGGCAGGTTGACAGACGGGTCGGTGATCTTGACGCTGATGCCTTCACTGCCGGCTGCAATCTCAGGATTGTTGCTTACCGGATCATAGCGGATAAAATTGATGCCGGCGCGACGAGCCCGACGATAGTTGAGCTCGCTGAGACCGTAACAGCGCATGTCGCGGTAGAGGATGTCGATCCTGGTGGCGGGTGACTTCTGCTTGAGGCTCAGGGCGTTTTTCACAGCCTGATTGCAGCAGACCCTTGAGCAGTAAGGCAGGTGCTCTTCGTCGCGGGAGCCGGCGCACTGCAGCATGACCACGCTCTTCAGCGCAAGGTCCTCTTCCTGGCGTTCGTCCAGAAAGACTTCAAAATCGGTTTGGGTAACAACCTTTTCGTGCTGATCGAGCCCATGGAGCTCAGGCCGGTACTCGACGGCACCGGTGGCCACCAGGATCGCCCCGTGTTTGACGGTGCGGGTGGCGCCGGAAGGAGTCATTATCTCGGTTTCGAAGGAGCCGACGAACCCGGACTGGGCGATTACCATGGAGTTGGTGAAAATCTTGATTTTTTCATTGCTGCGGAGGCGGTTTTCCAGACTGTCGAGATAGTCGGCGAAAAAGCTGCCGTCCCAGGCACGTCTGAGTCCGCGCAGCTGTCCGCCGAGTTCTTTTTGCTGTTCGACGAGATAGACGGAAAAGCCTTGCTTGGCGGCTTCTTCGGCAGCACTCATGCCGGCCAGACCACCGCCTATGACAAGCAGGCTGGATTCGACGCTGAATTCGAGCTCCTGCAGCGCTTCGCCCATGGCGGCGTTGGCAACGGCCATGCGTGTCAGGCGTTTGGATTTTTCGGTCGCCTTTTCCGGTTCGGAGGGGTGAACCCAGGAACACTGGTCACGGATGTTGGCCATGTCGAAGAAATATTTGTTAATGCCGGCCTGCCGCAGGGTCGACATGAACAGCGGCTCATGGGTTGTCGGTGAGCAGGCCGCGGCCACTACCCGGTTGAGCCGGTGTTCTTTAATAATGTCGCGAATGCGCTCCTGAGTGTCCTGGGAGCAGGTGTAGAGCGGGTGCTCGGCATAGACGACACCGGGAAGGGTTTTGGCATATTCGGTTACGGCATCGACATCGACCACCGAGGCGATATTGGTGCCGCAGTGACAGATGAACACACCTATGCGCATTTCCTCATCCGGATCGGGTATGCGTTCTTCGGGAAGCACCTCCTCGCTTATGAGGCTGCCCCTTGTAGCCGAAAGCGAAGCGGCGGCGGCCTGGGCGGCGCCCGAAGCCTCAATGACCGTCTCGGGGATGTCCTTGGGACCGTTGACGGCGCCGCTGACGAATACACCGGGCCTCGAAGTTGCCAGAGGCATGTAGGAGTCGGTTACGGCAAAGCCGAAGCGGTCGAGGTCGATGCCGATATCCTGGGCCAGACTCTTCGTCTGTTCTGGAACCTGGATGCCGACGGAGAGGACGACCATATCGAATTCCTCGGAAATCTTCGTGCCGGTTTCATCGACATAGCGTAATTCGAGGTTGCCGCTTTGGGGATCTTCGTAGATCCTGCTGATCATGGCGCGGACGAAGCGGACCTTGTTGTCTTCCGCCCTTTTGACATAATCATCGAAATTTTTGCCGAAGGAGCGCATGTCGATGTAAAAGATGGTCGGTTCGATGGAAGAGTCGTGTTCCCTGGCGATAAAGGCCTCTTTGGTGGCATACATGCAGCAGACCGATGAGCAGTAGTCGCGGTTGCAGGTGGAATCGCGCGAGCCGACGCACTGGATCCAGGCGATTTTTCGTGGATGTGCGCCGTCGCTGGGTCTGGCGACCGTACCGGAAGTCGGACCCGAGGCCGACAATAGCCGTTCGAACTCTATGGAGGTAACGACGTTGGCAGAGATGCCATAGCCGTATTCACCTCTCATCCGGGCGTCGAATACCTCGATGCCCGGCGAAAAGATGACCGAGCCTATATCTATGAGGCGTTCGCTTTGCCGGTGCGTGTAGTCGATGGCGCCAACGCCGCAGACCGTGGCGCAGGTACCGCAGGCGCCGCTGTTCAATTGTACGCAGCTCTGCTCGTCTATGACCGGGACGCGCGGCACTGCCTGGGGGTAATGAATGTTGACGGGCTTGCGCAGGCAGAGATTTTCATTGAAGGCGTCGTAGAGCGGGGCGGAGTTTTTGTTTGTGACCCTATCGATCGACAGAAAATCAACCGGGCAGACCGAGAGGCAGGCACCGCAGACTTGACAGATGTCGACACCCGATTCGATGCCCTTCTCCGTCATTTTCAGGGCTCCTATCTGCATTACATTTTTGCAGGTGATGGCGCAGAGCCCGCAGCGTATACAGTCATTGGTACTGCGGTCGGTAAAAGATTGCTTGAGGCGGAAGGAGCGCTCGTGTACGGCCAGGCCGAGGCTTTTTTCAAGTTCGGCAGCGTTGCTTATGGTTACGGCCTGGTATTTCTCAGGGCAGGCCACAAAACAGGCGCCGCAGCCAGTGCACTTATCCTGGTCGATGCTGGCGTATTCCTTTTTCTGCCAGCTGACGGCCTCGTGCAGGCAGGCCTTGTAACACATGCCGCACTGCGAGCATTTGTCCTCATCCACCGTGAAGGTCCATTTATGCAGCGAGGTCGGTGCTATGGCGCTGTCGGCGGTAATCTCGTTCTTTTCCTTGCTGCGCAGTTTTTTCTTCTTGGCATCATCATCTTTCAGGAACGGAAAGGAGGGGGTGTAGGTGACAGGACAGACCAGTTCGCAGAGTCCGCAACCCGTGCACTTGGCCACATCGACGTAGCGGGCGTGCTGAACGATGGTTGCGGTGAAAGTTCCGGCATCGCCGTCGAGGCGTTTGAGTTCACTGTTGGTCAGAAGTTCGATGTTGCGGTGCCGACCGACCTCGACAAGTTTGGGGGAGACGATGCACATTGAACAGTCATTGGTGGGGAAGGTCTTGTCGAGCTGAGCCATCTTGCCGCCGATGGCGGGTGAGGCCTCCACCAGATAGACCTTGATACCGGAGTTGGCGAGATCGAGCGCCGACTGCATACCGCTGATGCCGCCTCCCAGCACCAGCACCGCGCCGGTGGGAGGCTGGGATGACGAAGAATGTTGGCTTATATTCTGATTCATGAGGTTTCCTCCCTGGCTGCCTCGCCGGAAAAAACACTGGCAAGGACATCGGGGGCGATGAGGTGAACCTTGCGCTGTTTCTGCGGGTATTCACCGCTGAGAGCCGCGGCAATGAGTTCGGTGGCGAAAAACACCGGCATACTTTCTTCACCGACGGTATCCAGCTGTCTGCTCTCGACATTTGCCTGGCACATCGGACAGTCGGTGACAAAAGCTGTCGCTCCGGCCTTTTTCGCAGCCGTGTGAATATCCTGTACCAGTTTGCGGGCGATATCCGGTCGGGCCATGGTCAGGCTGCCGGAACAGCACTCGGTTCTATGCGACCATTTCACCGGCTGCC
>CAKZOA010000494.1 GCA_937132035.1 uncultured Desulfobulbaceae bacterium | reverse complement strand
CCCCCATTCTGCGTTGGTGAGGCACGTATGCTGCGCGGCCCCTCGCGACGTGACGTTGGTCACGGTACACTGGCCATGCGCGGTCTTTCCGCCGTACTGCCGAGCGAGGAGGATTTCCCCTATTCCATAAGAGTTGTTGCAGAGGTCCTTGAGTCCAACGGCTCGTCCTCGGTGGCTACCGTCTGCGGTGGCAGCATGGCGATGATGGATGCCGGCGTGCCCATCAAGGAGCCGGTTTCCGGGATAGCCATGGGGCTGATTAAAGAGGATTCGGAGGTCGTGATCCTCTCCGATATCCTTGGTGATGAAGATCATCTTGGCGATATGGACTTTAAGGTTGTTGGCGCGGAAGGAGGTATTACCGCCCTGCAGATGGATATCAAAATCGACGGTGTTGACCGGAAGATTATGGCCGAGGCTCTTGAACAGGCCAAAGCCGGAAGGCTGCATATCCTTGGAGAGATGCGCTCCGGTATTTCCGAGGCCCGCGAGGAGGTATCCGAGCATGCGCCCAAGTATCTGGTGCACAAAATCAATCCTGACAAGATCCGTGACATCATTGGTCCTGGCGGCAAGATCATCAAGGAGCTCTCAAGCGAATACGATGCCAAAATAGAGGTGGATGACAGCGGACTGATCAAGATTTTCACCTTGGACGGCAGCAAGGCCGAGGAGCTCATCGATAAGATCAAAGAGATTACCGCCGAGGTTGAAATAGGCACGGTTTATTCAGGTGTTGTCAAGAGCATCAAGGATTTCGGGGCTTTTGTTGAGATACTGCCCGGCACCGATGGCCTTGTCCACATCTCAGAACTGGATACCAAACGGGTGGCCAAGGTCACCGATGTCCTTCAGGAGGGCGATACCGTCGAGGTCAAAGTCCTTGATGTTGATAATCGTGGCAGGATTCGTTTGAGTCGTAAGGCCTTGCTGTAGCCCAGGCCCTGCTGGATTCGCAGTTGTTTTATCACCGAAGCCGGTCCTTTTCAGGGCCGGCTTTGTGGTTTGGGAGTGAGGAAGATGAAAATCAAGCGAGTGCTTTTTCGCTGGCTGGACAGCACTGATATCGACGGATTATCACTGCCCGCTTATGAGACCGAATACTCAGCCGGTATGGATATCTGTGCAGCTCTGTCGGCTCCCCTGCGCATCGAAGCGGGGGCGCGCCGGCTGGTGGGGACGAACCTGGCCGTAGCCATTCCTGCGGGATATGAGCTGCAGGTTCGTCCCCGCAGCGGCCTGGCGGCCAAACATGGTATTACCGTACTCAACACACCCGGTACCATTGATGCCGACTATCGTGGTGAAATAAAGATTCTTCTCATAAATCACGGCGAGCAGGCCTATAGTGTCAACAGGGGGGACAGGATAGCTCAGATGGTCCTGGCGCCGGTGGTCAGGGCGGCAGTTGCAGAAGCCGAAAGTCTCAGCGAAACTGCACGGGGTACCGGCGGTTTCGGCCACACCGGTGTTTAAGCTGGTGAACCGGTGAAATTCTCCGTACTTGGGAGTGGCAGCAGGGGCAACTCCGTCTATGTCGAATCAGAGACAACGTCGCTGCTGATAGACGCAGGTTTTTCCGGCAAGCAACTGGAGAGCCGGCTCGCCAGTGTCGGCAAAAAACTAGGTTCGATTGGTGCCATCCTGCTGACGCATGAGCACAACGATCACATCTGCGGGGCGGGGATCGTTTCGAGAAGATGCTCTATTCCGGTGTATGCCAATGAAGGCACCTTCCGTGGCGGCGACGCCAAGCTGGGAAAAAATACCTGGCGGCACGAATTCGAAACCGGTGAGCGTTTTGAATTCGAAGGGCTTGAAATACGTTCCTTTCGGACGCTGCATGACACCAATGATCCGGTGGGGTATGTGATCAGCGACGGCCATTTCACCATTGGCTACTGTACCGACACCGGTAAAGTAACCCACCTGATGGCCGCCAGGCTCCTCAACTGCGACGCTCTCATCCTTGAGTTCAATCATGATCCTGATTTGCTCAAATCAGGTCCCTACCCTCCGGCTCTGCAGCAGCGTGTCCGCTCCAGCCATGGGCATCTGGCCAACGAGCAAGCGGCTCTTTTTTTGCGGCAGCTGCAGAACGAGCGGCTG
>CAKZOA010000493.1 GCA_937132035.1 uncultured Desulfobulbaceae bacterium | reverse complement strand
CGGGACGATGAACAGCGGAATGCCGGCCATGACGGTGAGAACGGGGAGAATGGTGTAGGTGTCTGCCAGTTTCCCTACAAGCGGGGCAATGGCTCCACCGAGGCCAAAGGCAAAACCCATCATCAGGCTCGCCACCATCGATCGCCCTTTCGGGGCCAGGGTCTGGGCCATGGTGACGCCAAGAGGGAGCGGCGCCAGGACAAAACCACCGGCCAGCACCGCCCCCAGATAGATCCAGTTGCCCTCGAGCTGGAGAAGAAGCCAGAGCGTCGGAGCCATAAAGACAAACGAGAAGATAAACACCGGTTTAAAACCGATCCTGTCGGAAAAGTGCCCCGCCAGCAGGCCGCTGAGGGTACCGGAGACGAGGAAAACCGCGTAAATCGATCCTGCTTCCACCACGCTGAAGCCCTTTTGCACGAAAAGCACCGGCATAAACGTCAAAAACGACTGCCCCACCACCGCCCGCAGAAACATGATCAGCCAGATCAGGGCAATGATTTTCCAGACATCTCCCAGACTCTCTTTCAGCGTTCCCAAAAACCCGAAACGCCTCATGCCTTCGCTCTGCGGCGGCGGAATCACCGTGAGCAGATAGACAAAGACCAGCAGACCGGCAATCATGGTGCCGGGCATGGCCGTCAGCCCGAAAGAGGCCACATACCATGTGATGAAAAGAGGGCCCAGGCCAAAAGCAAGCGTCCCCCCTGTATTGAATATCGACATGGAAAAGCTGACTTTCCTGCCGGCATAGAGCGGCACCATTCCGGTAACCGAAGGATGAAACATCGAAGAGCCGACGGAGCCGAGAGCCACGAAAAGGAGCAGCACCCAGAAGTTGGGGGCGATACCGGCAAGAGGTATGAATATCACCACCAGCAGCAAACCGGTGAAGATAAAGGCGCGTGACTGGTAGCGGTCGGCAAAGTAGCCCACCGTCGGCTGGATGATAAAGGCCATCAGCCGCATGGTCCCGGCAATGACGCCGACCTCGGTAAGGCTCAGGCCAAGTTTGTCCACCAGCACCGGAAAAAGGGGATTGATGAAGGCGCTGTAAAAATCCCCGGTAAAATGGACCAGCGTCAGAGCAAAAAGTATTTTTAGATTCTTGGACATCGCAGGCAACCAGCCAAATCCCCTCCGGGAAAAACAGCACCGCTCCTGCAAAACGCACCTCTGCCAATCCAGCGATGCAATCACAGGTCAACACAGCTCACAGCCATTTCCGTGGTGATGACACTGCTCCGTCTCACCCTGGAAATTCACGTCACAGCCACACTATATGAGCAGCTGGAAAATATCAATGGGAATGCAGGTTGCCGCCGGCAAAGAATAGCCCCGAAGCCCCTTCAGGCTGAAATCCGGTGTTCGAGCACCGGAGTAGTCGGTGCCGATATAGCGGCTGAACCTGGCCCTGCTGTGTTCCGGCTCTTTACTGTCACCAGGGCGGTGAGCCTCATCTGTCAATCGGCATGGCTAGGAGCTTGTCGGAGTATAGGCATTTTTGTTGAGAT
>CAKZOA010000492.1 GCA_937132035.1 uncultured Desulfobulbaceae bacterium | reverse complement strand
AGAAATCTCCGGGGCAGTTAATAGCTTGTTTCCCTGGTGGCGATGCGCTAAGCTGGAAATGCCTAACACCTACCGGTCAACAGATCTTGATCTTCTTTCAGTCAATGGGGAAAACCGGTGACGAACAGATACCGGCGAAGTAGTACACGCCAGAAATGTCTTTGTGGGCCGACCTGTTTGTCTTCCCCAAAATATTTATACCGGCTGGCATCAGTTGATGTTTTTTCTGAAAAGGGCAATCGCCTCCTCTCGCCACTGGGGAGCCCATTGTCTTGACTGTGTGAATATTGTGTGGCAACAAAGTGTTGACAGATGTTATGTTTGGGTCAGGGCTCGGCGCGGAGCAAGGACGGACGATGACAATCGCTATATAATAATGTTTCGTCTCATGGAAAAAGGGGAAGGGTACATCCCCAGTTTGGGCTTGACGGTATCTAGCCCTTGCCTGTATATGGAGGGGGCTTCATAGGTACGGGTGTATGGTATCAGCGATGACCGCGGCGTCTCGTGTTCGGCTGGCATGCCGTGATAAAAAGAAATCACTATTTCAATCAAAAAATACCATTTACTATTTTTAGTGATATCCTATAGTATGAAGGTGTTCGGCACTGGCGAAAAATGGGCAGACAATACGCAGAGAGGACCGGAAAGGAAGAAGCACTTCCCTGTGGAGAGAGAGGTCTATGTCATGTTTACTTTTGCGTAAAGGATAATGCCGGTTCCGGCGGTGCGGAACAGAGAACGGCCGTCGTCAACGGGGGCCGGAACCACTCAACAAAACGGAGAGGAAAAAATGAGAAAAACGAAAATGCTACTTGCTGCGGTATGTGGTGCCTCGCTGCTCACCGTGGGAGCTATCGGAGCGCAGGCCAAGACCTTGGTGTACTGCTCGGAGGGCAGCCCCGAGGGATTTAACCCGGCCTTTTACACGGCGGGAACGACTTTCGATGCCTCCTCGAGGCAAATTTTCAACAAGCTCGTCGAGTTTGAGCGCGGCACGACCAATATCGCTCCCGCTCTGGCTGAGACCTGGGATATCAGCGAGGACGGCACGGAGTATACCTTCCATCTGCGCAAAGGCGTGAAATTTCATACCACCGAGGGCTTCACCCCAACCCGCGATTTCAACGCCGACGATGTGGTTTTTTCTTTCATGCGGCAGTTCGACAAAGATCACCCTTACCACAAGGTTTCCGGCGGCAGCTACGAGTACTTCAACGGCATGTCCATGCCCGATCTGCTCAAAGACGTCAAAAAAGTCGACGATTACACGGTCAAATTTATTCTCAACCGGCCCGAAGCGCCGATGATCGCCAATCTGGGCATGGATTTTGCCTCCATCCACTCGGCTGAATATGCAGATCAAATGATGGATGCCGGTACCCCCGAACAGGTTGATCTCAAGCCAGTCGGTACCGGTCCTTTCCAGCTGGTGAACTACCAGAAGGACGCGGTCATTCGCTACAAAGCCCATCCCGACTATTGGGCCGGCAAGGCAGCCCTTGATAATCTTGTGTTCGCCATCACCCCCGACGCCTCGGTTCGCTACCAGAAGCTCAAGGCCGGAGAGTGCCACGTAATGCCCTATCCCAACCCGGCTGATGTCGCTGCCATGAAGAAAGATTCAGAGATCAAGGTGCTCGAGCAGGAAGGGCTCAACGTCGGCTATATGGCCTATAACACCAAGATTGCCCCTTTTGACAACGTCCGCGTGCGCAAGGCTTTGAATAAGGCGATCAACAAGCAGGCCATCCTCGACGCCGTATTCCAGGGTGCCGGCAAGATAGCCAAGAATCCTATTCCGCCGACTATCTGGTCTTACAACGAAGCGGTTGAGGATGATACCTACGAGCCGGAAGTAGCCAAGAAAATGCTCGAGGAAGAGGGTGTTACCAACCTGAAGATGAAAGTCTGGGCCATGCCCGTACAGCGTCCCTACAATCCCAACGCCCGCCGTATGGCCGAGCTGATTCAGGCCGACATGGCCGAGATAGGCGTCGAGGCTGAAATCGTCTCCTATGAGTGGGGCGAGTATCTCAAGCGCTCCAAAGACGTTAATCGTGACGGCGCCGTCCTTCTGGGATGGACCGGTGATAACGGCGATCCCGACAACTTCCTCGCCGTTCTTCTCGGCTGTGACGGTGTCGGCGGCTCCAACAGGGCACAGTGGTGTCATCAGCCCTTCGAGGATCTTATCCAGAAGGCCAAGGTGGTTTCCGACAAGGCCGAGCGCACCAGGCTCTATGAGCAGGCGCAGGTAGTCTTCAAGGAGCAGGCACCCTGGGCCACCATCGCCCATTCCGTGGTCTTCAAGCCGGTTCGCAAAGAGGTTGTCGATTTCAAGATCGATCCCTTCGGCGGCCACATTTTTTACGGTGTTGATCTGAAGTAGCAGATCCGGGACCGGACGGTTTTCGTCCGGTCCTTTTTTTACCACGTCCATGCTTTCCAGTTAAAGAGTATTCCATGCTATCATACATACTCAGGAAGTTGGGGGTCATCATACCGACCTTTTTCGGTGTTACCCTGGTTGCCTTCGTCTTCATCAGGCTGCTGCCGGGCGATCCCGTTCTGCTGATGGCCGGCGAGCGCGGCATGAGCGATGAACGCCATGCGGCGATGATGGCTGAGTTCGGTTACGACAAGCCGATTCTCGTTCAGTACGGCATCTATCTCAAGGATCTGTTTTCCGGCGATTTCGGCACCTCCATCATAACCAAGCAGCCGGTGCTCAAAGAATTTTTCACTCTCTTTCCGGCGACCATGGAATTGTCGGTGGTGGCCATCTTCATTGCCGTGGCCGTCGGTCTGCCGGCCGGCATGATCGCTGCCACCAAGCGCCGCTCGTTTTTCGACCATGCGGTGATGACCGGCGCCCTGACGGGCTATTCCATGCCCATCTTCTGGTGGGGACTGCTGTTGATTATCTTTTTCTCAGGCATTCTCGGCTGGACCCCGGTATCAGGGAGAATTTCGCTTCTCTACTATTTCGAGCCGGTGACCGGCTTCATGCTTATCGACAGCCTGCTCTCAGGCCAGGCGGGCGTCTTGAATTAGGCCCTGAGCCATCTCATCCTGCCGTCGGTGGTGCTGGCCACTATTCCCCTGGCGGTGATTGCCAGACAGACGCGTTCTGCCATGCTCGAGGTACTCAGTATGGATTACGTGCGTACGGCCAAGGCCAAGGGTTTGGGACATGGAAGGGTTATCGGCATGCACGCCCTGCGCAACGCCATGATACCGGTTATCACAGTTATCGGATTGCAGGTCGGCGTACTTTTTGCCGGCGCAATTCTCACTGAGACCATCTTCTCCTGGCCGGGCATCGGCAAATGGATGGTGGACTCAATCTTTCGCCGCGATTATCCCTCGGTGCAGGGCGGGCTCTTGCTCATTGCCGCCATGGTCATGATCGTCAATCTGGTGGTTGACGTACTCTACGGATTTATCAACCCGCAAATCAGACATACGGATTAGGCATGGACGAAGTATTGGCTACACAGGAAATCGACCAGCAGCCCAGCGGTCGGGTGGCGCTGCTCAAGGAATTCTGGGCGCATTTCAGTGAAAACAAGGGTGCCGTTGCCGGCCTGTTTTTCTTTGTCGGCATCA
>CAKZOA010000491.1 GCA_937132035.1 uncultured Desulfobulbaceae bacterium | reverse complement strand
GGGAATATCTGCGGGAAGTGGAGGGATGGCGGAAAGCATCAGAGCAGGCGGTCCGCCGATGTAGAGGGTCAGCGGCAGGGGCTGGTTCTGCTTTTCCGCGTCATAGTAATGGTAACCGCCGCCTTTGTGGATCTGCCAGTGGATGCCCGTGGTGGCGTCATCATGCCTCTGTATTCTATACATGCCGAGGTTGTGGCCGCGGCCGTCGGGATGTTCTGTGTAGACCAGGGGCAGGGTGACAAAAGGCCCGCCGTCGCTGTGCCAGGACGTCAGCATCGGCAGCCGGCTCAGTTGCGGCGGCTTTATGCAGTTTTCCAGCACCGGTCCGGAGGCTGAGCGTTTTAGTCCGATCTTTACGGCATCGAGGAAGAGGGAGCGGTTGTCCCAGAGTTTGCCCAGGGTCGGCGGCATTATCGTTTCGGCAAGATTGACGATATCCCGGACGAACTGTTGTGGCTTGCGGCCAAAGGCCAATTCGAGGCGGCGATTGGTGCCGAAAAGGTTGGTAACAACCGGGAAAGAGGAGTCCTTGACAGAGGTGAACAACAGGGCCGGTCCTCCTCTGGCAATGACACGACGGTGGATTTCAGCGATCTCAAGATAGGGGTCCACCTGCTCTTCGATGATGAGCAGGTCGTTTTCCTTCTGCAGGAGATCGAGGTAGCTTTGCAGGTTGAACAGAGAAAAAGCGCTCATCTCGCCTCCCCGTCGCCAGAGTGGGAGTCGTCCCCGAGAAAAAGACGGTGATATTCGTCCTCGCTCAGATGCTGCCGTAGAAGGTGGGTGAAGGCATCAACATGCGCGAGTATTTCCGTTGTGCTGAGCCGTTTCGCCAGTGTTTGCGCGAAGTGTTGGTCACCGGCAAGCTGGAGAAAGCAGGCGAAGGATTGTTTGTCGAGGTCTTCGGAAAGGCCGAAGCACATCTGGTGTGGTTCCATAGTCATTGATATGTCTTCGCATGAGTGTTAGCTGTTTTCGGTAATCCGCCATTGCAACCTGCGGGACCGTGGTCCGTCGAACTCGCAGAAAAAAATTCTCTGCCAGGTCCCGAGGACGATTTGTCCGTTTTCAATCATCAAATTCAGGCTGCAGCCGATCAGCGACGACATGATATGGGCCGCAGAATTGCCTTCGAGATGTTTGAAGGGGTACTGCATGGGCACGATTTTCTGCATTCCGGCGATGATATCTTCCTGCACTGCCGGATCGGCGCCCTCATTGATAGTTAAGCCGGCGGTGGTATGAGGATTAAAAAGAAAACAGAAACCCTCTTCGACGGTGGAGTTCTGCACATGCTCGTTGATCAGGCGCGTAATATCGACAAGTTCCATTTTTCTGCGAGTCGGGACGCTCAGTTCGCCGGATGTCATGCTGGCCTCCTGTGGAGTATTCGCTGACCGTTGACTCTGGCGGCACCGATCTCCTCTGTCCTGTTGAAGTGTGTTTGCCACTTCGCAGGTGGTCTGTAAGGCGGCGTAAACGCCATTGTCGAATTATTCTTCACTATTCAAGCACTATATGTTCTTTTGAGACCACAGTCAATTGTTTCGGCGGCATGGGTGGTGACAGATCTGAGGCGGAGTGACTAAAGTGCGGCCTTCGGCCCCCTTTACTAGGTGCTCATCAGCATGCGCAGCCTCTGCTTTCAGATTGCTGCAACTGAGGCCGGCATGGGGAATCGTCCACTCTATTTCGTTTGACAGAGAATAATTGCGATATACTGTTAACAGCTGGAGCAGCGCCATGGGTGATTTGATTTTCCTTATTGGATACAGGGGGGTGGGTAAGACGACGGTTGGCAGAAGTTTGGCTGAGTATCTGGGATACGCGTTTGTCGATACCGATGCCGAGATTGTCCGCCGGAAGGGCACGGCAATAGCCGCAATAGTTGCAGAAGAGGGGTGGAAAGAATTCCGGCGCCTGGAAAAAGAGGTGTTGAATTCATTGAAAGATGCCAGCAGAGTGGTGGTCGCTACCGGCGGCGGTGCTGTCGTGCATCGACAGGCGTGGCAGCAGCTGCGCCGCAGGGCAACCATTTTCTGGCTCACAGCCGAAACACTCATTATTCTCCAGCGACTCGGGGCAGACCCTGCAAGCGAACATCAGCGGCCGCCCCTTGCCGGCCAGTCGATAGCCGAGGAGGTTGCCGCGGTAATGGCAGAGCGAATGCCGCTCTACAAATGTACTGCGCACCACTGTGTCGATACCAGCGATCTTGGTGAAGATGCAGTGGTCAGGGTCATCGGCGATATTCTTGAGCGTTGAGCGGAGGTGTGGCCCGAACCGGGGACGAGGCTATGACAGATGAACGCAGGACGGGTGACAAACCTTCGAGAATGTATAAAATGCTTTGTAGCATCGGCGCTGATTGTGATAACCATAAAAGGGCAGTAGCAAGGCCGCAGGCAGCGAGGCCGCGCGGTGGCGGCCGGTGTCTCAGCCGCTGGTACTCTTCCTGCCGATGACCAAGCCTATGAAAAAGACACAGCGATCACCACGGAATATATGGATGCTCAGCCGCGAGTACGGAAACCTGGCCGGTGCCGGCGGCGTCAAGGATGTTGCCGAGCAGCTTTCCTGCTCTCTGGCGGCCTGGTCGGGACGTAAGGTGAGTGTTGCCCTGCCGCTCTACGGGTTTATGGATGCCGCTGCTCTTGGTTTTGTGCCTCTGGCTGATCCGCAGCTTGAGGGTACCGAACTCCTCTTTGATGTGGAGATGAACTATGCCTACGAGGAACGTCGGGAAAGCGTCAGGGTGTGGTACGGAAAGAAAGAAGGAGTGCATATCTACCTCCTCGACAGCCAGAGATTCAGGGAAAAGGCCAGCGTCTACACCTATACCATAGGCGAGGAACTCGCAGATCCATCAAAACGGCAGGGAGAGGGACATTTTGACTATTTCGCCATGAACCTGCTTCATCAGAAAGCGGCGCTGCAGCTTATGCTCCTCTTAGATGAAAAGCCGGATATCATTCACTGCCATGACGGACATACCGCGGTGCTTCCGGCCATCATCGCCGAAACTCCGTGGCTTTGCAGCTATTTCCGCCATACCGGCTGCATTGTCACTATCCATAACGCCGGCGCAGGGTATCACCAGGACGTACCGGATCTACCCTATGGCAAGGCCATGACGGGGCTGCCCTGGCATGCGGTGATGCGGTGCAGGTTGAGCGGTGGCAGTTTTGACCCGCTGATGGCCGCAGGCGTCTATGCCACCGTCAACACCGTGAGCGAGAACTATGCCAGAGAGTTGCAGAACAGCGTCGAAGACGAACAGACCGGTTGGCTGGGGCACCATCTTCTCGATATGGGGACAAAACTTGAAGGCATAACCAACGGGGTCGATCCCCATGCGTTCTCACCTCGCCGTGGCAGCGAGATAGGCTTGGCCGAAGCCTTTGACCCGCTCGAAGATGATACCATGGCCGGCAAGGCTGCCTGCAAAAAACGTCTGCTAGAGCAACTCAGTGCGGTTGCCCCCGAGGATGGCGTCAGCCAGTACGGTTTTCTCGATGGTGGCGAAAAGGTGCCTCTGTTCACATTCATCGGCAGGTTGAGCGCTCAGAAAGGCGTGGATATTCTACGTACTGCCATTGTCGAGATGGTCGCCAGCCATGAAGAATTTCAGATGGTCATACTAGGCAGTGGACCGGCATACATTGAACGGGAATTGATTGTTCTAACAGACCAGGCGCCGGGGAAAATCTGTTTTCTTTCGGGATACAATCCGCGGCTGGCCAATACGATTTACAGCGCAGGTGATTTCTTTGTTATACCTTCGCGTTACGAGCCATGTGGCCTGACTGATTATATCGCCCAGCTCTTTGCCAATCTTCCTGTCGTTCATCATATCGGCGGCCTGGTCAAGGTTATTGACGGGGAAACCGGCTTCGCCTATCAGGAAAACAGTCCCGGTGTCCTTGCCCGTACCATGGAACGGGCAATGACCGCCTACGCCGATAAGGCGCTCATCCGCACCATGCAGAAAAAGGCTATAGAGACAATAGAAAAAAAGTATACCTGGAAGGAAGTGAAGAAGCACTATCTGGAACTATATAAAAAAGCAATAATTGAGCAAACTGCGAGATAACCCGTATCCAGAAATCAGGAAAAGGAGGTAGAACGAATGACCGTGAAAGTTGGTATAAACGGTTTTGGCCGTATCGGCAGGAGTATTTTTCGGGCGATAAATCAGGATCCTGCATTCAAGGACATAGAGGTGGTCGCCATCAATGATCTGACAGACAATCAAACCCTGGCTCATCTGCTCAAGTACGATTCCATTATGGGACGCTATGGGGCCGAAGTCGCCAGTACTGAAGAAGGCATTACCGTCGATGGCAGGCTGATTCGGGTAACCAATCAGAAAAATCCCAAGGAAATACCCTGGGCGCAGTCGGAGGTGCACTATGTGGCCGAGTGCACAGGACTCTTCAGAGATGGTGACTCCGCAGGCGGGCATATCGATGCGGGAGCCCTGAAAGTTATCATTTCCGCACCGGCCAAGGGCGGCGTCAAAACCTTTGTAATGGGCGTCAATGAAGATGAGTACGATCCGACCAAACATCATGTGGTCTCCAATGCATCGTGTACGACCAACTGTCTGGCTCCCTTTGCCAAGGTTATCCTCGATAACTTCGGCATCAAGAATGGACTCATGACCACGGTGCATGCCTACACGGGAGACCAGCGTCTTCTTGATTTTCCCCATTCCGACCTGCGTCGGGCACGGGCGGCGGCCATGTCGATGATTCCGACGAAGACGGGGGCAGCAGCCGCAGTTTCTCTCGTTATTCCAGAGCTTAAAGGAAAATTCGATGGTCTTGCCGTGCGTGTGCCCACGCCCAACGTTTCTTTGGTTGATGCGGTAATGGAGGTTGAGCGTGAGACCACAGTGGAGGAGGTTAACCGGGTACTGAAAGAGGCCAGCAGCAGGTATCTTGGCTATTCAGACCTGCCTCTTGTCTCCATCGACTTTCAGGGAGACGCCAGATCATCCATCGTCGACGGCCAGTCGACCAAGGTGATCGGCAACAACGTCAAGGTGATGAGCTGGTACGACAACGAGTGGGGGTATTCCAACAGGATGCTCGATCTGATTCTGCATATGCATGCCAACAGGGCGATCTAAATCCAGACAACGGATCTTTCAGCCAGAAAAGGCGGTTCTTCTCCCATCGAACGCCTCTGCTGGGTCCATTCTCCTGGGTATCGCGGGCTTGAAATATTTCAATAGTTCACTGTATCTGCATCCCCTGATGTGTCGATTATGAGCTC
>CAKZOA010000490.1 GCA_937132035.1 uncultured Desulfobulbaceae bacterium | reverse complement strand
CCATGTACACCGCGGTCATATCGCGCGAGATGGTGCCTTTGCGAACGGCCTCGTAGACAAGTTCGTCGCTCACCTCGCCTTCTTCAAGCAGGGCCTCCATCAGCTCCTCCGAGAACATGGAAATCTCTTCGAGCAAATCGCTACGTCGCGCCTCGGCGTCATCCCGCAATTCTGCAGGAATTTCGTCTTCTCTGATCTTTTCGCCGCTGTCACCCTCAAAATAGATGGCCTTCATGGTCACCAGATCAACCATGCCCTTGAGCTCGTTCTCCAGGCCTATGGGCATCTGCATCATATGGGCGTTGAGCTCGAGCTTGTCGCGCAGCTGCTTGGTAACCTTGTCCGGATTGGCTCCGGTGCGGTCGCATTTGTTGACGAAGGCGATTCGCGGTACATTGTAGCGGGTCATCTGCCTGTTGACGGTAATAGACTGCGACTGAACGCCGCCCACCGAGCAGAGCACCAGAATGGCCCCGTCCAGAACCCGCAGAGCGCGCTCCACCTCAACGGTAAAATCGACGTGACCCGGGGTATCGATAATGTTGATATAGGTGTTTTTCCAGCTGCAGTGCGTTGCTGCCGACTGGATGGTAATACCGCGCTCCTTTTCCAGCTCCATGGAGTCCATCTTCGCTCCAACGCCGTCCTTGCCCCGCACTTCATGGATGGCATGGATCCGGTCGGTATAGAAAAGTATGCGTTCGGTCAGGGTTGTTTTTCCTGAGTCAATGTGCGCGCTGATTCCTATGTTTCGAACTTTGGATAAATCTTTCTTCATGGCTTTTGCCCTCTACCAGTATCTACCAGCCGGAGGATCCCGGCTTCCCTTGATATAATTATATACGGGAAAATAAAAAAATAAGGAGTCACAGCTGCCTGCAACTCCTTATATTGACATAATCAGGATGTTTTTCGACCATTCTGCAACAAACGGAGGCAATCCTCTCGCCGCAGACTGCTCAGAGTAACACCGAAAAAACAATTAGTAAAGTATTTTTTCACAGAATTATTTTTTTCCCAAAAGGTTTTTCTGCAGCCCTGCCGTCGGCATTCGACGACTCCGGGGCTTTATGGCCCGCATACTATAATGATCCACTGGTAGAATCGCTTTCAATTTTCATCCTGATTCCCCCTCATTCTCAGCAACTCGGTCTGAGACAGGGATACTCATTTCCCGGTACGCCATGAACCCATCCATGGGGACTCGACTGCAGCCGTCCAGGCTGCAGACACCCGTGAAATGAGCACCCCTGTCTTTCCGTAATTGGCTAGGTTGAGTTTCAGGGGTAATCAGTATTTTCAGTCATTGTAGAATAATACGTTGGAATTTTCTCCCGCCATGATTACCAGTTGCTGGCATATAACCGATTGCGGCCGCACAGCCGATCCGGAGAGCACTCCCTGGCGTATTCCGTCATATCTGCCTCAGCCGCAATTACGCAGGGAATTTTCTGGAGAGTAAGGAGCATTACATGGAATACAGATACATAGGCAAAACAGGTTTGCGCGTCAGCCCCATCTGCCTGGGAACGATGACCTTCGGCAGCCAGTGCGACAAAAAGACCGCTTTCAAACTCATGGATATCGCCTCTGAGCGGGGAGTGAATTTTCTTGACACGGCCGAAATATACCCCGTACCTCCCCAGAAAGAAACCACTGGAATAACAGAAGAAATCGTCGGAGAATGGCTACAGGGCCGGCCGCGTGACGCCTTTATTCTTGCCACCAAGGTAACCGGCGGCGCCTCCGGATGGTTCGTGCCGCCGGTGCGCCACGGCCTCACCGCCGTCGACGCCTTTCATATCGAAAAAGCCGTGGAAGACAGCCTCCGTCGACTGAAAACCGACTATATAGATCTCTACCAGATGCACTGGCCGGACAACATCGTCCCCCGGGAGGAATCGATGAAGGCCTTCGACCGGCTGGTCAGCTCGGGCAAAGTCAGGTATCTCGGCACTTCCAACGATACAGCCTACGGCACCACAAAATCGAATATGACCAGCCACTACCGAGGCTGGGCCCGGTTCGAGTCGATCCAGAATAATTTTTCGCTGCTCAACAGGCGTTTTCTCGATGAGATGGCAGATATGTGCCGCCGGGAAAACATTTCCCTGCTGCCCTATTCACCCATGGCCGGAGGAGTTCTCAGCGGCAAGTACAACCAGCGCGGTGACACGCCGGGCCGCTTCACCACCTACAGCCTCTCTTCGGAGCCCCGCGTACGTACCATGGCCGCCCGCTTCCTCAATGAAAAGACCCTGGCCTCAACGGCACGCTATATGGAGATCGCCGCCACCAAAGATCTGAAGCCATCGACACTGGCCATAGCCTGGAGCAAACAGTTCGATTTCGTCGCCTCCACTATCGTCGGCGCCACCGCTGAAGACCAGCTCGAGGAATCGCTGGCGGCCATGGACCTCGTGCTCGACGCGCAAACATTGCAGCTCTGCGACGAGGTGCACGCCGACATCCTCTACCCTATGGGGTAGCCGGGGCGAGCCGGAAACTGCGGCCTCTACATCCCCATTTCCTCTTCCAGCCTGCGAATCTCCTCCAGCAGGCGGCGCCGTTCATTCTCGGTGGCAGCCTGCTGCAGTTGTCTCTGCAGCGCTGCCAGAATCATCTCCTGCCGGTATTCATTGCAGGTGTATTTTTTCGCTTTTTCGTCTGCAGCCATGACTACCCCAGTATCCTTTCCGTGCCACTGTAAAAAAAGTAGCAGGAGAAAAGGGCGAGAAAGAGGGCACAGCCGCCGCAGATCCTCCGGTAGCCTCGGTCACCCAGGAAATTTCGACCCTTGCAGACACCATAGGACACCGCGGCGTACCAGCAAAAATCGGCGAGAATGTGCCCGAGGAAAAAAGACACTATGCCGGCAAGGCCGAATTTGGCCGAATAGAGGATATAGCCAAAACCGACGGTGGCCCACCAGAGAATAAAGTAGGGGTTAACGGCGCTGAGGACTATGCCCGCAAGCACCAGATTTCTACCGTCGCCCTGCAGAACATCCTGCTGCAGGCTGAGAACCGGCAGCTGCCTGAACATGGAGACAGCCATATGCAAAAGCAGAACTCCGCCGACAAAGGCAACGGAAATGAAGAACTCATCACTCAACAGCAGCGGCTCCAGCCCTGAGAACAGCGCCAGGACCACGGTCAGCTCCAGCAAAGCGTGACCGACAATGACAGCGGGACCGGTCAGGGCTCCTCGCCGGGCGCTTTCGGCAATGGTGACAGACAGCAGCGGCCCAGGCATCAGTGCCCCGGACAGGGCAATGACGAAAGAGGAAAAAAATATTGTCACAAGAAGCGGCAGCATCGTCTTTTTATACCTCAAAGAAGCGGCAACGACAAGAGGCGAGCTACCATGGCCGGTACTCGAAGTACGGCTCCCTCTCCCTTCCCCGACTGACAACCACCACCACCATGATTATTAACTGTACTGGAGACGACAGTGCCGGGGCAACCGGCAGACGCCGTTTTCCTGCACATCCACCAGCAACAGCGAGAAACGATAATGAATCATCTAGATACTCTAAACAAGCATTTTCAGAAAATAGCCCAGATCGACCATGCCATCACCTTTCTGCAGTGGGACCAGCTGGTGATGATGCCACCCGGCGGCAGCAGGGGCAGAGCCCAATCCATTGCCGAACTGACAACCATGCGCCATGAACTCCTGTGCACCCCTCTTCTGGGGGAGCTGCTGGCGGAGACGGAGTCGGACGAGCCTCTCCTGCAGCGAAGCCTGACGGAGATGGAACGGGAGCGCAGACAGGCGGTCAGCGTGCCCGCGGAACTGGTACGGGCACAGTCGTTGGCCGGGTCCGCCTGTGAACAGGGATGGCGAGTTCAGCGCCGCGAAAATGACTGGCAGGGATTTCTCGAAAACTTTAACGAGGTGGTGGCGCTGGCCCGCCAGTCACAGGCCTTGGATGAATATCCAACACCCTATGACGCCCTCCTTGATCTATACTGCCGCGGGGACGACAGCACACGTATACAGCAGATTTTCACCAGGCTGAAAACGGAGATCCCCAACATTATCGGCGAGGTTCTGGAAAAGCACGCCGACCAAAGAGCCCACCTGCTCGGCAGCTTCACCATCGACGATCAGAAACGACTCAACGCCAGGCTCATGGAAATTCTCGGCTTCGACTTTGAGCGGGGACGGCTCGATGTCAGCCTCCACCCTTTCAGCACCGGCGCCCGGGGCGACCAGCGCATCACCACCCGTTTTCGGGAGACGGACTTTTTCGAGGCCCTGCTGGCCACCGCCCATGAAACCGGCCACGCCAGTTACGAGAATGGTCTGCCGGAACGGTGGGACGGCCTGCCCATAGGCAGTGCCAGAAACATGTGCCTGCATGAAAGCCAGAGTCTGCTCTTTGAAAAGCAGCTCTTTCTGGCGCCGTCATTTCTCGCCTATTTCACACCGATTATCCACGAGCATCTGCCCCAGGCCCGCCAATGGTCCGCCGAGCAGATCTGCTTTGCCGCCGCCCGGGTAGAGCCCAGCTATATCCGCGTGGAAGCCGACGAAGTAACCTACCCCTTGCATATCATCCTGCGATTTGAGATTGAAAAAGAACTCATCAACGGCACCCTGCGACCAGAAGATATCCCTGAAATCTGGGATGCAAAAATGCAGGAGTATCTGGGTCTGTCAACCAAAGACAACTACACCGACGGCTGCCTTCAGGATATTCACTGGACCGACGGCAGCTTCGGCTACTTCCCCTCCTATACCATGGGCGCGGTCAACGCCGCCCAGCTCTTTGCCGCCATCACCCGGGACTTTCCCGACTGGCAGGCATCGCTGCGGCAGGGACAGACAACTTTCATCCGCGACTGGCTCGGCAGAAACATCTGGAACAAAGCCTCCTCACTCGACTCCCAGGAAATACTAATACAGGCGACGGGCGAAGAGAGTAATCCAGACTCTTTTCTCTCACATCTCCGCAGGAGATACACACTAGACTGACGGCCATTTCAAAAACAGGGTCCACGGAAACTTTCACCAGTACCGACAACAGAGGACATATCGTTGTGAGACATTTTACCACGAACCGACCATCCCCCATGCTTGTCACGGTTTTGATCGCAGCCCTGTTTTTTCCGGGTTCGCCAAAAACAGCCGCTGCCCTGCAGAATATCGAACTACCGATAACCATCGATTACCCGCTATTGCGCAGCCTGCTCGTTCACAAAGCCTTTCCCGGCCAGGGAGAATCCACAACGCTTATAAACGAAGGCAACGGCTGCATCTACCTTGCCCTGTCACAGCCGCGGGTCAGCAGAGCCGAGGATACAATCAAACTGCAGATGCAGGTCACAGCCCACGGGGGCACTCCGCTAGGAGGCAGCTGCTACACGCCCCTGCAGTGGCAGGGCTATCTCGTTCTTTTTGAGAAACCCCGCATCTCCGCCGAGACCTGGCAGCTCTCCTTTACCACCGTCGATTCCAGGCTCCTCGGCGCCGACGGACAGCCGGCTCAGATCACCGACGTCCTCTGGCAGCTTATCAAACCGCATATCTGGTCGTATATTGACGGCATCCGTCTCGATCTGGCCCCACCTGTCTCCGATCTGAAAAATTTCCTGTTTCCCCTTTTTCCCCGGGAGCACAGGCAGGCGACACAAAAAATGGTGGATTCCATGCGTCCGGGGCAGATCACCGTCGGAGACCGGGCTTTGCGCCTTGCCATTCATGCCGAAGCCGAGCAACTGGCCGCCCCTCGGCAGCAGCAACAACGACAGCTTTCCGAGAAAGAACTCGAGCAGACGGTCGCCGCCTGGGAAAAATGGGACGGTCTACTGGTCTACCTGCTCTCCACTCTCTCAGCTCAGACCCTCAATGATGCGGAAAAACGAACGCTCACCACCCTTCTCTTGGACACGCGTTATCGATTCGTCAACGAGCTGGACGACAGGACCATGTCATCCGACATCGTCAGAGAACAGTTCGTTTCCGCCTGGAAACAGGTGGAGCCCATATTCCGGCGTCACCTGCTGCAGGGCGAGACTATCGCCACCAACCTTGGCTATCTTGCCTTTATCGCCTCGGCCGATGCCCTGCTGATCTTTGACAGGCTTGGCCCTACCTTCGGTATCGAAATTAGCACCGAGGGCCTGGTCAGGCTGGCCAGGATGCTGCGCGCCACCCCGCAGCTCCTCCAGTACCGCCACTCTATCAACCCCGACCTCCGCAGACTCTTTGAATTCGGCCCTCACGACCAGGAGCCGCCTGCCGGCAAAACTCAGGAGGACAGCGGGTCGCTCCTGCGCAAACTCCTAACCCCTCTGACAACAAATGAGGCTATGGCCGCCTCATCGGTACCTGGCTTCCAGGAGATACTCAGATGGAAAGTGCCCAAAACCGATGTACAACCTTATTTACAGCGAGTGGGAAAGGTGCTTGCCGCGGCGGCTTCGAAGGTAATTGCCGAGGGCAAAGTGCCCAAGCAGGCCCAGAAAATGTACCATCACCTCATCCCGGCCATGGCCTGGCAGGAGAGCTGTCTCCGCCAGTTCGTGGTCAAGGGCGACCAGCTCACCTATTTGCTTTCCTACAACAACTCTTCCGTCGGGCTCATGCAGGTCAATGAACGAGTCTGGCGGGGATTGTACAGCAAGGAACTACTGCGATGGAATATAGAATATAACGCCAAGGCCGGCAGTGAAATCGCCGCCCTCTATCTGAAAAAATATATTTTCCGCGATGAGGTAAAAGCCGCCAAACTCGATGACAATACCCTCGCCCGGCTGGTCTACGCCCTCTACAACGGCGGCCCGTCGCAACACGGCAAATTTCTCAAGCGCATGCAAACACGCACATTCTACGACAGTGACACCCTCTTCTGGCAAAAATACCAATGGGTTACCAGCGGCCAGATCAGCAAGGTGAGCATCTGCCTTACCGGCAGATGACCCCCCTGAATACTGCTCCGCGATAGAAGATGCCTGCCGGCTCATCACTTCAACGGCAACGAACCGAGCTGCCCCATCTGCACCAGTATCCAGTCAATACGGCCGCGGATATAGCTGCTGGCCGGGTTGATCCTGTACTCCCGCGGATTGGGCAGGACCGCGGCTATAGCCGCCGCCTGCCTTCTGGTCAACTGCTCTGCGCTTTTTTGAAAATAATAGCGGGAGGCCGCCTCGGCACCGTAGACCCCGATGCCCATCTCGATGCTGTTGAGATAGACTTCGAGGATGCGTTCTTTACTCCAGAGCAGCTCGATGAGGATGGTAAAGTAGACTTCGAGACCCTTGCGCAGCCAACTTCTCGTCGGCCAGAGAAAAACATTCTTGGCGGTCTGCTGGGAGATGGTGCTGGCGCCCCGTAACCGCCCTCCCCCCTCTTCCTGTTCCAGATACTCTTGCAGAGATGCGCGAATAGAGTCGAAATCAAAGCCGCTGTGAGCAAAAAACTTCTGGTCCTCACTGGCAACTACTGCCAGAAGGAGGTTGGCGGAAAGAGCCTCCATGGGCACCCATTCATGCCGCCACCTCATCTCGCTGACCGCCGAAGAGTGTTCGGCGGCGCGGATCACCATGAGTGGCGTGACATATACAGGTATAAAGCGTAGAAGCACAACGATAAGTACAGAAATGCAGGCACATGCTGCCAGGACAAAACCGATCCATCGTAGCACTCTGTTGCCCGGCCCACGTTTACCTGTTTTTCTCCTCGCAGCCTTTCTTCTTGCAGTGCTCTTTCGTGCCATTCGACCATGGTAGTGCTGACCGGCGCAGACAGACGTCGGCACCGTTACGGGTGGAGAAATCAAAGCTGTGGCCCTAGATCAGGCAGAGACATCGAACTGGCGACCCGACCATGACCACGGCGCCCTATTCGCTTTGTCCGGGACAAGTTCCCATTATAAACAGTTTGCCCAGAACTGACACATATTATGGAGATGGAACGAGAAGAACACGTACCAACAATGGCAGATGGCAGCTGCAACCTGCGGACGGCAAACACCATTCACTGGAGATGGCGATTATCACTGCCGAGCTTTTCCGTGGCCGTTGCCGAACAGCATCCGCCGCTTCGTCTGATACGAAACAACCTTCCTGCTGTATAGCTCCTGCCAGTTGGCAGGCGGTTTGATGTAAACAGCGATTGAATTGATCCGTCGTTCGATCCTTGACCCGTCTGCCATCTCGATGGTCACCATACCTTTTTTCGTCACCTTGTGAACGATGCCGTAGGACCTGGTTAGACCGCTGTCCGTACTTTCGGGATGGTCCGCAATAACAATATCACCTTTATGCATATTTTTCTCGCTGTTGTAGGAGTATACATATCAGTATAAGCATGAAAGCAACATTTGCGAACAGCGAGACGGCTTGTCGCCATTAGCACCCTGCAGTGGAGGCAGGAGTTCAGGAGGGGGTCGACTATGGTGCCCCTCTCCAGACAGGCGCAGCACTCCATCTTGGGTTTGCAACGTATTGCAAAGACAGCTTGTCGTTCTTGAAAATATACTGAAAAGGAATAGCATATAGAAAGAAGCGAAGGCAATGTTTGCCTGACAGGAAAAACGTGCGGCAACGTCGTGTCGGCGCAGACTTCGGATCAACTACAGGGGGCGCGTGCCGGACGACCCGGTTGCCCTGCAACCTCCTACGGGGAGATGTGCATGCCGAGAACGCAGATAGAGATAGCTCAGCCTATAGAATATCTCTCTATTCTTGATGAACATGGAACGCTCGATGATGAGCTTGAGCCGGGGATTGATGACAGGGATCTGCTTGATCTTTACCGGGCCATGCTCCTTGGCAGAAGGTTTGACGAACGCATGCTGGCACTGCAGCGCCAGGGCAGGATAGGCACTTTTCCACCCATCAAGGGGCAGGAAGCCTCTCAGCTCGGAGCTGTCGTCCATCTCAGGCCCACCGACTGGTTCGTGCCCGCGTTCCGGGAGACAGCCGCCGAGATCTGGCGGGGACGCTCACCGGAAAGCGTCATCCTCTATTACAACGGCTATAATGAGGGAACTATCGTACCTGAAAAGCAGCATGATTTGCCCATGGCGGTGCCGGTGGCCAGCCAGATCCTCCATGCCGTCGGCCTGGGGTACGCGGCAAGGTACAGAAAAACAGATGAAGTGGTTATGACCTTCTT
>CAKZOA010000489.1 GCA_937132035.1 uncultured Desulfobulbaceae bacterium | reverse complement strand
GCCAGCGCCAGCGCATCGGCATCGCCCGCGCCCTGGCCGTGCAGCCGGAATGCATCGTCTGCGACGAGGCGGTGGCGGCCCTCGACGTCTCCATTCAGGCGCAGATCCTCAATCTGCTTGCCGATCTCCAGGAACAGTTCAATCTCGCCTATCTCTTTATCAGCCACGACCTCTCGGTGGTCAAACACATCGCCGATGATGTCATGGTCATGTACCTGGGCCGGCCCATCGAATTTGGCAGCAGGGAGAACATCTTCTCCAAGCCTCATCATCCCTATACCAGGGCGCTGCTTTCGGCAACGCCGGTCGCCGACCCCTTCCGCACCAAGGAGCAGATAACCCTTCATGGTGAGCTGCCAAGCCCTATAGCTCCGCCGACGGGCTGTACCTTTCATCCGCGATGTCCCCATATGACCGAAATATGCAAGGGAGACTTTCCCGACATCGGTGTCCTCGACAACTGCGAATTTGCCTGCTACCATCCGAAAACCTATTGACACGCCAGTAGCGACAAAAGGAGTATAGCCGTTGTTATCCAGTGTCCATCCAGAAATGAGTGCGTTCTGTTGTCGTTGTCAAAAGAACCTGGAAATACACCAATAGACCCTTCCGTCCGCATCGGAGGGTATATTTATTTTCGAGTTCCGCCGGTTTTCTTCACTAAGTGCTTTCACCAGTCTGGTTGCAGGAGAAAAGGACATATCAGCACTACATGGCAGAGGAAAAAAAGAGCGTCGCTGAAACTCAGGTGCAGGTCAAAAGTGAAATCTCTGGATATTTCGTATTCCGATGAAATATATTGATGTTTTCTGGTTGTGGGTGGCTCCATCTTTTTTTTTAATGACTGCCGGTAACAGGGGAAGATACTCGGTTGGTATTTGCCAAATCTCAGGGAAAAGAGATTCAGCAAGCACTGGGTGCCTGGCGAAAGTACACAGGATGATGGCACTGCTGAGAAAAGTTACAGACAATTGGCGAGGTGAGAATGATCATAATCATGTTCAAGGCAGCGGCCATCTGGTGTCTGATGGTGCTTGTCGCCATCGGCAATGCCGGTATCCGTGAAAAACTGCTCAATCCGGCATTCGGTTCAGGGCCTGCGCTGCCTCTTAGCGGTCTAACGCTGGCCTTTTTCCTCTTCGTGCTGATCTATTTCACCCTTCCTTTTCTGGGAGGTCGCCAGCAATGGCAGTTCATCGTCGTCGGTGTTCTCTGGTTTCTGCTCACCCTGGCTTTCGAGGGCCTTTTCGGCCACTATGGTGTCGGTAAAACCTGGCGTGAGCTCCTCCAGGTTTTCAACATCGGCGGGGGCAATCTTTTTGTCCTGGCCCTTCTGACAACACTGGCGGGCCCCTGGCTTGCGGCAAGATTCCGAGGATTGATTTGAGGCCCCAAGAGGCAATTCATGGAAAGCTTTGACATAGTCACCCTGCGCGTATTTCTGGCCGTTGCCCGCCTGGGCAGTATCGGCGCTGCCGCCAGGAATGAACATATCGCCGCCTCTGCCGCATCGCGGCGAATAAGCGATCTTGAGCGCGAACTTGATATCTCACTGATTGTCAGAACTCCTTCCGGGACAAATCTGACGCCTGCAGGAACGGTCTTTGCCGAACACTGCGGGCAGCTGTTGCATAAATATGCAGAGGTACGAGCCGATCTGAAGCGCTTTGCCGAAGGCGAGGCGGGTGAGTTGCGGCTTGCGGCGAT
Source organism: uncultured Desulfobulbaceae bacterium (assembly GCA_937132035.1). GTDB lineage: Bacteria > Desulfobacterota > Desulfobulbia > Desulfobulbales > Desulfocapsaceae > Desulfopila_A. Next base: position 7,419 of record CAKZOA010000489.1, on the reverse strand, counting down.
TCCCCGGGCTTTGGACGGTGTTCTGCCGTCTATTATTGGCCAGTTCAGAAAGGATTACCCTGAAGTCCAGGTAACAGTGCAGGAGATATTCTCCAGACAGGGCGTGAAACTTTTGCGCGAAGATGTCGCCGACATGGTCATACTCTATGACTCCGTCGATACACGAGGATTTGAGCTCAGGCCCTTCAAGGAGGATCAGGTCTGGGCGGTGGGACATAGAGACCATCCGCTGTTTACTCAACACAGAGATGCCGGTACGGTGTATTTTGAACAAACCCTTGCCTATGAACACATCTCCTTCCATGAAGGGGGCGTTCTCGATGACCTCGTGGCCGAGGCCCGAAAGAAGCATGGGAAATCGCTAAAATATACCGTCAGGGTGCAACGGGTAAACTCCTTGATTCGATGTGTTGAAGCCGGTCTGGGACTTGGAATAGTTGGTGAACGGGACCTGCGTCCCCATATGGCGAATGCCAATCTGGCAATCCTGCGACTGGCAGACAGGTGGGCGTCTTTAAACCTTGTGTGCGCCTACCCGCGGGGGCACGGTACCTCCGCGTCGCTGAAAAGATTTCTACAATACCTGGATGACGATGCGTTTTGACATGAGGGCCGCATGCGGACAGGTATACCCGAAAGGCAAAAAAAACGGCCACCTCAGAAAAGAGGTGGCCGAAGGAATTGGGCCTATGACTGTGGTCCAGGTGAAGAGGTTTCCTTGAACCGGCAATCTAGGGTTTACTTAATGATGATGGGCGCTTGTGGAGAGGTCTTCGTCCCCCGTGCAGCAGAGCGGTTACACCTTTTTTTACGTAGGCTGAAACTGAGGCCATTTCTTTTGCATAATTGCCCGGCACCAGATTGTATTGTTGCTGTAGTGAGTACATGAGCGTGTGTCCTGTTAAATAGTGATATGTGTATACACCAGCATGGCTGGAATCATGTTGTCCGGTTTCGTCCGGTTGATGAAAATCGGATTTTCGTCAGAAGTCATATGCGGCAAAATCGACTTTCTTAGGACATATACTATATCATCTTCAGTCTCAGTGGTAATGCTTACTCGGCAACAGGTTCTTCGTATTCCGGCATGACCCCTCCCTAGCGCGAAGCGTGAGCATAAACATACACTTCACTCTTTGCTCTTTGTATAAACTGTTACATTCATGCTCTACCAAAAACGATCACAGATTTTCGATATTTGCCGTCAAATCTGAGGTGTTGCGTATATTACATGATTGTTCGGGGCAGCTGTTGACGACAACAGGGCATGGGCACTACACGCTACTTTGTTGAAGCATGTCGTCTTTACGGCAATCTCACAAGGTATTCTTTGGGGAATTGCTTTTCAGCGTTGATAGCGGGTAGGTATTGTCGGGTGACTTGCTGATCTGCCGTTACATCACGAGCCAGCGGCGGGAGATTACTCCTGCTGGCTCGTGATGAATGGGGGCTTATTTCATGGCATGAAAGTTCTTGGCATGTTTTGCCGCCCAGTCTTTGTCCCTGCTGCCGTGACAACTGAGGCAGGTATATTCTACCGTCACAGCATTCTTGGCAAAGAGTGTTTTTTTACCTTTCTCTTCGACCTCTTTAAACATCTCGGCATTGGCATCGGTATTGATTTTGAAAATATGGGTACGTACGTCGCCGGTGTAGCTGGCCACGCTTATCGCCGATTTGCCGGCTTTGGGCATATGGCACTCAATACACCCTGTACCCTGTTCACCATGCGTGGTCTTGGCATAGGACTGGGCAATTCCGTCATGGCATTCAGCACATATATCCTTGCTGGTAAGAATGGCGCGTTCATGCGGATTATGGCAGTCGATGCAGTTCAAATCTTTGTGCACGCCGGCCTTGAGTTCGTTGATCTGCTCATGGTGACGGATAAAACCTCCTTTTGCTGGAGGTTCTGGACCCATGCCGCCACGTTGATGGCACTTGCCGCAGGCGTCGGCGGTGGTGTCGATCTTGATGGTTTCCTTTGACGGCTTGCGCAGATGTTCCATGCCGGGGCCGTGGCACTCCTCACATGATATCCCATCTTCCGCCCAGGTACCTATCATGCCTTCAAGATTGTCCTGATGTCCTTCCGGGGAATAGGCTGTCATATGGCAGGGGCCGCATTTATAGGGTTTCTTCTCGCCCTTGTGGTAGAAAGACCAGCTGCCGTCCTCGAGGTTGTATTGGGTTTTTGCCTCCGACCCATCCTTGGCTGTGGTGATGATGTAGCCCTGCTTGTCGATATAACGGGCTTTTTTGATAGCTCCGCCGATGACATAGCTGATATCATCCCAGGCGTAGCCGGGGGGCAGCGGTAGCTTGGCATAGCGGGCCTTGTCGGCGGTGCGCAGCTTCCAGGGGTGTCCCGACGCCTGCCATTTGTTGTATTGTTCGGCATGACACTCAAAGCAGCTTTCCGAGCCGACATAGTCATTGGCCAAAGCCAGCGACGGCAGGGAAAAAGAGATGCCGAAGATAACCAGCAGCAACAGTTTTTTTTCCATACTTTCCTCCTTTTTTGAATATGAACAAGACAAGCTGCAGCGACCGAATGAACTTGCCGGTAGTCCGAATGTAGCGGGTCGCATCAACCGAGGAGCATCTGTGCAGAGATGGCTTGCTCAACGAGGAGACCTGTTATCGGCAACAATGAAGTATGCCAATCACAAAGCGGCGATGCATAACAGATCATATCGAATCGCCCGATAGGTGGAGACGGTCCCGCCCATCACTATTTTGCCATCGTCCATACAGGCATCTCATGTTCTGCTTTTTAAGCAGTTGATATCGAAGCGCAAAAAGTGATAGGTTCCGCATTCTTCCCGAGATGTTCAGTTATAGGCACAAGGTAGTATATAGTATCAGGAAAATTGATGAGCTGTCAAATAATTACTTATTTTGAATTGATGGTGCATGAAACTCAGCCCGGCTCCCAGGCGCATAGCTGCATTTCATCGATCATCGGGTGTTAAAAGGAAGAGAAATACCTTTTTGAAGAGTGGAGTTACGGAATATCAGTGGAAGCGTTTTAGGCAATCAACTATAGAGGGTGATGAGAGCCGGCTTTTATCCTTGGGCGTGGAGAAAAAAAATTCTAAATGGATATGCTTTTCAAAAAATATGATAAAATGAGTCGGCTTCTGAGGTATTGGCAACCATCTGAAAAGTACCGAAGCTGAGCAAGGGCATAGAAAAACCTGATTTCCCGTGATAGCTTTTTAGTCGAGGAATGAAAATGCAAATCTGGGTGGATGCGGATGCATGTCCGGCAGTAATAAAAGACATTGTCTATAGGGCAGCGGTAAGGACACGATTACAGGTGACCTTGGTTGCCAATTCCGCTTTTCGCATTCCCAAATCTTCCCTTATTGGGTTCCTGAGAGTTTCCTCAGGCCCGGATGAGGCTGACAATGAAATAGTCGACAGGGTAGAGGCCGGCGATCTCGTTATCACCGGCGATATTCCCCTGGCTGCTCGAGTCGTAAAAAAAGGAGGATTGGCCCTGAATCCAAGGGGAGAAATCTATTCAGAAGAAAATATTGCCGAGCGATTGAGCACCAGAGATTTTCTCGATGCCTTGCGCTCCGGCGGTGTTGAAACCGGTGGTCCGCCGGCGCTGAGTAAACGAGACAGGCAGATTTTTGCCAACAGCCTTGACCGGATAATAACAAAATCAGCTTGCCTTTGAACTCAGCACGCCGGCTTGACCAGGCCTGAAATCAGGAGCGGGATCTTTGTCGGTAGCCGGTATCGGGATTATGGAAAGTACGGCATGATACGCAGAGCATATGCAGACGACTCTTCTGCTCTTACCCGGATAGCCTTTGCATCGAAAAGATATTGGAACTATCCGGAGGAGTACTTCACCATCTGGCAGGATGAACTGACGGTTACCGAGAAATATATACAACGCAACGAAGTATATATTTACCAGCATCACCGCCGGGCCATTGCCTTTTTCTCGATGGTCAAAGTGATAGATGCCCTCGAATATCAGAAAGAAGTGGTGCCTTCGGGCCTCTGGCTGGACCATATGTTTGTGGAACCTTCTTTTATCGGCCGCGGCATTGGTTCGGAAATGCTGAAGTTTGCACAAGAATTAGCGGCAAAGCTGGACTATGGCTCTTTCTATATATTTGCCGATCCGCACTCCACGGGGTTTTACCTGAAGATGTGCTGCGAATTCATAAAAGATTTTCCCTCATCCATAGACGGCAGGACGACGCCGTTAATGGTATGCACCGTGCCAGTGCCGCCTTTCTTGTAAATGGTGAATGATCAGTCGTTTGGAATGGCCGGTGTTGCTGTGCTACTATAGTCTATACGCTCTCTCTTATCTCCCGGCTCTATCCTCCGCTCTTTGGGCAGAAGGTTGCTGACCCCCTTGATACGGAAGATTTGACGAGAATGGTGACATGCGAGATGGATCATTTTCCAAAGGCCGGATTCCGGCGGGTCGAGTTCCTGTATGGAATTTCTTCCTTGCCGCTTGAGCGTTCTTGAAAAAAGGTGTGAGCCGGTCGGCAACAGAAGAGGGTCTCAATTATTTGAAATCGTAATAAAAGAATTATTTCGACATAACGAAGGAGGTATTCATGTCTTTACTGCTCATGGGTCTTATACTCTTTTTCGCCATCCATCTTTTGCCGGCCTCCGTTTCGCTGCGGCAGCAGGCGGTGGACCGGCTGGGGGAATATGGATATAAAGGTGTCTTTGCCCTGATTTCACTTCTTGGCCTGGCGCTTATCGTCTACGGCATGGGGGAAAGAGAATATATCGTCATCTGGCAGCCGCCGGTGTGGTCGCAACATCTTGCCCTGCTCATGATGCTGCCGGCCTCCATTTTGCTGGTTGCGGCCTATATGCCCACCAACGTCAAGAGATACACCCGGCATCCGATGCTCTGGGGAGTGAGCATCTGGGCCGTAGTCCATCTCCTGGCCAATGGTGATCTGGGCTCGATGATCCTCTTCGCCAGTTTTGTCATCTATTCGCTGTTCGACATGTGGTCGGCCAATAGACGGGGGGCGAGCAAAATCCTGGAGAGCAGACCTCTGTTTTTCGATGTCGGAGTTGTGGCTGCCGGTACGACAGTTTATGCCCTGTTGTACTCTCTGCATCCCTATATCATCGGTGTTCCGGTGCTCTAAATGAGGCTCGTTGAGGTGCAGAACACCTGTGAAAAAAGCCCCTGTTGCACAGAGCGTTGCTGAACATGAGAAAGAACCCAAAATACGGAAAGAGAGATTTCAATGGAGACAATACGCGGCGGCAGCTGTCTTTGCGGTAAAGTGCACTACGAAATTCAAGGACCTTTGAAAATATTTCAGTACTGCTTCTGTTCACGCTGCAGAAAGTTCACCGGGAGTGCCCATTCTGCCAATCTCTTCGTTTCGCCCAAGCGTTTCAAATGGACAGCCGGCGAAGAGTGGATCGGCAGATACGAACATCCGGAGGCTAAATACTTCGCCACAACCTTCTGCAAAAACTGTGGTTCGTCGCTGCCTTGGGCGGTAAAGGGAGGAAAAAACATTGTCGTTACGGCGGGGACATTGGATGAAGATCCCCATATCAAGCCGTTGCAGATTGTTTTCTGGGCCTCTCGAGCACCCTGGTTCGAGGAGACCTGCACGCTGCAGAGATTTGATGAGCTCCCGAAAAGATAAGGTTCCAAGGCCGTAAACTGATGGCAACAACTGTCTTGGGCGGCCGGGGGGCGAGTGGGAGATATGGGTGGTGGGAAAGGCCAGAAAAAATTTGCTCCGCTGACAGCGATCGGCTAAGATTGACTGGTCCAAAACGAAACCGCTCTCGTCGTGCCGGTACCGTAAGAGTTTTTTTCAGCCTTGTCCTTCAGAAAAAGCTGCCTGTCTGCATCACGTCGGGAGGTCTCCTGCCGCCTGAACCCGTCTGATGTTTTTGCCAAACCAACAGTGGGAGAACATGAATATGAAGAACGGTCAATGCCCAAAATGCGGTTCGAAAGAGGTCTATTCCGGTGCCGACATTCCCTTGAAAAGCGGGCCATTCGGCAGCAATGCCATTCCCGTCACCCTGGTATCAATAGCTGCCATGGACAACTACGTCTGCGTGGACTGCGGTCTGGTGGAGAGCTATATCGAAGATTCCGCCAAACTCAAGGATATCGCCAAGGAGTGGAAGAAGATCTCGCCGGCTGGCGGCCAGTAATTGCCGACCATCATTTTCTGAAAACACAAGAGTCTGATTTATGAAAGGATTACGGCGTCTGGGAAGCATCAGCCGGATTGCGGCCAAACACGGTTACGGCAATATTGTCGAGCGCATGTTCCGGCGCAGCCGGCGAGCAAAGGATGGTGTTAGCCAGGAGAAAACGGCGGTCCGTCCTGCCTTCCATTCGCCGGCCCGTCTTCGTCTGATGCTCGAGGAGCTTGGGCCCAGCTTCATCAAACTCGGACAATTGATGAGCGTTCGGGCGGATCTCTTTCCTCCAGAGTATACCGAAGAGCTCAGAAAGCTGCAGGACAGCATCCCCCCGGTGCCTTTCGAAGCGATCAAGGCGGTGGTGGAGGCCGAGCTGGGCAGGGAACTGACTGAGGTTTTCTCCGAGTTTGACCAAAAGGCCCTGGCGGCGGCGTCGGTGGCCCAGGTCCATGAAGCCCGGCTGCGGGGAGGCGAGCGGGTGGCGGTAAAGGTTATCCGACCGGGAATCGAGAAAAAGATACGCGAAGACATAATCGTTATGGGCTTTTTCGCCCGCAAGCTCGAGCAGATGTTCGAGTTCGCCCGCATTGTCGGGGCGGTCAACCTGGTGCGGGAGTTCGAACGGACCATTTTCCGAGAACTCGATATGCATATCGAGGGCGGCAACATGGACAAGTTCGCCGCCAATTTTAAAGACAGCAAGGAGATCTATACCGCACGTGTCTACTGGGAGCACACCTCCAGGTCGGTACTGGTGATGGAGTATATCGACGGCATCAAGATGGACGAGGTGGAGAAAATCCGGCAGGCGGGGATCGACCCCGGGGAGGTGGCCATGATCGGTCTGCGCTCCTTTTCCCGCCAGCTCATGGATTTTGGATTTTTTCATGCCGACCCCCATCCTGGCAACACCATCGTTATGTATGACGGTCGCGTCAGTCTGGTCGATTTCGGCATTATCGGCTACCTCGACGAGGAGGCCATGACCCAGGTCGCCAATATCTTTCTAGGCTACGCCGAACACGACTACGACATCATCATGGACGCCTTCCGCGATGTCGGTCTGGTAGACGACGACAAGGTGGATATTACGCAGTTCCGTACCGATCTCAAAGATATGAGCGAGCCCTTTTACGGCCGCTCCCTGCAGACCATTGCTGTCAAGGATGTCTACGAGCAGGTAATGGAGGTGGCCTATAAACACCGCATTCGCATCCCCAGGAACCTGCTGCT
>CAKZOA010000488.1 GCA_937132035.1 uncultured Desulfobulbaceae bacterium | reverse complement strand
GCACGGAGAGGCCTCGAAAGAGCTCAAGATTCTGAAAGGCCCGGGCGATCCCCATATTCGAGACCTGATGGGGAGAGGCCCGGGTAATATCCTGCTCTCCGTAGCGGATCGTTCCTTTACTGGGATGATAAAAACCGGAAACACAATTGAGGACACTGGTCTTGCCGGCGCCATTGGGCCCGATGAGAGAAGTGATGAGTCCCGGCTCGATGGTAATGTTGACCTCGGTGAGGGCATTGAGCCCCCCGAACGTCAGGGTAACGTCGGATATGTGGAGTGTGGTCATATGCGCACTGTCCCATGTCTCCAGAAGAACATTCCAAAGGCAAACAACCGTCCCTGCAGCGTTTCCACCTCGAATAGCCGCCATCTGGACCTTTGCTGAACATGGCAGGAGGCGGCGCACCAGTAGCGCCTGGCTGGCCACTGCCGAACGGTTGCCCGAACTCTCTCTCAGATATATTTATATATTACATAAATTAAATATATAAGCAAGTTGAGAAAATAGCGGGGAAATAGTGGTATATAACCACTATTTCTCCATGGCCAATAGATGGGAACGAAGGTTTATCTTGGTATTTTTCAGACCGAGCTTGTCGCGGATATTGTGGCGATGGAAAAGTACAGTATTCTTTGAAACTATGAGAATTTCGGCTATTTCCTTATTCGTCATACCCTCCTTTACCAAACTTGCCACCCGTATTTCCATGGGCGTCAGCTGGGCCATGCCGGTGGCCAGACTGTTAACGAAGGGAGAGATGATATTGTTGATATTGGTTTCGAGAATACGGGCCAGTGTCCTTTGCCTGGTACTCAATCTGCCGGTGATAAAACGCTGCAGATAGGGATTTACCAGTTCCTGGACGTTCTGGAGGACAATCTCGCCCAGTTCGCGCCTGTCCTCTTCCCGCTGCTTGAGGAGCACCCGCAGGGCGGTATTGACCTCCTCGAGATGCTCGGACTGGGCCTGCAGTTCTTTCTCCCGCTTCAAGAGCGCCTTTTCAGCCCGCCTGCGATCATCAATTTCCTGTTCCAGCTGGAGATTGGTCGTTTCCAGTTCGCCGGTGCGGGCGGCCACCAGCTCCTCGAGCTGGCCGCGATAGATACGCAGTTCCTTTTCCACACGCTTCTGTTCGCTGATATCCCTGAGAGTGACGATATTGCCCAGCGGCTTGCCATCCTCTTTCTGATAAAGCGTCGAACTCAACTGGACGTCGAGGATCCTGCCATCTCTGGTCATGCGGCGCGTCTCGAAAAGATTGATTTTCCGGCCGCTGAGCATGCGTTTTATGGCCGCCCTGGTTTCGGCAATGCTTTCCGGCGGCACGAAATCGATCTGCTTGCCCAGCAACTCACTGCGGGACAGACCGAAAGTCTGTTCAAATGCCGGGTTGACGTAGGTGGCAATGCCTTTCATGTCATAGACGACAATGGGATCGGGCGATGATTCGAGAAATGTTCGGTATCTGTTCTCGCTTTCCCGCCAGATAGTCTCTGTGCGCTTGCGCTCTGCCAATTCACGACGGACGTCGGCATAGAGGCGCGACTTCTCCAGAGCAATCAGAGCCAGGGCGGCGAAGCGCTCAAGCGTGGCGACATCTTCCGTGTCGAAGATTTTTTGCTGATTGACATGGGCAAGGCCGATAACCCCGACCACTCCCTTCTCCGATTTGAGGGGGATGCCGACAATGGAACGCAGGCCATCGAGAACCTGGTCGTCGATGCGCCCCGGCCACCGCCGATAGTCTTCGACCACCAGCGGCTCTTCGGCCTGCCAGACCCAGCCACCCATGCCCTCGCCGATTTGCACCCTGCGTCCCAGCTGGCCAAGGAAAAAGCCCTTGCCCATCTTCATCTCCATCACACTTTGGTCGTCTTCGCGCAGATAAATATAGCCATGGTCGGTGCCGCTCAGGGAAGTCGCCCGCTCAAGAATGGTCTCCAGCAACTCCTCTTTGTCGAGTCCCTCGATTAACCCCAGGGAGGTTTGATGAAGGGCCTTGAGCGACTCGTTCTGGCGATGAAATACCTGCTCGGCGGCCTTCAGCCGTTTGAACTCGAGATTGAGCGCCTCAATCTGCCCTGTAAGGTCGGCATAGGAAGGTTTGGCAGTCATGGTCTCAGATACAATCATCAAAAAAAACCATATCCAGCAACGGCAGGCAGGAGGGTGCATGCAGCTTGCAAATACCGGATAACTGGGTTTTCATGAGCTGTGCGGATCAGTCTGCAGAATGCGGAGCACTCTGAGTGCCTTCACTCTCAACGGCCTGCGCTGGCGGCGAGATTTTCGGGTAGATATTCGATCCTTACCGGACTGAAAACCTCGATGATCTCAGAATCCTCGATCACCGTCGCCCCATGCTCGACATTCCCTTCAATACACCAGGTATCACCGCTTACGGCAGTGTGTGTGTGACCGTCGATGACAAACTCGATTCTGCCGGCGATCATGTAGCCGGTCTGCTCATGGGGATGGAGATGCCTGGGCAGCACTGCTCCCTTTTTCAGGCGAAATTTTGCCGTCAAGGTCTTCTGACCATATACCACTGTTTTCATGCGGATACCCTTGACAAGCTCGACATAGCCCTGGGTATCGTCACCTGGATGCAACATGGTCTGCTCCCTGTTGAGTTCATGGCCGCTGCTCTTGCACACCGGCCAGCCAGTGAGGTGTTTTCCTTACTGGCTGAGGTGATTGAATATGGCGATAGGACATCGCTTTGTAAGATTTCCCAACTTTTCCGAAAATCCTTTCGAGACAGGCATTGATTCGCCACAGCCTATCTTTTTTTAGCCGTCCTTTCAAGCGATATTGCACTTTTCAAGTTGTAACCCACTAGATTTAGGAGAAAAAGCCACTTCCTCTCTTTAATTCAGCCGATTCTAAAAGACGTACCCATTGACAGTCTTTGAACTTATAAAAATCGAGAACCCGTCCATCATATCCGGGCCAGCCTTCATCATAGAATACAAACGCGACCGGCCGGTCGTCGGGTGATGCTACCGGTGGCACTCGCCGGTTCTTCTTCTCTTCAGGCACACCAAAATCTTGCAATCGAAATCCATCTGAAACAGCAATTATTCTTCTGCAGGCAGACGGCTTCCTTTCTCCATAAAATGGATTTATAGCAGATTTGGAACAGACGGCCGATCCGGTGGGCTGGTTTGATTATTGCACAGCACAACAAATACCAAGACCTGACCTGAATTATGCTTACTCTGCTTGCAGGACAAACCAGCTTAAGCACCTGCCAGTGCCTACCTACCGGGCATGTATGGGTACATAATCATATTTCTTGTGACCGGTATATATCTGACGGGGGCGGCTCAGTTTCCATTGCGGGTCATCCTGGCTTTCCTTCCATTGTGCTATCCAACCCGGCAATCTGCCGAGGGCAAACATGACCGTGAACATGCTGGTCGGAATCCCTATGGCGCGCAGGACAATGCCGCTGTAGAAATCAACATTGGGGTAGAGGTTGTGATCGATGAAATACTGATCATTCAATGCCACTTCTTCCAATTCTCTTGCAATATCGAGCAGCGGATCACTCATCTGCAACGACTCCAGGAGTTCGTCGCACATTTTTTTCATTATCCTTGCCCGCGGATCATAGGTCTTGTATACCCGATGGCCGAATCCCATCAACCGGAAAGGATCATTTTTGTCCTTGGCCCGTTCGATTGCTTTTTTATAGTCGCCTTTACCCTCGGCAATCTCCTTGAGCATCTCTATGACCGCCTGGTTCGCTCCGCCGTGCAGAGGTCCCCACAGTGCAGCAATACCGGCCGAGATAGCGGCATAGAGATTGACCCTGGCGCTGCCTACCATGCGAACGGTGGAGGTGGAACAGTTCTGTTCATGGTCGGCATGCAAAATCCAGAAGACCCGCAAGGCGTCGACCACCTCCTTTTTAATTTCATACGGTTTCACCGGTGAGTCGAACATCATATTGAGAAAGTTTTCACAGTAAGTGAGATCCGGCCTGGGAAATACCAGTTCATGCCCCCGGGAGATTTTATACGACATGGTGGCCATGGTTCGCACCTTGGCAAGCAGCCTGGTCATGATGATATTGATCTCCTCGGTGTTCCGGGCAAGAGACGGATAAAAGCTCCGCAGGGCATTAACCATCGAGCTAAGTATCCCCATGGGATGCGACTCCCGGGGAAAATTTTGGAAAAACACCTTCAGATCGGTATGGACCAGGCTGTTATCATTGAGCATCACCGAGAAACGAGTCAACTCGTCCCGGGTAGGTAGCCGGCCGTTGATGAGCAGATAGGAGGTCTCCTTGAAGGTGGACTGCTCCGCAAGCTGTTCCACTGGAATTCCCCGGTAGCGGAGGGTACCTTCTTCACCGTCCATATAGGTGATTGCACTCTGGCAACTGCCGGTGTTGCCATATCCTACATCCATGGTAATATAGCCGGTTTCCGCCCGCAGCTTCGATATGTCGATGGCCTTTTCACCTTCAGTGCCATTAATCAGCGGAAGCTGCAATTCCTTGTCACCAATTCGTAATGTTGCATAGGTATCCACAATTTCTCCTTCAGGCAGATCTCTGCCACTTGTTTTCTTGTCACGCCATTTTTGAAATTTGATTTTAAAAAATTTTACAATTTTGAATAAAATATCGGTATTTGTCAATAAAATACTGACTCCAGCCACTGGAACTGCAGGTACACGGCAGAAGGAACGGTCATGAAAAGCAATACATGTTAACTGGTTAAATAACTATCCAGTGATGAATAGTGATCAGCTATTATCTTGTCATCCAGGAGACGGATTGACTGTTTCCTGGAAAAGCCGCCGCCGGATTGGAAGCTGACACCGGTCCGGTAGAGTGAGTTATTTCAATTCATGTTGGCAGCTTTGCTGGCAAAAACACAGCCGCTTAAGGTAAGGGCGAAACCATCCTGACGACATATAGGATCCCTTGACAATGCCGACGGAGTAACTATTTCTGTATGTACCACAATGTGGTAGCCAGGTGTTCCAATTGACGCAAGCATTACGCTTACATGTCTGCTATTTCTGGTTTTTCTGGAGCGGCACCATGAGATTTCCCTTCATTTCACTTGCACTCCTTATTGTCATAGGCCTCATATGGCCAAAATTTGCAACTTCAGAAGCTGTGCTAACGTGCCAGATAACATCTCCTGCGGATGCAGCCTGCTCTCCACATGTATTGCTGGAAAAGGGGGATTTGGTGATCAATGATGAGGATTTTTTTGTGTTCACGGCTCTCTATATGTCCTGTTATCACCGAGAAGACGTTACTATCCGGGGACAGGTGCAGAAACGGTCGTTTCCAGGTGGTTTCTCGCTTGAATTGCTTGCCGGAGAAATCACTCATAAACCATCAGAACATATTGAGAAATTTCCCCGAACCATAGGAACTGTTCACCTGGATGAGGCCTTGCTTCAGGGCAGGTTTACTGATACCTGGGCGCCTCTCAGGACAAGCGGTGTATTGCAGCCGACCTCTACGCTTCGTCAAATACGCTGTATATCCGCACACAAATAGTGCTGTAACGACTTGGTTTATAGCATAAAAAAAACCATCGCCTGTTGGCCTGCAGCCTCGTTTCACTTTGCCGCTTTTTGCATTTGCCTTCAGGATGCAACTTTCCAGGGAGGTGAGATCATGCCCGCACATTCCGAAATCTACAAGGACTGTACAATAGAAATCACGGAAGATGACCAGCTCTTTATCAACGGTAAAATGATAGACTGCACCTACGATACTGCCATGAAAATGTGGTACTCCAGTTATCTGCCATACTCACAGTACCAAAGCCAGCGTGACTTGGCCAAAGCGGTAATTGCCGACACGGAAGAGTTTGGATCGTGACCACAATAGAGCAGAGGAGAACGCCATGGCTACCAGAAAAGATGCAAACACCCTGACAAGCTCAGAACGTGCCGAGTTTGTCAATGCAGTACTGACTTTAAAAGAAACCGGCATCTATGATCAATTCGTTTTGCGGCATGCCAATGCAGTTATGGATGCCATCCATCGAGCACCCGCCTTTCTTCCCTGGCACCGCCGCTTCATCTGGGATTTTGAACGTGAATTACAGCGGGTTTCCAATAACCCGGACCTGGGATTGCCCTACTGGAACTGGCCGCAGGGAGGCGAAAATGCCTCCATGTGGGACGATGACCTTCTCGGAGGCAATGGTGATCAGTTTACCCGGATTGTAAATTCCGGTCCATTCAGGAGTGGCGAGTGGACGATCGTCAATCGGAGCGGTGTCGCTACCGGCCCGCTGAGAAGAGCCTTTGGTCAGGAAAGCTGGGCCGCCTCCTTACCAACTCAGCAGGAAATTGAAGCCGTACTGGCAGTAACTCCCTATGATGTACTTCCATGGAATACCGGCAGTGATCCGAGTTTCAGGAACCAGCTTGAGGGTTTTCGCGGTCCGAACCTCCATAATCGCGGCCATGGTTGGGTAGGCGGCTCAATGCTGCCAATGACCTCCCCCAATGACCCGGTATTCTTCTTGCACCATTGTATGGTTGATAAACTGTGGCATGAATGGCAATTACGTCATCCCAATCAAGGTTATCTGCCAATGAATGGCGGACCTTTTGGGCAGAATCTCAATGATCCGATGGACTCAACACCCGGTACGCCACTCAGTAACAGGGTTATTGATGTAATCGACAGCGCGGCCCTAGAAATCGAATATGACCAGCTTCTCCCCTCCACTCCGCAGCCCGATGTACCCGCACCGGATCCACAACAGTCCGGCATCGAAATTCCCCCCGATGGTAGTCTGCAGGGCGGAGCAATTGGGACACCGGGTGAGGTGGATCTATACAGATTCACGGTTTCTTCATTTAGTCAATATACTATCGAGACCACGGGTGATTCCGACACCTTCCTGACTCTCTATGGGCCAAATGACAGTTCCCGGGAGATTGCCCTCAACGATGATGGCGGCGAAAACTTTAATGGCAGGATTGCCATGAATCTTGGAACAGGGACCTATTTTGTCCGAGTACGATTATTCAACTCCTCCGCAACCGGGGACTATTCAATCAGGGTGACACCATCAGGGGGAACCGAAATACCAGAGATCTCAATCAATGGACAGCCAGTGTCCGCTGCTATCTCAGCCCAGAATGAAAGTGATATTTTCCGTTTCCACGTCACTTCAGAACGATCGTACACCATAGAAACACAGGGAACTACCGATACGTTTTTACACCTTTTCGGTCCTGACAGCCAGACCACTGAAATAGCTCGCGATGATGACAGTGGCTTTGGCAGAAATTCGCGCATTCAAAGAACTCTGGCCGCGGGGGAATATTTTGTTCGCGTAAGGCATTTTTCGCGACTAGGTACTGGTGCATACGATATACGGGTGAGCACCAGTTAATACCTTAGAAATCCTTTTTTCACCATTGGCCATGCAGGAACGGAGGAAATCGATTTCTCCGTGAAGTGCGCGCTGCGTCGACAGTCGGTAAAACTGTTGTCGCCGCCTTCTATTCAGGGTAGGGTGCAGACCGACGGGCGGGTATGTCCCCACCCCTGGATCAAATTACTCGACTTTAGTGGTGATCAAATAATCAAAAGGAACAGGGCATGAAAAAACTTCTGGCGGTAATCACTGTCATCGTCCTTCTCGGCATAATCGCCGTACCGTATATCAACGGGCTGATCATGGAAAAGACCCTGAAGGATTTCTTTGCCGAGGCCAATTCCCTCTCAAGCCAAACGGGCTCGAACTACACCCTGGAAATTCTCAACTATCACAGAAGCATTTTTTCCTCGGACATCGACTGGCGTCTGGACCTCAGCAGCCTCAAAAACGTCTACGGCATCGACGAAATAATCTTCTCCGATCATGCCCGTCACGGCTATACCGGTGTCGTCTCCACAACCCGACTGGACAAGAACCCGTGGTTCACAAGCTTCATTGAGGAAAAACTCGGAGGTGAGAACCCTTTCAACATACAGACCGCCTACTCCTTTTTCGGCGATATCACCTCTAGAGTTGACATGGCGGCGTTCACCACCATGGCGGAGCAGCAGGAAATCAGCGTTGGCGAAGGCCAGTTCATCATCGAAACCGACGATCACCTGCAGGACTTTTCCGCCAGCGCCAGCTGGCTGGGCCTTGATGCCGGAGAACAGGCGTCCGTGGCCGATGTGAGCATGGAAACCGAGATGTCGCAGGTATCGAGCTTTCTCTGGGACGGCTCCATCGCCTTTTCTGTTGGCACTCTGCGAGCAGCCCCCCCCCAAGGCCAACTTGTCGTCAATAACGGCCGCCTTACCTACAGCCTCGAGACCGACATGGCCGATGATCTGGCCGATACCGAGGCAGCATTCAGTGTCGACAGCATCGTTTCCGCCGGCAAGACCATAGACGGCGCCAGAGGCGCCCTGGCTGTGCACAATATGAGCGCCAGCGGCTATGAAAACCTGCTGCGTTCCTATACCCGCATGACCGCCGAGATTGTCGATAATATTCAAACCCTCGAGGATCCGTCGGCAGACGCCGGCACGGTACTGCAGGAAAAAATGGGCGAGTTGACCTTCCAGCTCATTGCCGCCCTGGAAAAACTGCTGCGCAAAGATTTGGAGATACATCTTTCCGATATACTGGTACGCACCGAAGAGGGCGACATCAGTGGCGATATACGCCTTCATCTGCTCAAGGATATGACGCTGATGCAATTTGCACCCATCGTCGGCCAGCCGGCCCTGGCGCTGGATATCTTCAGCCTCGAATCCTCTGCCCGCCTTCCAGAGGTCCTGGTCGACGACCCGTCCCTGCTATTGACACCTCTTCATCCCGGCATGAAAACCGGTCTCTTCATCAGCGAAAACGGCAGCCTCACCCACAGCGCCGAAACACGGGAGAAAGAACTCTACCTCAACGGCCATCAGGTCGAGCTGGGGGCCGGCACCCGCTAGACATATTTCACGAGTTGAAATGGTCTGCTAGCCGAGGAGGCCTGTGATTGGCTATACTTTAGTATGCCAATCACAGAAGCGACGAAGGATAGCAGGCTATATCGACTCGCCCGACGGGTGTAAATGGACATAACCGCCGTTGTTTTCTCTTTGTACAAACTGCTACCTCCCCAATCACCTCAAGACTGGACACAAAGCACTGATATTTAACATTATATTTAACACTCATCCCATTTTTCATGAAATGTTCGGCTAGTCCTTTGACTCTCAGTCCTCCTCGGCTTTCTGGGCACAGTCGATGCAGGTGAGAAGACTGGGATCGAACTGCAGCCGTTTTGGTGCTATCGGTTCGTCACAGAGGATGCAGTAGCCATATTCCCCCGAAGCGACGCGGTTTAAGGCCGTTTGAATGCGCTGGAGTTCGACTTCGGCCAGACGGGCGGCGGCCTGCCCCATGGCTTGCTGTTGCATGGCGTCCATTCGTGAAAGACGCCCCACCCGGGCCTGGTCCAACTCCTTGGGCGCCCCGTCTCTGGCCTTCGCCTCTCTGGCCTCTTCCAGCTCCTGGCGGCGGCGACGCAGATGTCTTTCCAGTTTCTCTCTATCGATATCGTCTCGCATTTTTCTCACCCTCCCAGCCCGAGTTCCTGGCGCAACTCTTTCACCAGGGGATGCTTGCCCAACCCCGAGCCCAACCGATGCTTCGGCAGGAAGGGGATCTTGCG
>CAKZOA010000487.1 GCA_937132035.1 uncultured Desulfobulbaceae bacterium | reverse complement strand
GACTCCAGGTACTGCCGCGTGAATTCGAGACCAATTCCTCTGTTGCTGCCGGTGATAAGTACTCTTTTCACGATACCTCCTTCCCGCCAATCGACTTTTCTACAACTTGATTACCCCTTATCCAAGCAACTCAGTCTGAGACAGGGATACTCTTTTCCCGGTACGCCATGAACCCATCCCTGGGGCTCGACTGCAGCCGTCCAGGCTGCAGACGCACGTGAGAAGAGGACCCCTGTCTTAACATAATTGGCTAGGCTCGGTTTCAGGGGTTATCAGGTTCGACAATGACCGCCCAATCCTTTTGGAATCACATCACAACTATCGCCTCCATGTCAGTCCTGTTCCTCCTCCGAAACAGGTATAATCAATGTCGGAATCGACGACTGACGAATTGTTTTCTCAGCGACCGACCCCAGCATGAAATGGGAAATTCCCGTTCTGCCGTGTGTCGCCATGACGATCATGCTTATATTATTTTCTCTGGCGAAATCGGTGATGGTCTCCGCCGGAATACCTACTTTCACCCGTGCTGTCACTTCAATCTCATCGGGAACTTTTTCGGTTACCGTCTGATGCAATTCCTTCTCCGCCGTTTTCATGAGTTCCTGCTCATAGAGCGGAACATCGAATCCCTGTATAGCCACAGGCGCAAAGCCGGCACCGGTAATTGTCGGTACCTGGTGCACCACCTGGAGCGCATAGATCCTGGCCTTGAATTTCCGGGCAAGGTCTATGGCCGCATCCAGAGCTTTATATGATGGCTCGCTGCCGTCGCTGGGCCAGAGTATAGCTGAAATATTCATTCTTTTTTCCTCCGTTGTATGATGCTCTCTCAAAGAGTATCCTTCCTGTGTCCCTGATATTGAGTTTTTGGATTACCCCTGAAACTCAGCCTACCCAACTCCAAGGAGAATGAACTGCTAAACGTCAGTGGTCATCAGCTTCATCGTTCAAGCTTTTTGGGACTACCTTTGAGGCCTTCTCCGTTGTACCATTATCGTCCTCATTCCACATCTTCCCGCGGGATCGGCCATCACCATCAGCCCTGTCAGCTTGAGCGCTTTTTTCGGCATTTTTCTCGTCAACAATTTTATCTAGATGGTCGAAGGTATTTTTCAAGACACCTTCGGCTGACGTTTTTTCCATTGCTGTACCCTCACAGTCATTTCTCGAGTGATCCCCCGACTCTCACCGTTCTTCCGTGAGCCCGGGGGCCTTGATTTTACCCTCGACTCCACAAACCGTCAAATACTGACCACTACTCGTTTTTCCCGCAGGCGAATACCTAAACAGATCAGCGATACTCCGAAAAGAACAGCATAGATCCCAATCATCCAGAGTATGGCAACCGCTCCCACTCCAGGGTTGACGAACAATATGATGCTGAAAAGTATGGAAAGAAATCCGCCCAGACCGAGCAACCACTCCCCTTCTATTTCATCCTGAAGTTTTACCGCCGCCAGTAGCTCGAAAATGCCCGTTATCGAGACCCAGAAGCCAATAATCAAAACAATGGCCAAAACGGTCACTCCCGGCCAGATAAAGGTAAACAGGCCCAGCGCGACTCCCACCAGCCCTTCAAACAACAGTAACCCCCAGCGCCTGCCGAGATGACGTCCCCGGAACGAGGCAGTGAACGACAGTACTCCGTCGGCTATGAGAAAGCCCACCAGCAAAAGAGCCAGAACCTCAAGCGTCAGTCCGGGTATCACTATGGCCACTGTACCGAAGAGAGTCGCCAAAATCCCCCGGAGCAAAAATGACCACCAGTGTTTGCCATACACCTGTAACATGCTAACTCCTCTCATTGTCTCTGATTCACTCTTTTTAGATACCTGTATTGTCGAGTGTATGGCCTTTCCTGCAATTCTTCTGCCGTTTTCATTATTGCCGTCAACCCATTTCCTTGAAAAAAATGCCGCCAGCAGGGCTTATAAACTCATTTCAGTGATCTTACTCTCCTGCAGAATACAGGATAAACCGATCTATAGACGCCAGGCCGAACCGCCTTTTCTCTGTCCTATACTGTGAGACACAGTCCGGCAGCAGAAGACACTCGGTTCTGCCGTTTCCAGGTAGAGTAACCCGGGATATTTCACATGTCCGTTGAGTTCATAATAAAGGGATCACGCATGCAGTTGCACAAAGCACCATAAACCCCGGCAATTACAAACACCCCAGATTTGTGACTTTCAGTATCCCAGCTCGCGGGAAGGCTCGGCAATGGCGGAAACGCTTTTGCACAAGGCCTGGTGTTCATTCTCGGATAGGGCCGGCCACACTTCGGAGACAATGCCTTGCCCACCGACAATGCGTGGTACGGAAAAACAGACCTCCTCGAGATCCTCGTGGCAATTGCCAAGACTTGACACCGTCAACAGCACTCCCTCATCATCGCGGATAGCCCGGACTATTCGTGACAACCCGCCGCCGATGCCATAGTAAGTAGCACCTTTTCCATCGATGATTCGGGACGCAGCGTTCCTGACGCCGTCATCGATATACGAGCGTATATCATCGCTGAGGGGACGGTCAATCTGTTTGGCAAACTCTGCCAGGGATACCCCTCCCACATGAGGACTGGACCATACCAGAACTTCCGTCGGCCCATGTTCACCGACGACATAGGCGTGGATAGAACGTGAAGAAATGCCGAGATGGCTGCCCATCATCGAGCGGAAACGGGCCGTATCGAGTATGGTGCCGGAACCGATGACACGGCCTGCCGGCAGACCCGAGATTTTGGTGGTGATCTGGGTGATGATATCGACTGGATTGGTGGCGACGACAAGAACGGCATCGGGGGCGGCCTTCACTACCTTGGGAATGGCATCCTCAAAGACCTTGGCGTTGCGGCCGAGCAGTTCCATCCGGCTCTCCCCTTCCTTTTGTCCGACCCCGCAGGCAAGAATAACCACCCTCGCCGAATCGAGAGCGCTGTAATCTCCAGAATGTACCCGTGTCGCATGGGCATGCGGGGTAGCGTGAAGTATATCTTCAGCCTGAGCACTGGCTAGTTTCTCATCGATATCAACAAGAACGATGTTACTGGCGGCACCCTCCAGGGCCATGGTGTAAGCGGCTGTACTGCCGACAAATCCCGCTCCGACTATTCCTACCTTCATGCTGTTTCCTCCAGAGATATTTGAGTCCAGATGTATGTGAGTTTGGGTGAATCCAGATGATTCATATTCAGCAAAAGCCATCTTCTGGCTTCTCGGTTCGTCATATCCTTGCTCTCCGCTCATTTTTGCCAGAACATATCGGGGAGCACGCTCCTCTTTCCAGGAGCCGAGCTTTTCGTGAAGCATTCAGGCTGATTGCGGTTGCCACTTTCTCACTTTCTCTATTTGCAAGTGGCGATCCAGATTTTTTTCACCTCTACATTTCATAAAAAACCAAGGGGCAGCTGTCCTCGCAGCACTCTTTCCTCCCGCTGTTGGAAATACTGACGCAGATATATTGAGGTTTTCTCACTCCTCGCAACCCGCTGTAGCGGCTGCCTCTAGTGGCACGCATTTTGCTTTTGAACACACAGGCGGGTGGTGCCTATGAGGTGAGCAGGCGAGCCCACGCGGGGTGAAGAGCTCTTTTTCCCTCACCGCAGAAACCGCAAAGGATATACTCGAAGCGAAAGCATCGCCTACACCGTGAAGAGGGTCCGCGGACCGTACTTCATCATACAGCCACGGAGAGACCATGGAACAGCAACTCAACATCAATGAAAAACGTTTATGGGAACTTGCACAACAGGGCAAAGGCGCAGATGCAATAATGAGGGAGTTGAATATCGCCGATATGGCAACTTTGAAAAATGCCCTGCACAACCTCATGAAAGAAAAGGGAGAGACGGTCAACGTTCCCGGTCTGATCGGCGAGGGTGCCCTGCACGGAGAATATACGGATAATGGCAAACGAGTCCCGCCGGGCATGCCCAAAGGCGAATAGCGCTAGAGGAGGAGGTTCGGGTTGGCGTTTTTGCATTGAGAATTGAACAACGCTTTCCCGGCAAATCCGGAAATACCGAGAGAAGCAATTCTGCGCAGGAGTGGTCTATGAAAGACGAAAAACACAAGCTCATACGCCGGCCGGACAATCTACCTCAAAAACCACTTTATACGCAAACCTTTTTCGAGCGCTTCCTCGATATATTTGAGCAGCGGACTTCCTCGATAGAGCTTCCGGATTTTCTGCATCCGCGGATCGATATACACGAATCCCCCTCGGCCGTGACCCTGGAAATCGAGATTCCCGGCATGACGCTCCAGGATTTCGCCTACAGGGTCGACGGAGACATTATTCATATCAGAGGTGAAAAAAGAAGGATGAAAACGCTCATCGAAGGGACCTATAGGAGAACGGAACGACGATACGGGCTTTTTGAAAGGGTGTTGCGTCTTCCTGCCGAGGTGAATAACCAGCAGAGCAGTATCGCTTATGAAAACGGTATCCTCAAACTCACCTTGTCGAAAGAAAACAGTGGCGAGCCCCGTCAATCCTGAATTTGCGCTCCTCACACCAGCTCGGCCCACAACAGCATGCCGGTACATACGACCCTGTCCTGCCAGAGCGGATGACACAAGAGTCTGCGTGTATGTGCTGCCCGTTCTCAAACGTACCGAAGCCGTCCCGGCAGAAAATCGTTGTCGGCCATCAGGACCACCCACTACTGCGAGGAAATGTCATGAGCAACAGTAGCACCGCCATAGTAACTCTCACCATTAATCCATGCCTCGACATAAGCGCTGAGGTGGATCGTGTCGTCTCCACAAAAAAACTCCGCTGCCAGAACGACCGTAGAGATCCGGGTGGCGGAGGTATAAATGTAAGCCGGGCGATCACCATCCTCGGTGGAGCATCGACCGCCTTTTTTCCTGCCGGCGGCAGCACCGGTCAGGCCATCATCGACCTGCTCAAAGCAGAGG
>CAKZOA010000486.1 GCA_937132035.1 uncultured Desulfobulbaceae bacterium | reverse complement strand
ACAGGCGCGGTCTCGGCGCTGATGGAGGGGCTGCTGCCCCCGTCCGGGGGCATCTGGGCCGGCTTCTGCTACGCCACCCTGCCCGATCTCATTCCCGGGCTGGGGATCTGGTCCTATTTAATCATTCCCGTACTCGGCGGACTGCTCGTCGGCCCCCTGATTCTCTTTGCCCACGAGGCCAAGGGCCACGGTGTCCCCGAAGTCATGCAGGCCCTTATTCTCCATGGGGGCCGCATCCGCGCCCGCGTTGCCGCGGCGAAAATTCTGGCCTCCGCCCTGTGCATCGGCACCGGCGGCTCAGCCGGTCGCGAAGGCCCCATCGTCCAGGTTGGCTCAGCTCTCGGCTCAAGCCTCGGTCAGATCCTCAACCTTTCCGATGAACGTATACGCAATATGGTCGCCTGCGGCGCTGCCGCCGGCATTGCCGCCACCTTCAATGCTCCCATTGCCGGAGTAATTTTCTCCATCGAAGTGCTGATGTCCGGACTGCAGGTTCGGGCTTTCGGCAATGTTGTTATCGCCGCTGTCTCTTCATCGATCGTCAGCCGGATTTTTCTCGGTGCCCGTCCCGCCTTCGAGGTGCCGGTCTACACCCTGGTTTCGCCCTTTTCTCTTTTTCTCTATCTGATACTCGGACTACTAGCGGCCATCGTCGGCATCATGTTCATCCGCATGCTCGATTTTTCCGAGAGGGCCTTCGACAATTGGACTTTACCGCAAATATACAAGCCGGCAGTCGGTGCCGCCGGCCTCGGTATCATAGGACTTGTCTACACCTTCATACCCGGCATCGGCGTGCCCGCAGAGATCCGCGCCCAGATGGACAACCCTGTGCTCCAGGCCCTGCCGCACATGTACGGATCGGGTTTCGAATTTATCGGCGTCGCTCTGCAGGGCAATGCAGGACTATGGATTCTTGTGCTGCTGGTCTTCCTCAAACCGCTGGCAACCTCCTTTACACTTGGCTCCGGCAACTCTGGCGGTGTCTTTGCTCCGTCACTGTTTATCGGAGCCATGTTCGGCGGCGCCATGGGGCATCTTTTCGAGATGTGGTTTCCCGCTATCTCTGGCGGAGCGGGCGCCTACGCCCTGGTGGGCATGGCGGCGGTCTTTTCCGCCACCGCCCGGGCGCCGTTGACGGCCATGCTCATCGTCTTCGAGATGAGTAACGATTATCTCATTATTCTGCCGCTCATGGTGGCCGGCGTCACCGCCTGCTATTTCGCCCAGTGGCTGCATCCCGAATCGATATACACCCTCAAGCTCTCCAAGCGCGGCATCCACTTTTCGGAAGGACGCGACATGGATATCATGCAGGGAGTAGCCGTCAGCGAGGTAATGAAAGTAAACCCGGTCACCATCCATATGGACAAGCCCGTCGCCGAACTCATGGCCCTGTTCCAGGAAAGCAACATTCTTGGTTTTCCGGTGATGAAGGACTATTACAAACTGCACGGCATCGTCACCCTTCAGGACATGCACAAACTGCAGTCGCGCGACGATTTCTCTCCCAAGGATATGAAGGTCAAGGATGTGACCATAGAAAATCCGATCACCGTCTATCCCGACGAACCCATCTGGGTTGCCATCCAGAAGATGGCCCCGCGCGATCTCGCCAGGTTGCCCGTGGTCGACAGAGACGGCTCCGGCACCCTGCTCGGCGTCATCAGCAGAAGTGATATCCTCCGGGCCTATGATGTCGGCATTGTCCGAAAACAGCGGGGCCAGATTGTTGAGGGTCAGTTGTCCCTTCGCAGTCTCAAGGAAAACGGTTTCGTCGAATTCGTCCTCAAGGAAGAGGATAAATGCAATCGCGCCCTGGTCATGGACCTGCCCCTTCCAGAGACCGTCAATCTGGTCTCAATCAAGCGCGGCGATAAAATCATCATCCCCCGCGGCCATACCCGGCTGCAGTCAGGCGATGTCATAACCGTCTTCGGTCGGCTCGATGATCTGGGCCATATCCACGACCTCCTCAACACCTGTGACATCAGCAGGCCTGAAGATGACAACTGACCATATTTTCCCTTGAAAGACCCTCTTTCCAAATGTTCCTGAAATCGCCCTACTGACACGGATGGATAACCAGTGAGGGCAAAAAAAAGCCCTGCATCCTCTTGAAAGGATGCGGGGCTTTTCTGTTCTGTGTTCCTGCTCATGAGCTGACCCGGAGGGCCAGCGCTGATTGTTGACTATCAGAAGCTAAAGCGAAGACCGGCACCAAATCGACCATAGCGGTCAAAGTCCTCGAGTTCGTCGATACCGGTGCGGGCTTCGATGAAAAAAGAGGTGTTGAAGGCATCCTCTTCGCCGAAGATTCTGGTGCCGGCATTGACGATCAAATCCAAATCATCGTCTTCGTGATCAAGGTCATCGTCTCCGCCGCCGGTGATCCAGGCGCCCACGCCCAGACCGATGAAAAAGCGCGACATTCGATAGTTGGCAAAGACGTCGGCGACAAAGGCATCATCTCCCTGACTGCCTGAAATCTTGGGCGCCCCGCCGATCATGCCGATTATGGAGAAGGTGTCGCTCATGGGAAACTCCATGCCAACACGGAGAAGCAGATATTCGGCCGGATCAGGCTGGTAGAGATAGCCGACATCGACGAGTAGAGGAAAACGGGCGGCTTCTTCCACCACCGTTTCCTCCATTTCTTCGGGTGCGGCAGGCGGAACTTCTACGGCAGCCTCTTCTTCCACCACCGGAGCAGGCGGCGGAGGAACTGCACCGGCGCTTACGTAGGCGAGATTACCGCAAACCGGTGGAACGGCGAAGGTGTGGCGCCGGTCGTTATAATCGATAGAGAACTGGTAGCTGTTAAATGGCTCTTCCCCCTCCCAGACGACATCCTTGTCGATGCGAACCGGTCCGCGGCCATCCTTGCGGTAAAACATCCAGGGAAAGGTGTCTCCGGGATTGAACTGTACTCTTTCGACCTCGGCTTCCGGCAGCTGGGCCATCAGCGGCTCATAAAGCTCGGGCATTCCAGCCTTGGTTAAACCTTTTTGGACATCGCCACTGTTGGCGAGCAGCATCTGCACCATCTCTTCTTCCGACTCGATAGCGTTGGAGTAAAAGGGATTCTTTCCCAGTTCGGAAAGAGCAAAAGCGAAGTGCGCGGTGCACAGCGACAGTAGGCACCCCAGGAAAACGGGCCATATCATCTTAACCTTCATAGTGATCTCTCCTCTCTTGGTGAGTAAACTTCGTTGGTGCCTCTCGGAGCCCCCGGCATGTTTTGCAAAGCCGGAGGCATAGCGTAGCCATGAGATAAGCACGCTGTTTCTCTCTCTACTCAACTATCATATTCCACTTTTTGCCCCTGTCAAAGACAAACCTCCATTCCCCCAAAAGAATTGCTGATTACCAATGAAATTCAGCTATGCTTCTGGGGGACCGGATTGCAAGAGGCCAGACCGAGTTTCAGGCGTAAATCAGCGTACCACCCGGGCGTTGCCGGCCAAACTTATCGACTAGACTACCAAAAAAGCACAAATACAATCTCTTGCTTATTTGGTAGTCAGGAGTAAAGAGTCTGTTTACTGCTCAATTCCTAAATACTCTAGAATGCTGCCGGCTGCCCGACGGCCCTCGGCTATGGCCGTAACCGCCAGATCGGAGCCGCGGACTGCATCGCCGCCCGCAAAAACCTTGGCGTTGGTGGTCTGCAGGGCCAGAGCGTTTTCACCGCCAACCTTGATACGATGGCGGTCATCGATTTCAATACCGTTTTCCTGCAGCCAGGCAGGCGGGCTGGGGTCGAAGCCGAAGGCGACGATGACGGCATCGGCTTCTAGAAGATATTCTGAGCCGACCACCAGTTCCGGCGTTCTTCTGCCACGACCATCGGCCTCGCCGAGTTCGGTTCTGGCGACCTTGACACCACTGACCGTTCCGCTCTCTGAAACCAGGGCCTGCGGCTGGAGATTCCAGAGAAAGCGAACTCCCTCCTCTTTGGCATTCTCCACCTCCTTGGCCGATCCCG
>CAKZOA010000485.1 GCA_937132035.1 uncultured Desulfobulbaceae bacterium | reverse complement strand
CCCCGGCGGGGCGGTTGTGGGCGCCATGCTTTTTTCCGGCGTAGCGGCGATGACGCTCTCCCAACCGATAACCATGCCCGCCCCTCTGGGTACCGCCATACAGATTATCCTGGGAATAACCCTTGGCATGACCTTTGACAGGTCGTTTCTCGCACTTGGCCCCAAGGCGCTACCATTGGCCATACTCTCTACAATCATTCTCCTGGCGGTGGCCGTGGGCATGGCCTTTCTCGCCAGCAAAATGGGCCTTGTCGATTTCGGCACGGCCCTTTTCGGCTTTTCCCCCGGAGGTATGAGCGGCATGGCGATTCTGGCCCAGAGCGAAGGTCAAAAGGGATCAATTGTTGCCTTTTTCCATACCGTGAGGATTTTCACCCTTTTTCTCATGGTCCCCATCATCGTCAGGATTGTTCTCTATCTGCACCGGAAAATTTAGCCGAAAACAGAGTACACCCATCACCGGAGCAGCGGCGGCTATGCCTGCGATTGAGGTGAAGAGAAAGGACGGCGCGATAGTCTTTATCTGGAGCAGACAGACCACAATCTTCGGAGGGAAAATGAAATACGAGCCAATCCTCATGGTAATCATCTTTCTGACTATCCCTAATGCTCAGCTACTCATTAGGAGACAGGGATACTCTTTTCCCGGGACGCCATAAACCCATCCCTGGGGGCTTGACCGCAGCCGTCCAGGCTGCGGAACACCCGTGAAAAGAGCACCCCTGCCTCTTTCGAATCGGCTAAGCTGAGTTTCAGGGGTAATCAGAATCATCTTTAAGGAGTAAGATATGTTAGACGACTATGCGGCCGATGCGGAAGAACGCATAAAATTTGGGCTGCCGCCGCTGCCGCTTTCCAAGGACCAGACAAGAAGGGCAACTGCGTTACTGGAGACGGGCCATGAACACGCGGAACTTCTGCTTTCACTGCTGCTCAACCGGGTTGAGCCGGGGGTTTCGGATGCGGCCCTGGTAAAAGCCCAATGGCTCAAGAAAGTCGCGCTTGGCGATATCGTCATTGCCAACTTTGACGGTCATGCTGCCATTTCTGCCTTAACCTCCATGGGCGGCGGCTTTAACGTACCGGAACTCATCGAGTTTCTGAGCAACGAAGATCTTGCCCCCATGGCGGCAGATGGCTTGAAGCAACTGATTAAAGTGTACGGCGGTATCAACGATATCGCTAAATTAGCCGCCAAAAACACGCATGCCGAAAATGTGCTCGAATCATGGGCCGAGGGCGAGTGGTTCAGGCGACTGCCCGAGGTCCCCGAATGTCTGGAGTTCGCTCTGTACAAGGTGGAAGGTGAAATCAACACCGATGATTTTTCGCCAGGCAATCAGGCTCAATCGCGGCCGGACATTCCGCTTCATGCCACTTTTTTGGGAATCAAGCGATTCCCGGGAGGAATAGAAGCAATGGCCGAGATGCGGCGGCGCGGTTTACGGGTCGCCTTTGCAGGCGATGTGGTCGGCACCGGTTCATCGCGCAAATCTGCGGTTAATTCCCTGCTCTGGCATATTGGCGATGATATACCCCATACACCCAATAAAAGAAGAGGAGGCATTGTCGTCGGCTCAACCATCGCCCCCATCTTCCATGCCACGGCCAGGGATGCGGGGATACTGCCCATCGAAGGCGATGTGGCCTCGCTTCAAACCGGGGAGGTATTGAAACTCTATCCGTATCGATGGATACTCACCGACAGCAGCGGAGACGAACTGCCGATCAAACGGCCCCCCTCCGCTTTGGTTGATGAGTACAGGGCGGGAGGGAGGCTGAATCTGATAATCGGGCGCAAACTTAGCCAGAAGGCCTGTGAGCTGATGGGTAGAGAACTTCCCCCTTTTTTCCAGGTACATCAACAAGCTCCCGCCACTCAACCTGCAGGATATACCCTGGCCCAAAAGATGATCGGCAGGGCAACCGGAGTGGAAGGCGTGCTTCCCGGCAGCTGTTGCGAACCGAAAATCTCCACCGTGGGCTCGCAGGATACCACCGGGCCGATGACCATGCAGGAACTCGACGAGCTGGCCTGCCGGAGATTCGAGACCGACCTTTTTATGCAGTCGTTCTGCCACACGGCGGCCTATCCCAAAGAAATTGATGTAAGCCGCTGGCACAGCATGACCGGCGCTGTTCTCAAACGCGGCGGGGTCGTCCTTAAACCAGGCGACGGAGTCATCCACCCCTGGCTCAACACAATGCTGCTCCCCGACACGGTAGGAACCGGCGGCGACTCGCACACCAGATTCCCATTGGGCATCTCCTTTCCGGCAGGCTCCGGACTGGTTGCCTTTGCCGGGGCCCTGGGATTCATGCCCCTGGAGATGCCCGAATCCGTCCTTGTCCGCTTCAAAGGCAAGAGAAACAGGGGGATCACGGTGAGGGACATGGTCAATGCCATACCCTATGAGGCTTTGAAACAGGGGTTGCTGACCGTGGATAAGAAGAACAAGAAAAACGTCTTTGCCGGAAGAATCCTTGAGATAGTAGGCATTGATGATCTAAGTGTCGAAGAGGGCTTTGAGTTAAGCGATGCATCGGCTGAGCGCAGTGCCGCCGCCTGTACTTTGCAGTTTCACCCTGATGCCGTAGAAACCCAGACCAGAACCAATATCTCTAGACTGAAGGGACTGGTTGAAGCCGGCTATGGTGAAGCTCAGGCCCTACGCAGACGAATATTTGCTCTCGATCAGTGGCTTGCGGCGCCATCGCTTCTCTTGGCAGACACGCATGCCGAATACGCCCACATTCTCGAGATCGACCTCCAAACCATTTCGGAGCCGCTGCTTGCCTGCCCCAATGATCCGGATGACGTCAGGCCGCTCAGTGAGGTGGCCGGAGAAAAGGTTGATGAAGCCTTTGTCGGCTCATGCATGATTCACCGCGGTCATCTGGAGAAGGCGGCCCAGTTGCTGGAGAAAGGCGATTACTGTGTGAGCAGACTGTGGATTGCTCCGCCCACCAGGGAAGACCGGTACGCCGTCTTGCAGCAGGGGGTACTCTCGATTTTCGGTCAGTCCGGCGCCAGAGTGGAAATCCCCGGTTGCAGTCTCTGCATGGGCAACCAGGCGCGCGTGCGTCCGAGAACGACTGTGGTATCCACATCGACACGAAATTTCGACAACCGCCTCGGCGACAATACCAGGATCTATCTCGGCTCAACCCCCCTTACCGTTATCAGCGCCCAGTTGGGGTATATCCCCTCAGTAAAGGAATATTTTGATATGATGACACAGTGCTTCGACGATGTCGTGAACGATATGAACACAATAACCACAACACGGTAATCACTTTTAAATTCAACATTATTTGCAATTATTTACGATTTAGCAATCATGTCAACACTCATCGCCCTCTGTCTCCGGTGTTACAGAATGGGCAGGGAAAACCAAGGGTGAACTCATGGCGAAAAAAAAACTGAAAAAACTTGTGATCAACCGCGACTGGTGCAAGGGCTGCGGTATCTGCGCGGCCTTCTGTCCGATCCAGGTCCTCGAGCTTGATCGGATGGAAAAAGCGGCAGCTGTCCGGCCGGAGGACTGTATCTGCTGCAGGATGTGCGAACTGCGGTGTCCCGACCTCGCCGTCGAGGTCATAATCGATGAGCGGGAAGAAGTTGTAGAGGCTCAGAGCGAACAGGAAGAGAACAATGAAAAATAGCATACGATTTGTACAGGGCAACGAAGCCTGCGTCGAAGGAGCCCTCTACGCGGGCTTGAGCTTTTATGCCGGCTACCCCATCACCCCCTGGTCCACCATCATGGAAATGCTCCGCGCCGAGCTGCCCAGGTACGGCGGCATCTTCGTACAGGCCGAGGATGAAATCGCCGCCATCTCTACCGCCATCGGCTTCTCCTACTCGGGCAACGTCGCCATCACCGGCAGCAGCGGCCCGGGCCTCTCCCTCAAAGCCGAAGCCCTCGGCTGGGCCGT
>CAKZOA010000484.1 GCA_937132035.1 uncultured Desulfobulbaceae bacterium | reverse complement strand
GGAAGTGATCGAAGAGGTGCTGGAATAAGGGTATTTCCCTTCGAGCACCAGAAGTGCGGCCCACAAAAAATGCTCATCAGGAGAAGGTACCAATGCCGTCTTTCCGACAGAATACGCTCAACACTCCGAGGCCGGGCGAAAGTTTCACCGCCAGTCGAACCTTCAGCCGGAAAGATGTCGCTCTCTTCGGCGATATATCGCGTGATTACAATCCAGTTCACTACAGCACCGACTTCGCCAGGGCCAAAAAACTCGATGGCCCCATCTGCCACGGCCTGCTGGTGGCCAGTCTGCTCACCGAAGTTGGCGGCCAACTGGGATGGCTGGCCTCGGAAATGCGCTTTTCCTTTCTCAAGCCGGTTTATCCCAATGATACCATTCACTGCACCATGACCATAGATGCCATAGACGAGAGAGGCCGGGCCGGCGCCGAAGCCGTGTTTACCAATCAACACGACGTGGTGGTGCTCAAAGCCAGACTGGAGGGAATACTGCCCACAAATACCGAACGGAAACTGATGAAAAACCTGCCCACCCCCGACGACCCGCCGCCGGCAGCCGATCTTTAGAAATCTGTCGGATTCGATGACAGATCATCGCTTTGTAAGCCTTCCCTTACTTTCAGCACATTCCTTTCCATCTGCCATCACTATAAAGCATCCTGTTTTTCAGCTTCTCTAAAAAACACAAGACAGATGTATTATTACACAACTGATTTGAAAAATAGCTGCCAATTCATTTCCTAGCAGGACTATGCTTTTTTCCTTCAAGCATTGGCGCCCGCAGTTGACGCCGCAATCCGTCCCAGAGAAAAACGGCGAGCGCCGTCCAGATAAATGCAAAGCCGAGCACCCGTTCCATCGGAAACGGTTCATGATAGATAAAGATACCGACAAAGAGGTTTATGGTCGGGGCCAGATATTGCAATAGTCCCACCTGGTAGAGAGGAATTTTCTGAGCGGCGTAACAGAAACAGAGCAGAGGAATGGTCGTCGCCAGGCCGGTCCCGACAAGCAGCAGCGAAACTACCGGCGAATCGCCGACAAAGGCCCCCGCACCTGCACCTTCGCGGAACAGCAGAAAGCCCAGCGCCGGAAGAAACAGCAGGCTCGTTTCAACACACAGTCCTTCGAGTGCCGGCACCACGCTTATCTTCCGCAGCAGTCCGTAGCAGGCGAAGGTGGTAGCCAGCGACACGGCTATCCAGGGAAAGCTGCCGTAGAGCCAGGTAAGGTAGCACACACCGACGAAGGCCAGAAGGACAGAAAACCACTGCCAGGGACGGATGGTCTCCTTGAGAAAAATGACACCGAAACATACCGAGACCAGAGGGTTGATGAAATAGCCGAGACTGGCCTCAATTATGTGGTCGGCATTTACCGCCCAGATATAGATAAACCAGTTCACCGAAAGGATAGAGGCCGTCAACAGGAAAAAGCCGATCCGCCTTCGCTGCCGAAACAGAGCGAAAAATCCTCCGACTTTACCCATGACCAGCAGAAATCCGAGAGTGACCACCATCGACCAGACCATGCGATGGCAGAGGATTTCATAGGCAGCAACGCCCTCCAGCAGTTTCCAATACACCGGCAGCAGGCCCCAGAGAACGAAGGCACAGGCTGCGGCGGTTATTCCGGCACGGTATGGCTTCATCGGGTCATTTCCCCTTCCGATTTTGCTGCTGATATCGCCACAGAATCCACCATAGCGTGGCAGCGCAGGACAGGACGAAGGAAAGGCTGAGACCGAGGAAAAATATTCTTCCGCCCGGACAGCAGCGAAAACATGCATATACTTTTTATACAGACGAAAAACAACTCATTTCTTGTAAATCCTGACCTCCTGGAACGGCCTGATGCTCTCCGCCCTGGCCGGCGCCGGCAGAATCCTCGGCAAACACCGCTATCTTGAAGAAGCGGAAGCCGTGGCCTCCTTTATTTTCGAAAACCTGATGGTGGACGGCCACCTGTTGCACCGCTGGCGTGACGGCGAGGCCCGTTTTGATGCCGTGCTCGAGGATTATGCCTTCTTCATCCAGGGCCTGCTCGATCTCTACGACGCTCCCCATAACTGCGCCCATCTTCGCCAAGCCATCGACCTCAGCAATCAGCAGATAGATTTTTTTGCCGACTCCGACGGCGGTTTTTTGAGCAGCCAGGACAAACCGGATCTACTCACCCGTATGAAAGAAACCCATGACGAGGCCGAACCTTCAAGAAACTCCGTTGCCGCCTTAAACTTTCTCCACCTTGTCAGGATGCTCTCGCAGGCGAAGTGGACCACCGCCGCCGACCCAGCTGATCATTGCCGGGGACACCTCCTCCCCTGGTACCCAGGCACTGCTGGCTCAAGCCCAGAGGCACTATCTGCCGCAACTGCAGGTACTCCTGGCCAACGGTGGCGAAAACCAGCAGTTTCTCCGGCGATACATCGCCAGCATAGGAGATATGACACGAATCGAGGATAAGTCCACAGCCTATCTTTGCAAAGACTACAGCTGCCAGGCGCCGACCAGCAATCCGCAAAAACTGGCTGAACTGCTGAAGGAACTCAGCTAACCAAGGGAGAAGCAGCGGCACCGGACACAGTTGCTCGAGGCAGCGGCGACGTCTAGTAAAAAAGCAGGCCACTGGCAAGCCAGTAATAGACGATATAGGAGCCGGCTATGATGATCAGCAGACCGGAGATCTTCTCGGCATAGGGCAGAAACCTGCGCATGGCGCCGACGACCACACCCTCCTTGACGAATGCCATGCCGACGGTGAGAATCAGCAGGACTGCAGCCATGCCCAGTATATAGCTGACAAACTGCACAGCACCACCGAAGAGGTCTCCGGCGGTGAAAGAGCTGCCGACTATGGCCAGGAATATGGGCAGGGTGCAGCCCAGTGAGGTGGCGCCGAAGGCGAGTCCGAAGAGAAAGAAGCCCTTCAGCGTCATATTCCGGGGATCCCCAATTTTTCCACCTACCTTCAGCATAAAGGGCAGAGATATATGCTTGCCGAAAAGAATGGCTATTCCCAGGATACACAGCAAGGCACCGACAATAAGGGCTATCCACGGCATAAAGCGACCAAGAAAGGCGCCGCCTGCCGAAACTGCCAGACCAACCACCCCAAACAGCAGAGCGAATCCGGAAGTGACCACCAGGGTAACCCAGACCGCCCTGGTGAGCCTTGCCGCAATCGATCGGCGGCGGAAATCTTCCTCTTTAACGCCGAGGTAGAGGGAGAGATAGACCGGCAGCATGGCAAAACCGCAAGGGTTGACCGCGGAAACCATGCCCGCTCCGAAGGCATAGCCCAAGG
>CAKZOA010000483.1 GCA_937132035.1 uncultured Desulfobulbaceae bacterium | reverse complement strand
TAGCTTGAATTTCCCCGTCGGCGACAGGGGCTTTGTCACGCCGAAATACACCGCCGATGCCGCTCATTGCATCTCCTGCCGGGAGAAAGCCTTAAACTCTTGAAAGCGATTGAGATCGTGAACCTCTCCCATAAGCACCTCGCCATGGTAGCTCAGCCAGGCATGAGCAGCAAATCCGGAAGATTCGTCGTTGCGGACACCGATGTGCAGTTGTGTATCGTATCCATGCTGGGAGAGAATTACCTTTCCTGCCATTGCCTGGGACAAACAGGTGGAGAAAGGGACACGTCGATGGACGGTGCATATCAAGCGGGAGATTCTTTCCGGTTTGAGGTGTGCTTGTTTTGCGTTTGCCAGGTTATGCCGCGATCGACGCTGAACGGATTGGATTGGTTTCTGGAGAGGTTGCATTTTCAGACGTACTCTATAATAGAGCAACAAAGAAAAAGCCTGGAGCACTATAGTCTTTTCGCTTCGGGGTAAGTGAAAAAATTTGAAGACCCTACGCATATTCAGCTTTTATCAGCTCGTTACGGGAAAGGTCTTGAAGGAAGGTCAACACATCTTTTCGGCACTCTTCTTCCTTGACTTCATATACTGTCACGATTTTTTGAATGATAGTGGTTAATGCAACAGGTTGCTCCAACTGGTTCCAGATGGTCGTCCCCACCGGATTCAGCTGGCTGTAGATGCCGGATTCCATATCGAGAATGACCGTTTCCTGATCAAGCTCCGTCGAAAGCTTATCTTGCGGTCTGTAAAAAACAAGGTCGTTCAATCGGGGATTGTTTTCGCTAATGACAGCTGCAGGGTCCATTCTTTTCCTAAATTGCGAGGTGAAGTATCGGGTGTTAAACCTGACTTTATTTTGGTAGTTGTAATTGGTTTGTTTTCGTTATGCCGGCGGTTGAAATTGACGGTTTCGTAAAAGAGCTCTAAAGCCTTTGGATGATAACCGGTTCCATGTCAAATATCCGAATTGGAAATGCAACTCGGGACATTTGGTATGAATGCTTCAAAAAGGAAAATATCACATTTCTCGACCGGCAACTACCTATTCCTTTGCTTTGACGATTATGGTTAGTTTTTTGATAAGATAACATGAGGTATATGATAATCGGTACAAGGCTAGCTGGTTAATGCACGGAGCACATCGATTTTATTGGGTGGCGGTAGAGGCTGCCGCAGGGTAGCATTGGTGTAGAGGGCTGAGACCGCCGTATGTCATTGCGGCGCTGGCCGCAATCCAGTGTTGTCTGCAGTCGTCGTCATTGTGGCGTAGGCTGCAATCCAGAAAATTTGCGATGTTGGGTTATGACCCGGAGGGCTTTTACGGGCAAGGCGCTGGCTGTCGCAGGAAGGTGTAGGCGTAGATGGCTGGAACCGTTTCTGGATGCCGGATCGGGGGCGGCATGACGGTAGGAGATGACAGAAGAGTGATTCGTTGGTGGAGGTGTGATTTTGCAATGACTCCAACTCAATTTACACACAGCGTCTGCAAAATCTCGCTATCCGGAAAAGCCGCAGCGAGGGTGAGCTATATTTAGTCCGCTTAGGCTACATAGGTAACTTACGCGGAATGAGCCTGTAGCCCATGGCGTGCATGATCGCATTGACGCTTGCAAATTCCGGGTCTCCGTTCTCGGACAAAGCTTTTTGAACCCCTTTCCTATTAAGGCCCGTTTCTTCTGCAATTTTGCTTACGCCTTTCACGCGGCTAAGAACTCGGAGTGAGGAAAGCAACGCTCCTGTATCACCATCTTTGGAAAACTCATCAAAGATAAGGTCGATATAGGCATCTATTTCTTCCGGATGCTCGCGGAAGTACGATTCCTCAACCTGCTTGAACGTCCTATATTTTTTCATTGGTCAAATACTCCTTCCAATAGGTTTTGGCCTGGTGAGAGTCCAGGTGAACTGCTTATTGCCTGCGGTGCTGCTCTGCCAGCCCTCCCAGGTGGCGATATTTGTGTAACAGCTCGACAGGATGGAGTGTTTGGTTACGCCTCCTGCGGTGAGGTTGAATGACGCCCATCCTTCGTGGCAGCAGACACCATTGTCGGCCCCCCATTCTGAGGAAGTATTTTAATTTGATCAACAGTAAATTCTCTCCTTCGAACGTCCGATAGGAAAGAAACCATATCAGGGACGAGAGTAACGAGTAAGGGAATACTGCCATCTTATCAGCAAGGTGCTGTCATGAACATCAATGGAATACAAGGGTTGCTAGGACAGGCCGCTCAGCAGGGGTTGATCGACAAACTCAGCAATCGCCTTATCGGCAGGAAGGATACTGACGGGGACGGCCGTCTCAATATGAGGGAGTTGGCCGGGAATAGTGGCACGGTTCGCCAGGAAGACCTGGACAAGAACAGCTATCCGGGCGAGAAGGAGTTTTTCTCCGTTCTAAACCAGACAATAAGCGACAAAATGGTTAGTCCGGGTACCAATATCGGCAATGCCAACGACTTCAAATCAGCGCTTGGAGCTCTAAAATCGAACTCTTCGCCGCCCAATGTCGGAAAATTGACTCAAGAAATATTCTCCAAGGTAGACGACAATAATGACGGGTTGCTCAGCGGACAGGAGATGGGCAGTCACGCGGATATGTTCGCCTTTGCCGACGAGAACGGTGATGGCTCGATCAGCATAGAGGAGACCCAACAGGCGCTCCATAACCCAGCTGAGATAGTCAACTCCCTGAAAAGCTATGCCCAGGGCCAAAACACCACCTTGAAAGGTCTTATTATAGATAAATTTACTCTCTCGGAAGATCAGGCCAACAAAGTTCTTGAATTTCTGGAGAATAATTCTCTGGACGTGGTAGCCTAAGCTGGGCAGTTTTCCCTTAGCTCGCCTCCCTCTCCAATTTCAATCACCTTAGACCGCTTTACTCTCAAACCAAGCTTATCCATTACATTGCTCCCACAGAAGACGGAGGACAGAGGACGGAAGACTGCCGTATGTCATTTTGGTACCGGATCAAGTCCGGCATAAACTGCGGCCGCAATCCCGGGAAAGCTTTTAAATGTTCGACAGGTACTCTTTTACTTTAAAGATCTTTTGATCTATGCGTTCTTATATGGGTACATTGCTCTGTCTCTATGATTTCGAAAATCGATAACCTTATGGAGCGTTTCCACCATGAATATATCGAGTTCGTCTTGATCTATCGAGTAAATCACTATGCCTTCCCGAATAATATGCTCAAGTAATATCAGGTTTTCCGCCTGATTCATCACCACCAAATTCACATCGTCGCGTTTCAGGGCACGGCAACAGTCCCCATGAAGCGCCAGCCGGTCCGGCAAGGAAAACTTTAGTGGCTCTCGTACGTACACGGCAATATCAACATCGCTTTTTCCGGTATGGTCGCCTTTTGCCGATGAACCAAAGAGAACCGCGGACAGAATCTGTGATGACGATGAAAACACCGGCTCAAGCGCCTGGCTGATTTCGGCATATATGGGTGAACAGTCTTTATTCTTGTCCGGCGTACGACTTCAATTATCTATGGTTAGAGGGTAATATTCTGAATTGTCACAAAAAGAACAACAAAACTCAATGCTTTTCTTCCAATGTGCAGAAGAGTGCGGATACATGCCGCAACAGCCGGCGTCCACGAATGCTTTGACTGTCATAGGGATGCGCCGGCCGCAATCCAGGGCTTTTGCTATCTCTGCCGTTCCATTCGGGGAATCGAGCCAGGCGGCCTGCTTGGCATACATATCGGCGTAGATGCC
>CAKZOA010000482.1 GCA_937132035.1 uncultured Desulfobulbaceae bacterium | reverse complement strand
TTTTCCATGTGCATCAGGCAGGTGATGCAGGAGACGGCGATGAAATCGGCTTTGGTTTCCTCGAGTATGGCATCGAATTTGGATTTGGCAAATTCGATTGCCTGCTCGGGGGTGGATTTCATGAAACCGCCGGCGCCTCCGCAGCACTGCATTTCCTTGCTGTAGGAGTCGACCGTCGCCCCCAGCGCCTCAACAAGTTCTCTCAGCCCCTTCGGCTGTCTCGGCGAATCTTCGAAGCCGACCACTTCGCTTGGATACAGCGTATGGCAGGGGTATTGGACAATGCCATGCAGTCCCTCGAGGCTGTGCGTTACCTTTTCCCTGATCTTTTCAGGTGTCACTTCACGGTAGAGCACTTCCGTTACGTGACGGATCTTCGATCCGCCCTGGACGCTTCTGCCGGTTGGTTCGAGGAGTTCGTTAACCCGTTTCTGTTTTTCCTCGCTGTGCATTATATGTTCGCGGCCCATGCGCAGGGAAGAATAGCAGGAGCCGCACTGGACAAGAATGTCGCGTCCTTTCTCCTCGGCGAGTGAGAGGTTCCAGCCGCTGGTTGCCAGCCAGGAATCCTCGTCGGTCGAGGGAAAGGAACCGAAGGCCGGACAGCAGACGTAGTTATCCGTATCTATCAGATCGACGCCGAGTCCTTCCATGGAAAGCCTGATGCCCCGCTCGACATCGGGTCGAACAGCCGGAGTGTTACACCCTAAGAATAGACAAAATTCCATTGTATTTACCTCATTTACGTAGGTTATTGCAGCACTTAACCAAACATGTAGTCGTTGGCGGCAACAACGGGAGTCTTCATCAGCATTTCCTGGAACAGTTTGAGCTGCTCCTCGTTTTTGGTGATGGTGGGCAGCGGTTTCAGTCCGAGCTGCTCACGCAGCTCTTCGTTGGTGGCCACCGCCTGGGTATAGCCCCGGTTGTAGATTTCGGTGATCGAAGGCGGAACCCTGGTTTCATCGTTGGTGGACTGCCACATGCGTATCTGCAGGATGAGCTCGAAGGGCTTGACATCCATGGGACACATTTCCTCGCAGCGCGAACAGCTGACGCAGGCCCAGGGGGTGTCTTCTTCGAAAAGCTCCTCTTCCAGGCCGTAGAGAACCTTGCGGGCCAGATTGCGCACTAAGAGCGGCGGATCACCGTACGATGCCGGACAGCCGGAGATGCAGGTACTGCAGTTGAAGCAATGCTGCAGGTTGCCGGTGTGGTCGACATCCTTCCACAAATCCTTTATCGCTTCCGTTTTTAGATCCATGCGTATACCTCTATTTGGTTGTGGAAAGTTCGAAATCGTCGGAGAGCTTCTCGTCGATGACCGACATCAGCTGCCGGTCGCTCCAGCCGGAAACCTCGGCGGCGTTATTCCTGCAGGCCACGGCGCACA
Source organism: uncultured Desulfobulbaceae bacterium (assembly GCA_937132035.1). Lineage (GTDB taxonomy): Bacteria > Desulfobacterota > Desulfobulbia > Desulfobulbales > Desulfocapsaceae > Desulfopila_A. The sequence continues at coordinate 10,868 of CAKZOA010000482.1, read as the reverse complement.
TACCGCAGCCCTGGCATGCGGCCGCGTCTACTTCGATGATGTTTTCCATCTCGTTATACGATCGTGCTTCAAAGGGACAGACGACTATGCAGCGTTGACAGCGCACGCACAGGGCATCCTTGACCGAAGAGGTCATCCTGGCCGTCTGCACCTCACCGCCGGAGAGGTAGGTGAAGGTCTTCTGCGCTGCCGCTTCCGCCTGCATGATAGCATCGGGAAGAGGCATGGGCGAGTGGGCGACGCCAGCGAGGAAGGTGCCTATGTGATTGAATTCCACCGGCCTCCACTTGGAGTCCGCCTCTTGGAAAAAACCGTCCTTGGTGAGCTCCACCTTGAAGGTGGAAGCCAGATTGGCATTGCTCTCCTCGGGGTCGACGCCGGTCGACAGCAGCAGATAATCGGGGCTCAGCTCCACAGGAGCATTCAGCACGCTTTCGGTGAACTTGATCACCGGTTTGCCGTCGACGATTTCGACCTCGGGCTTGGAATCAAGCTCGTAGCTGACGAAAATTACGCCTGCCAGCCTGGCCCTGGTGTAATATTGCTCGAGAAAACCGTAGGTCATAATGTCGCGGTAAAGGATGAAGACCCTGGTGTCGGGATTCTTCTCCTTGATCTTCAAGGCATTGGCCATGGCCCACATGCAGCAGATGCGGCTGCAGTATTGGCGCTTGTCTTTTTCCCGTGAGCCGACGCACTGGATCATGACTACGTCTTCAGCTTCGCTGAGATCGACATCGCCCTGTTCCAATGCTTTTTTGAACTCGAACTGGGTCATGATATTGTCGGCCTGGCCATAACCGTATTCCTCGGTGGCGCCTTCATGGCCGCCGGTGGCCATGATCGCCGCACCGTGATGAAGATAGGTGTTTTCCCCGTTTTCACTGGAGACGATCTTTGAATCGAAGGCACCCAAAGTGCCTTCTGTCTTTTCTACTTCGGCATTGAGATGGACGGTTATTTTTTTGTTTTCAAAAACCTTGAGCTTCATGTCCTTAGCCATCTCCACCGGCGCCAGTCCATCTATGGTGGCGGTGATGTTATTGCCTGCAAAACCGCCGAGTTCGCTTGATTTCTCGACGATATGAACGGGAACGCCGCGGTTGGCCAGGGAAAGGGCGGAATGCATGCCGCTGATGCCGCCGCCGACCACCAGAGCGGTGTCGTTTATGGGTTGGGACTGGACGTGCAGCGCCGGTTTTTCCTTCATCATGGCGATATCGGCCTTGATTTCCTTGATGGCCCGCCTGGTCCAGCTCAGCTTGTCGTCTTCATGGATTCCGCGACGGGAGATACCCAGAAAATCGAAAACCTGCACCAGCGATGAGTTGAATCCCGCCTTGCGTGCGATATCCTTAAGCTGACTCCGATACATATAGGGCTGGCAGGCACCGATGAGCAGTCGGTTGCAGCCAGAATTTTTGAGAACCTCCAGGGCTTCTTCCTGTCCTTCATCGGAGCACATCGACTCGACGATATGGACGGCGCCGACACCGTTGAGCATGTTCAGTTCACTCTCAAGCAGCTTGGTGTCGAGGCCCTCGGCACCAGCCAGTTCACCGCATTTGCAGACCAGGACCGCTACTTTCGGTTTGCCGCGGTCACTGGTTTTCGGTTCAGGGGTGGTGTAGCCGATACGTTTGTCGACATCGAGGCCGGAGAGAAAGCTGGTTGCCTCGCCGGCTGCGGCGATGCCGCTGGACATCGATTCACTGATATCGGTCAGCCCCATCAGCGAGCCGCACATGAACATGCCCTGTTTGCCGGCGAGTCTGACCTTGGAGTAGGGTTCGGTTGCCAGCAGATTCTGGGGCGAGAGCGCGGTGCCGGTGAGCTCGGCCCATTTTTTGTGATCTTCGAAGGGCACCTGTCCGGTGGAGAGGACGACGACGTCGTAGTACTCGAAGAAAAACTCATTGGTGAGCGGGTCGAAATAGCGGATCTGCAGACTGCCGTCGGGTTGGCGGACGATTTCCTGGACCCGGCAGCGGACAAGCTTGACGCCGTGTTCTTCGACGGCGTTTTCCTTATACTGCTGGAAACTCTTGCCGAAGGTGCGCATATCCATATAGAAGATAGTGGTCTCAATATCAGGTCCGCCTTTGTCCTTGGCCAGCACCGCCTCCTTGAGAGCAAACATGCAGCAGACCGAGGAGCAGTAATCTCTGTTCTGCCGCCGGTTGCGGGACCCCATGCACTGGATCCAGGCGATCTTCTTAGCCGGTTTGCCGTCCGAAGGTCTTTTGATGACGCCGTGTTGGTAGGTTCCGGTACCGGAGAGCATACGTTCAAAGGCCAGGGAGGTGACGACATCGGGGGAGACGGCGTAGGATTTAGCGTCCTCGAATTCCTTGGTATTGTAGAGCTTGACGCCCGAGGCCAGAATGATGGAATGGACCTCGCGGGTTTCCAATTCATCCTCGGCGCCGAGATTGATGGCGCCTGTCGAGCAGACATTGACACACTCACCGCATTCCGTGCAGGCCTGTTTGTCGATGATGAGCATCTGCGGCACGTTGTGGGGAATGGGTTTGTAGATGGCCTTGCGCATGGTCAGGCCATGGTTGAATTCATCCTCGACCTCTACCGGGCAGGCATCTATACATTTACCGAGTTCATTGCAGACCACGGGATTGACATAGCGCGCCCTGCGTTTGAGCTCGACTTTGTAGTTGCCGCCGTCGCCTTCGATGCCGGCGATTTCGGTAAAGGGAAGAATTTCTATATTCTCGTGGTACAGACTTTTTCGCATACAGTATTCAGAAGAATACTCACGCCCTACCATGGGCAGCATTCGGCACATACCGCAATGATCGCTGGGAAACTGGTAATCCAGTTTTGCCAGGATGCCGCCGACCTGGGTGGAGGCATCGGTGAGCAGGACCTGGTATCCGGTTTCCGCCAGTTCTATGGCCGCTTTAATGCCAGATATGCCGGCTCCGGCCACGAGGACCGTGCCTGTCGGCTTCTTTTCTGCCATAATGTCTCTCCTATTTGACCTGACCTGTTACTTCCATAAGTTCGTCGCTGTCGAAAACACTCAAAGGCTGCGGTTCGTCGACCGACCTGCCTGCGAGGTATTCGAAACGATCCTGAATCTTCTGCGCTGATGTCCTGAAAATCGGCATGACGTCGATGTCGTTGGGGCAGGCGGAGGTGCACTGGCCGCAGCCGACGCAGAAGGCTGCCATATGGGTTATACGGGTCAGGTGATAAAAACTGGTGTCGGTTGGCATTCTCAGTGAGCCTTTATTGTCGGCCCAGCCGATGAACTGTTCGCCTTTATGGCGAAAGGTGTCTGTGACGAAGACGCATTCCTTGCAGTAGCATACCGGGCAGGCCACACGGCAGTTGTAGCAGTTTATGCAGGCGGCGAGCTTATCGTCGAGAGCATCGAAGCTGCCGGTTTCAGAACGGTAGGATTCAAAAAGGGCGTTGCGTGCTTCGCTTCTCTCCTTGGCGATCTTGCCTACGGCGTCCTGACGACCGCTGGGGCCGTTGACGAACTTGGCTCCGGCAGCGCTCAGCACTTCTTCGCCTTTTTCGGTGAGGGCTTCGATAAAAAGAGAACCGGAGCCGGAGCCTATGGCGCAGAGGTTGATATCGACATTCGGTGCCACCGGATACTCGCATACCTTACAGGCGCCGGCGACGTCAAAGCCGTCGCCTTCGGTTTTGCCGGCCATGGCGTTTTCGAGAAAGGATTCCGAAGTGCCTTCTTTTGCCTGGAATTTGAGAAAGTCGGTATTTTCGTATCTGCCAAGACAATCTATGCCAATGAGTACGACATCGTCGAGGTCGGCCTGCTTGAGCTTGACCAGTTCGACCAGTGCCCTCACCTCGCAGGAGCGCAGCACCATGGCAATTTTCTTGCCGGACGGTGAGGTGGTAAGAGAAGAAGCGATCTTGGCGCTGTTCACCGGCATTACAGGGGCGAAGGGGTCGATTTCTTTAACATTATCCTTAGAGGTCACCAGGGTCTGCATGACCCCTTTCTTGGGTTGGGTCATGGGGGCGAGAATGGCATCCACGGCCTTGTTTTCCAGCATACTTGCAAAAAGCTCGGACAGCTGGGTGTTGAGTTCACCTTTAGTATACGCAAGTTGAATATATTTAGACATGTTGCATCTCCCTCTCTCAGGCGACGACCGCGTTCTTGGTCTTGTTCAGTGGGCTGGGACCGAGTTCCTTGAGTTTTTCCGTCATCTCTTCGGCCACCTCTTTCAGCATGGTTCCTTCACTGGCGGCGATCCAGCGCAGCCACAGTCGCTCAGGTCCGATGCCGTACTGGCTGAGCATTTCGGTGAGAAGGGCGACGCGGCGTCTGGCTTTGAGATTGCCGTTGATGTAGTGGCAGTCGCCGGGCCAGCAGCCGCCGATGAGGACGCCGTCGGCGCCGTTGAGGAATGCCTTGAGCACGTACTTGGGGTCGACCATGCCACTGCACATTACCCTGATAATCTTGATGTTGGATGGGTACGACAGACGCGATGTACCTGCAAGATCGGCAGCGGTGAATGTGCACCAGTTGCAAAAAAAGGATACTATTTTCGGTTCAAATTCACTCATCGTTGGGCTCCTTCTCTAATTTAATAAAATTCCGTCAATTTCGGCGAAAATTTGTTTATCGGTAAAATGCCTTACCTTGGGGGCACCGCTCGGACAGCCGCCCGAACAGCTGCCGCAGCCCTTGCAGACCGCGGAGTTGACCTCGCTGACTCCGGCAAAATCATTGAATTCGATGGCACCGTAGGGACAGAGGCCTATGCAGAGCTGACAGCCGACGCAGATGTCCTTGTCGATGGAGGAGATCATCGGCGGCACTTCCACCTCGCCGGCCGAGGACAGGGCCAGGCACTCGGCGGCTGCGCCTTTGGCCTGGGCGACGGTGTCTGGAATGTCTTTGGGTCCCTGACATGCGCCGGCCAGGAACACGCCGCTGGAAGGAGTGGAAACAGGAGCCAGTTTGGGATGCTCCTCCTGGAAGAATCCGTCCTGTCCGATGCCGATGCCGAACTTGCGCATGACCTCTTCGGCATTGGGGCGCGCCTCCATGGCCGTGCAGAGGATAGCCATTTCGACATCGACTTCAACGATGCGGCCGGATAAGGTATCCTCAGCCTTGACAGTGAGTATGCCGTTTTCCTTTTCGGTGATCGAACCGGCTTTGCCGCGGATCATGCGGACGCCTTCCTCCTGCACCTTTTTGTAGAACTCCTCGTAGCCCTTGCCGAAGCAGCGCATGTCGATATAGAAGTTGTAGATCTCGGTATCGTGTCCGCACTTGTCCTTGAGCAGGTGGGCGTATTTGAGGGCATACATGCAGCAGGTTCTGGAGCAGTATTCGTGGTGGTTCTTGTCGCGGCTGCCGATGCAGTGAAGGATAGCCACGGACTTGGGTGGAGAAGTAAACTGCATACGGTCGTCGAGGTCGCGTTTGAGCAGCTTGCCAGAAGTCGGTCCGGTGGCATTGGAGAGCCGTTCAAATTCGAGGTTGGTGAAGACGTTGGCGTATTTCCCGTAACCATACTGGACCATGGGCGTGGGATCCATGGGATCAAAACCGGTGGCGACGATGATGGAGCCGACCTCTATCTGGGTCTTCTTGTCGGTGTCGTCGTGGTCGATGGCCTCGGCCTTGCACTGATCGATGCAGAGTTTGCATTCGCAGCAGCCGCCGCAGTCGACGCAGCGTGAAGCCTCGGCCATGGCCTGGTCTTCGCTGAAGCCCAACTCGATCTCCTTGTAATTGGCGATGCGCTCGTTGACGGCGAGTTCCGGCATTTTGGCCCTCTCCGCCTTGGCTGTTTTCTCCGGGATTTTCTGCCAGTCCTTGCCCGAAGGCCGTTTCTGACGGTTTTCAAAGAGCTCTTCGCCCTTGAGATATTTTGAGATGGAAACGGCGGCCTCCTGGCCGGCGCCGATGGCTTCGACGGCAATGGACGGTCCGGTATAGACATCGCCACCGGCGAAAACTCCCGGTCTGCCGGTATGAAAGGTAACCGGGTCGGCATCGACGGTACCCCAGCGGGTCAGCTCTATGCCATCGGTGCCGCTGACGAATTCGCTGGCAACCTGCTGACCGATGGCCGGAATGATCATATCGCATTCGATCTCATATTCGGAGCCTTCGATAGGTACCGGACGTCTTCTGCCGGATTCGTCGGGCTCACCCAGTTTCATTTTGATACATTTGACGCCAACCACTTTGCCGCCGTCGGTGAGCACCTCGATGGGGTTTTGCAGAATCTCGATCTTGATGCCTTCTTCCTCAGCCGCTTTGATCTCGGCTTCGACGGCGGGCATTTCCGTACGGCTTCGGCGGTAGACCATGGTCACTTCCTGAGCGCCTTGGCGGATGGCCTCGCGGGCGGCATCGATGGCGACGTCGCCGCCGCCGACGACCACGACCTTGTTGCCGGTATGTACTTTCTGGCCACGGTTGAGCAGGCCCAGGTAGTCGATGCCGTGCATGACACCCTCGGCATCCTCATTCTTGATATTCATCTTTCGGCTCTTATGGGCGCCGGCGGCGATGTAGATAGCCTTGAACCCTTCGGCCATAAGGCTCTCGATGGTCCGCTCCCGGCCGATGCCTGCCTCGAGTTCGATGGCAACGCCCAATCGCTTGATGTAATCGATCTCGCGGTCGAGCACATCCTGCGGCAGTCGGTAGTCGGGGATGCCGTAGCGCAGCATGCCGCCGGCCTTCGGTGCTTTCTCGAAGATGGTCGGATGGTAGCCATCGAGGGCAAGGAAATAGGCGGTGGTCAGTCCGGCAGGGCCGGCACCGATGATGGCCACTTTTTCACTTTCATCCTTCTTGTCGATTTCCGGAACCGGTATGGCACCCCAGTCGGCCTGGTCGGCAGCAAAGCGCTTGAGCGAGCAGATAGCCAGGGGGGAGTCGACATCCTGCCGCCGGCATTCGGTTTCGCAGGGGGCGGGGCATATGCGGCCGAGGGAGCCGGGCAGGGGCATCTTCTCCATAATCAGCTTCAGGGCTTTTTCGTGCTCGCCCATCTTGATCAGCGCCACGAATCCCTGAATGTTGATCCCTGCCGGACATTTCTGAACGCAGGGGCCGCGGTCCTTCTTGTCGATGACATAGCGAACCGGTACCGCCTGGGGAAAGGCGATGTAGATAGCCTTTCTCGACTTGGTGTGATTGTCCCAGTCGTTGGTGTTGCCAACGGGGCAGGCCTTGGCGCAGTCGCCGCAGCCGGTGCAGTTGGACTTGACGTATCTGGCCTTCTGGTTGACGGTGACCTTGAAGTTGCCGACAAAGCCGTCGACCTCTTCCACCTGGCTGTAGGTCATCAGCTCGACGTTGGGGTTCTGGCCCACTGCCACCATCTTCGGCGTACCGATACAGGCGGCGCAGTCAAGGGTGGGGAAGGTCTTGTCGTACTGGAGCATGTGGCCGCCGACCGTCGGCTGCATTTCCACCAGATAGGCGGTGTTGCCGGAGGCGGCGATGTTGAGCGATGCCTCCATGCCCGCTATGCCGCCGCCGACCACCAGGGTGTTGGGATTGACCGAAAACTTTTTGGGAAAAAGCTTATCCTGGTAAGCGACGCGGGAAAGGCCTGCCTTGGCGATGGTGATGGCCTTCGCCGTGGCCTCGTCCTCGTTTTCCGTCACCCAGGAGCCGTGTTCCCGCACGCAGACCTGATGAAAGGCATGGTAGGGGTTGAGACCGGCGCGTTCGCAGGCGGCGCGAAAGGTCTTTTCGTGCATTCGCGGAGAACAGGCGGCGACCACCACCCGGGTGAGATTATTGTCTTTAATCTCTTTTTCAATCAATTCCTGGCCCGGGTCGGAACACATGAACAGGTAATCCTTGGAGACTACCACGCCCGGGAAGGTCGAGGCATATTTGGCAACCTCTTCAACCCGTACCCTGTAGGCGATATTGATGCCGCAGTGGCAGATAAAAAAGCCGATACGTTCAGACATGATACTCCTCCTGATGAGTGCTTTCGCTGTGACCTGATGTGAAGGAGGCCTCTACCGACTGCAGCAAAAGCTCCGACACGTCACGGATAATTATTGTATCTTCAACGCCAAGCTTGGCGATGGCTTCGTTGAGCATACGAATACAGTAGGGACAGGCGGTGGCTATGATTTCAGCCCCGGTATCCAGTGCCTCCTGGACGCGAATGACTCCATGGTCTTCATCCAGGGAGCGGATCTGCCAGGCACCGCCTCCGCCGCCGCCGCAGCACTGGCTTCGCTGCTTGCTGTTCTGCATCTCAATGAGTTCAAGGCCTGGTATGGAGCGCAGTATTCGGCGGGGCGCCTCGTAGATGGTATTGTGCCGCCCCAGGTAGCAGGGGTCATGGTAGGTAACCTTGGCGTCGACCTTGCTTAGCGGGGTCAGGGCACCATTGCTGATCAGGCTGTCGAGCAGTTCGGTATAGTGCTTTGTCTCGACATCTTTTTCCAGGTTCGGGTAGTTTTTCCGGAAGGCGTTGAGGCAATGGGGAGAAGAGGTCAGTATGCGTTTGACTCCTGTGCTGTTGAATAGATCGGTGTTTGCCTCTGTCAGCGCCTCGACAGTCTTGACGTCGCCCATCTTTTCTGCCTGGTCGCCGCAGCAGGACTCTCCGGTTCCCAGACCACCGTAGGAGACCTCGCCTATCTCGAGGAGCTTGATCAGGGCCAGGCCGCCGTTGCGGCTGCCATTGACCGGTCCATTGTCGTAGGCGGTAGTGCAGCAGGTGAACAGGCAGTATTCCTTGCTTTCGGAATATTCGGGGATCTGCAGTGTACCGGTCCACTGTGTTCGGTCCTTGCGCTTGCCGGGCCAGGGGGTTCCTTCCTTTTTGAGGGTGTTCAATGGCGCCTGCAGCTGTTTTGGCAGTTTGCCGCTGGCGACGGTGCGCTGTCTCACGGTTTTGATGAGATCGAGAACTTCGGTACCACGGGGACAATGCTCAACACAACTGTTGCAGCTCACGCAGCTCCAGACAGCCTCGTCGACGTTGGTGTCGGTGGCCCTGTTAAGAGAGATATTGCGCAATACCTGGCGCGGACTGTAGTTGCGAATCTGGATCGAAGGGCAGACACCGGTGCAGGTTCCGCACTGCATGCAGGCCCTGAAGGTTTCGGCGGTTTTTTCTTCAAGTTCTGCCGGGTCAAATTGCGACTGCTTCTGCGCCTTTTCTTTAATGGAACAAAGGAAAATGGCCAGAGGCCGGTACATTAGATGGGAAAGCTTGCCGAAGGGCAGCATGATCATCAACATACCAACACAGATACCTACGTGAATGACGTATATGGAGTAGGTGGTCAGCGGCAGGCCTCCCAGCCTGGCAAAGTGCACCATGATGCCGGAGACGGCGATAGCGAAAATCAGCACCAAAAAAAACATGTCGGTAAAATCGGAGTACCTGTGCAGATTTTCTTCCTTTTTGAACCAGCGGCCGTAGAGCATGCTGGCCGAGCCGACCATAAGGGCCACCGTCGCGTAGTAACCGACGATCCGCGTCGGATGCCAGAAGGGGTGGACGATATCGGTCTGGAAGCTTGTGAGAAAAATCATCACCAGCACTTCCATGGCCACCCAGCCGGAGAAGAGGAAGAAATGCCGGGCCCAGGCGCTGGAAGGACCGGTGCCGCATTTGCGCCATTTTTTCTGGGTGAAGTAGTTGAGAATGAAAACTGGCGCCTGGGTGATATACAGCCTCAGGGGAACCTTGGTGCCTTGCATGATCTTGAAATACATGTTGACAGCGTTCGATCCGAGAAGGCCGAGCACGATCAGGATCATGATTTGATCGCCGATGTGGACGTAGTGAACCGGGGCGAAGGTATTGAGCTCAACCCTGTTGGTGACCACCGGACCATGGAACAGAAGAAACAGCGATATGACAAACAGAGCGATGGCGCCAAAGGCGGCGACTTCCCACTTTGGTGATCTGTAGAAAAGCCGTGCCAGGCCGGTCCAGTCGTATTGGGTCGTGAGCCATCTGCGCGTTGCCATCATGGTCTCTGCCGGTTCCGCACCCCGGGGACAGTCTGTGTTGCAGTCGCCGCAATAATAACAGAGCCATGGTTCCGGAGATGACAGAACCTTGTCTTTGAGGCCCAGCTGCAGGTAGCGGTAAATTTTGCGGGGAAAGGTGTTCTCGCCGGTGGACAAGGGGCAGGCGGCGGCGCAGTTACCACACTGCATGCATGTTTCCATGTCCTTGGCGCCCAACTTCTCGATCTCGCCGTACAAATTAGGGCTGATACTGTAGTTCTTCAAAATACATTCCCTCCTGTACCAGTAGGTGGGTTGATGACAGGATACGGTCGCTTGAGACCATCTCAAAAGCCTTTTCCGATCATATTACCGATAACGAAGGAGGCGGATATACATAGTGCACATAATGCGTATAAGCACAAAAAAGACCCTGGCAAAAAACGCCACATGGTGGTATTGCTACAGAGTGGTATATGTGACATATGCATATTACTCGCCTCGTCAGCATGATTATATTAACAGAAGCAAAAATGCAACAATAAATGGGGAGGCTTTCCCTGGTTTGTCCTGTTGTTTGTGCATCCTATGGTTCTTATGCGCTCTTCTCCGGTGGCATAATGCTTTCCTGGCTTTATTTGCCGATTGCTGCACTGGCCAGCCCTACTATTTTACCGGCGTACCAGGTTCTGAAATCGGGATCACCGGGATGAGCGGTGCGCCATTTGTTCATGGGTGAATCCGGGTCGTCGCAGAGGTTGCCATTGCCTTTGTCATAGAGAGCGAGACAGTCCTGGCATGCTCCTTCAGAGAATTCACAGATCGGGCAGTTTCTCTCCCAGAGAGGCGTCGCTTTGGCGACGTGTTTTACATAGTAGCCTGCGTCGTGAGCCGGATG
>CAKZOA010000481.1 GCA_937132035.1 uncultured Desulfobulbaceae bacterium | reverse complement strand
GAAAATCTCGGATTGTACCATAAGATTGATATGTGGGTACTGGAAAGAGCCTTTGAGGATGCGCCGGTACTCTGGGAAAAATATGGAGAACATGTTGAGATATCCATAAACATTTCCGCAGCTGAGTTTTTCAGCATGGATTTTGTAGACAAGCTCTTCTTGCTGGTTGAAAGCAAAGAGATAGCCCCCGAGAGGTTCACCATCGAGATAACCGAAACCTTTTATCGCGATCACACCGCCAGCAGTCTTGAAAGACTGAAAAGGATCAAGGATGCAGGCTTCAGGCTGGCCATCGACGACTTTGGCTCCGGTTTCACCTCGATTATTCAGCTTGTTGATTTTCCAATTGATATTGTCAAGCTCGACCGGCTCTTTATCATGAAGGCGGTCGAAAACCAGAAGTTTGAGGTCATCCGCTCTCTTGTTGGCTTCTGCCATGACCAGAAACTGCTGGTGATCGCCGAAGGAGTGGAAACCCAGGAGGGTGCCAGGAAGCTAAGAGATGCCGGCTGCGATGCCATACAAGGGTATTATTTCAGCAGGCCGCAAGCCCTTAATCAGTTGATTGGTCAGTATCACGAGGGCAAAGAAATCTGATCTCATTGATCATCGGCATCAGCAGTCACTTGGAGACAGATTCAGGCTAATCGTCGCCCCTGTTGTTCCTGACTGCTTTGACTTGCTGTTTTTCAGGTGATGGTGCGGATGTGCTCGCTGGTTTTCAGGAAAACCTAAGGAACATAAACGAGAGCTGTCCGATAGGTTATTCCGTAGGTATGTGTTGAGAGGGTGTGTGGAAAATGGAGGACGGGTTTTTAAAGCGAGGGCTTGTCATCTATTTCTCCAGGCGTCCATCCAGCCATTTGGTTATTTGCTTACGGAATGATCGTATTTTACTCCATATGCGCATCCTGGCAAACCATCCGGCGTGATCGGCAAGAGGAATTATATCAGCACAGCCGATGGCGTCGATATGATAGAGCCGAATGATTTGAGGATCGATGCGACAAACCAAGGTATTGGTAAAAGCCATTTCCCGCAACATAATTGCATTTTTCATCTGCCAAGCAAAGAATTGATCGAGGGCGGCCCATATCAACTCCTTTTCATTCTCCCCTAACAGGCCAGGTGTAAGGTAACAGTCACGCAAGGAAAAGCAGTCGGAACCGTCGAAATTGCGGATACGCTGCCATAGAACCCCTTTCCCAAGGTTTGTTTCCACAAATCCATAACACCGTGGAAGGTGATGAAAGAATATTTTTTCCTCACCACGCTGTGCAAGCCGGCAGGCGTAACGAACGTCTATAAAGTTGAAATCGAAATACTCCTTGTTGAACGATCGAAGCGCATAATAAAGGTAATCCCGTGCTCCTTTGACCACATAGTCAGTGGAAAAGTTGCATCGAGCTATCTTCACGCACAGATGTGGATCACTGGGGTGTGCATATACAATTCTGTCGACTCCGCGACCAACGATCTGGGTGTCATCGAGTTGAAGCATATGCAAGGAGTCTGGATGATTGCCTGAAAAGGAGGTTTTTATATTTTCCGAGTGAGCAATAAGCTTGAGATATACAATTGGAGAACCCACCCCCGGAAAATACAGCTGTTATTTCCTCTTCGAGAAAACGTTCGTTAAGGAAAAGTGTGGTCATAACGTTCCACGAGAATGTATAACACCAAGAAAAATTCTTTGAAAGTAATCGTTGAAAAGTACATAGAAATATTTCAAAGTTTCAACTACATCAAGGGGGACTTCTTCAGCCGGGGCTTCAGCAGACATGTGAAGTATTCGAGGGAGAGGTCTTCTGGAATACGATACATTAGAGCCAGGTTGACTCAACGGTAACCTGTCACCTAATTATCGTAAAAATAAAAGCCTTCCCCGGACTTGCGGCCGAGTTTGCCGGCCTTGACCATGGTGCGCAACAGCGGGCAGGGACGGTATTTCGGTTCGCCCAGGCTGCGGTGGAGAATTTCCATAATGGAGAGGCAGGTATCCAGTCCTATCATGTCGGCCATTTGCAGAGGGCCAAGCGGATACTGCATGCCCAGCTGCATGATTCTATCGACTGATTCGACATCGGCGACACCGTCAAAGACCAGTATTATGGCCTCGTTGATCATAGGCATCAGCAGCCGGTTGGAGACAAATCCCGGATAATCGTTGACCTCTATTGCCTGCTTGCCGAGCTTATCGGCTAGTATTCGAGTGATGTTGCAGGTATGTTCGCTGGTTTTCAGGCCCCGAATCATTTCCACAAGCTGCATGGACATGACCGGATACATGAAATGCAGGCCGATGACCCGCTCGGGGCAATCGGTGGCCGAAGCGATATCTGAAATGGACAATGAAGAGGTATTTGTGGCAAGTACGGTATGCTGGGTAGTGTAGTTGGAAAGGGCGGTAAATATCTGCTGTTTTATGGTGATGTTTTCCGTGGCGGTCTCGATGACGAAATCGGCGCGGACGCTGTCCTGCAGGGAAGTGGTCGGATGGATTCTGCCGAGGACTCTGTCGGCCCCCGTTTTGGAGAGCTCCGGATGTGAGGGCAGTTCCAGGCCAATGGCCGAGATACTTTCCTGCAGGTGGGCTTCGAGCAGATCGTGGAGGAGCACCTGAAAGCCGCATCGTGCCGACAGCAGGGCGATACCTCGACCCATCTGACCGGCACCCACCACCATGATGGTATTTGTCTGCGCCATACTGACTATTCCCTTGTTCTCAATAAAACAACCACGAAAAAAGCTAATCTCATCCGCCAGTATACCACAAATTAGGACAACGAGAGAACGCAAAAGTACAAAAAATTGTATCCCTGGCGGCATCATCATTGTCCGGGTGGCGGAAAAGACTGCTGGGGAGCGCCTGTCGGCGGTGAATATGGGTGCAGGGGAAAATCCCTTTGTGTTTCTTCTCTTCTTTGAATAGTATCAAGAAAGAAAGACAGTGTGGAGCAGGAAACGCAAGGGTTGGTGTCTCTTACAAACCGTGATGGTGGTCCTGGAAGACGTCCGCCGCTCTGGCTAAACTCTACGGCAAGGAAACGCGATGATTATTGGAATCGATGTGGGGGGAACCCACGCCGACGGCGTTCTTCTGCAGGGCGGAACCATCCTGGCCAAGAAAAAGGTGATCCTGGGGGGCGAAGCACTGGAGGAGTCGATCATCACCTTGCTCGAAGCCCTTGTTCCGGCCGACAAGAATCGACTTGCACGAATCCATCTCAGTACCACCCTCTGCACCAATGCCCTGATCCAGGACAGTCTCGACCGGGTGGGCATGTTCATCCAGGCTGGTCCCGGTATGAACCCCGAGTTTCTCCGTTGCGGCGATGATGTCTGTTTTCTCTCGGGAGCAGTGGATCATCGAGGGCAGGTTCTGCGCGGACCGTCGTTGGCCGAGGTTGAAGAGGCGGCGGTGGTGATGCGGGAAAAAAACATTGAGTCCGTGGGGGTTGTCACCAAGTTCTCTCACAGGAACAATGAGCATGAACTGTGGGTAAGAAATAAAATCGCTGATGATTTCAAACATATCAGCCTGGGTCACCGGCTTTCGGGAATGCCCAACTTCCCGCGCCGGGTCTATACGACCTGGCTCAACAGCGCTCTTAAAAGCCGCTTCCATCTTTTTCGAAAAGCGATGCAGTTCGGCTTTTCCCGTCTCAATATCGACTGTCCCTGCTATATTCTCAAGGCCGACGGCGGCACCATTTCCTTTGACGGCGCCTGTGAATTTCCCTGCCAGACCATACACTCGGGACCGTCGGCCAGTGTCATGGGGGCCCTGGCGCTGATCGACGGTAAAAAGGACGCCATTCTGCTTGATATCGGCGGCACCACCACCGACATCGCCCTGTTGGCCGACGGCATTCCCCTGCTCGAGCCCTATGGGGCCAGTGTCGGCGGTCGGCCGACGCTGATCCGCGCACTGTTGACCAGAAGTGTGGGATTGGGAGGCGACAGTTCTGTTTCCTGGAGGGACGGCTCCTTCCGGATCGGCCCGGAAAGGCATGGCGCCCCCATGACCTTCGGTGGCGCCGCACCCACGCCCACCGATGCCATGAGGGTCCTTGGCAGAATTAATGAAGGTCAAAAAGCCAAAGCCCGCCAGGCGATGGAAATGCTCCGGCCCGGCGAGGCTGCCGAGAAAACGGCCGAAGAACTGCTGCAATGCTTCGCCGACCGAGTATATGAAGTGGTCGACGGCATGATAGAAGAGGTTTTCAGCCGGCCGGTGTACACGGTATCCGATTTTCTCGAGCGGGAAAAAATCACCCCCGAAAATCTCATTGTCATTGGCGGCCCGGCGGCGGCCCTGCAAAGCACGCTCGAATCCACCTTCCACCTGCCTTGTCTGGTACCTGCCGATTTCGAGGTCGCCAACGCCGTTGGCGCGGCCAGGGCCCGGTTGACCGTGCAGGCCAGTCTTTACGCCGACACCACCCAGCGCCGGCTGGCCATACCCGAGATCAGCCTCCTGGAAAGTATAGATAAGGGTTTTGACATGGACAGTGCCGAGTTGCGCCTCGAAGAGGCAGTGAGGATGCTGGCCAGAGAACTGGGGGGCGTAGCCCCGTCGCAGGTTGATTTTATTGAACGCATGCAGATGAATACGGTTCGCGGCTTTGCCACCACCGGCAGAATCATATCGCTGAAGGCTCAGATCAGGCCGGGACTGACCGAGATTACGGAGTAAATATGACTCTTTTCATGCCACAGGCTCGGCGTAAAACCGGGCTGGTACTCTTTCCCGCTTTCGATTGGTGTATCTCACCCTCTCATCCCGAACGCGAGGAACGGCTGCTCTACACCAAGGACCAGCTCATTGAGGAAGGACTTGAGGATGTCGCAAATATTCACTTTTTCAATCCGGAAATGGCTCTGGAAGAGGATGTCGACCGGGTTCATCTCTGTGTACCCTCCGCCGCCGAGTTGATGACCACCTCGCATTTCATTTCCACCGGCGGCGCCATTCGAGCGGCACGGGCTCTGATGGACCGGGAGGTTGAGCGCGCCTTCGCCATCGTCAGGCCGCCCGGACATCATGCCATGCAGACGGTTTTCGGTGATCGCGGCTTCTGCATCGTCAATATCGAGGCCATCATGGTCGAGTATATCCGCAAACATTACGGGGTGGGCAAAATCGCCATTGTCGATACCGATTGTCATCACGGCGATGGCACGCAGGACATTTTCTACAACGACCCCGATACCCTGTTTATTTCCATGCACCAGGACGGAAGAACCATTTTCCCCGGCAGCGGTTTTGTAGACGAGTCGGGTGGGCCGTCGGCGCCGGGCTACAATATCAATATTCCTCTGCCCCCCTCCACCTCGGAGGAAGGGTTCGACACGGTTATGGAACGGGTGGTGCTGCCGCTGCTCGAGGAGTTCCAGCCGGAATTGATTATTAATTCCGCCGGCCAGGACAACCATTATTCCGATCCGATCACCAATATGAACTTCACCGCCCAGGGATACGCCAGGCTTAACAGAAACCTCAATCCCGATATCTGTGTTCTGGAAGGCGGATACGCGCTTGAAGGGGCATTGCCTTATACCAATCTCGGCATCATCCTGGCCATGGCCGGCATGGATACCAGCCATGTCCGCGAGCCGGACTATAGGCCCGAGCGCTTTGTCCAGTCGGCGGAAATGAACCGCTATATCGAGGACATCTGCTCCCAGGCGATCGAGGTGTTCGCCGGCCGCCATGAGGCCAAAAAACAGTTTGCCGGCCAGGAGCAGGTGGTTGAGCGTAAGCGCATCTTCTACGACACCACCATGTTTCAGGCGGCGGAAACCAGGGTCTATCACCTTTGTCAGCGCTGTCCGGGCTACACGGAGGTAGTCGCCGAGGGACTGCACCAGCATGTCCACGGATTCACGGTACCCTTCAATGCCTGCGGCAGCTGCTCCTCCAAGGCAAAAGACAGCTTTGCCAAAACCGATAGAGAAAGCGACACCGTCATCGTGCTCCAGGATCGGTATGCCGGAATCTTCGAGAGAAAATAAAGAGCTGCCTGCCCCCAACATTCCATGTGAGTAAACACATTCTGGCTAACCTGAACATCGACCTTTCCGGGCAATGTGCTTTAAGGGCTTGAACAACGAAGACAGGACTCACCAGAACGCGCTCGATTTGATACGGAAGAAGTTTTCCATCAGGTAAACAGCTCTTTTCGAGTCCCAACTGATGAGGAAAGATTTTAGAAAAATTTAACATTGAAGTTTTGCATCAATAGGTTCCCTACGGACGGGCAAGAGCACGGTGCTTCATTGCCAGTCCGAAGTTCTAGATATCCTTCCAGTACCTCTATTTCACCTTATTCCTGTCCCATTAACGGGCGAGAAACTATCCTCGCTCCTCTTGAAATACTAGCCATAAAGTTTTTCGGTCCAACGATTTGCTTCAGATTTCTTGACCTCTCCGAGATACCCTTGTGTGGTTGAAAGATCGATATGATCCAGGATGCCCCTGCGACAATTTCTATGGGAGTTTCGAGCGTAATTCACTTTACCTTCGTTCATTTCTGCCTTTGATGTCATGTCCATAATCCAGGGACGGTGTCCGCTTGCCGCGGAGACAACCAGTGACTACAATGGTAGCACTCATCCAGAGGATAGGACGACGCTGAGGGGCGACCTGGCGCCCTGATGCGCACCGAAAGGATAGAGGCCGGGTCGCCCGAATGAAAATCAAATCTCTCACTGGAAAAAACGATGGGCAAGAACAGTTCTTCCGACTACAAAAAAGATAGCCTAAAGCTTTGGGGCGCGGTCTCCATGGGCACGGGCGTGATGATTGGCGCCGGTATTTTTGCGCTAACCGGGCAAATCGCCGAGTTGGCCGGTACCTGGTTTCCGCTGGCCTTTTTCATCGCCGCGATCATCGCCGGTTTCAGCGCCTATTCCTACGTAAAGATGGCGCAGGCCTATCCGTCGGCGGGCGGCATCGCCATGTTTCTCAAAAAGGCCTACGGCAAGGGCCTGATGACCGGCGCCTACGCGCTGCTCATGTATTTTTCCATGAGCATAAACGAGAGCTTGGTGGCACGCACCTTTGGTACCTACGCCTTGCAGTTGTTTGACGTCAAGCAGGCCGACTGGCTTGTGCCCGCGCTCGGCGTGGGCCTGCTCGTTTTCGCCTTCGGCATCAATCTGCTGAAGAATAAATACATCCAGTCCTTCTCCTTTTTCACAGCTTTCGTGAAGATCGCCGGTCTGGTCGTACTCGCGATCGGCGGACTATGGGCGTCGGGCTTGGAATTCGAGAGCGTGAGCACGGCACCCAGGCAGACCGGTGTCCCCGGTTTTCTCGGGGCGGTCGCTTTGGGCATCCTGGGATATAAAGGCTTTACAACCATCACCAACAGTGGTGGCGAGCTGAAGGAGCCGGAGAAGAACGTCGGTCGCGCGATCATCATTTCGATATCCATTTGCACCGTCCTCTATGTGCTGATCGCTCTAGCCGTAGGTGCAAACCTGTCGATCGAAGAAATCGTTAAGGCCAAAGACTACTCGCTGGCAGAGGCCTCGCGCCCGGCCTTTGGGCAATACGGGCTCTGGTTCACTGTCGGCTTCGCCATCGTCGCCACGGTCTCGGGTGTGATCGCCAGTGTCTTCGCGGTTTCTCGGATGCTGGAGATGCTCACCTCCATGCAGCTCGTGCCGCACCGTCACTTCAAGTTACCCGGCGGGCTGCAAATGCACACTCTGATCTACACGGTCGCTATAGCCATCGTACTGACCATTTTCTTTGATCTCAGCCGCATTGCTTCACTTGGCGCAATTTTTTATATCATCATGGACATCGGTATCCACTGGGGCGTGTTCAAGCATCTTCGCAAAGAGGTCGATGCCATACCGTCCATCCTGATTACCGCTATCGTGCTTGACGTGGTGGTCCTTGGTGCCTTCATATGGGTCAAGATACAGTCCGACATGCTGGTCATCTGGGCATCGCTTATCGGCTTGATTCTGGTCTTCGCAGGCGAAAAGCTCTTCCTCAAGGTGCATGAAGCCAACGAGGACGACCCCAATTATAACGATCCCAAGGAAGCATCGTCATGATCTAGTAAGGTGATAGGTAGTCTTTGCAAACACACCCTAACTTCTCCGCAAATTTCCTTGAAAATTTTTGATTACCCCGAAACTCAGTTTATCCCCCTCCAGGGAGACGGGGTGCTCATTTCACGGGTGTCTGCAGCCAGAACGTCTGCAGGCAAGCCTGTTGACAACCCGGCCAACTGGTATCCATTCAGAAATAGGTATTTTTGTTCTCAATCGAGGCGCAGGATCTAGAATTGAATTAGTGCTGCAGCTTCAAAAACAAACAGATCAATTGACATACCACGATGTGGCATTAGGTTTGTCCATAAATGACAAAAGAATATAACTTTGTCTCTAATATCAGATAGCGGATATGAAAAAGATCTGTGTCATTGGTGCTTCCGGGAAACTGGGACTTTAACATGATTCAATACGTATTAGATTTGGGTTATCAAGTAACTGCAGTCTGCCGGGAAAAAAGTGTCGGGAAGCTTGATGCATTTATGGATCGTATTGCGGTATTTCCAGATAATAACATATTTAATAGCATAAGATACTTAGAAAGCGCAAAATACGCGCTCTCACTAGCAAGGTGATTGCAACAATGTCATATACATCTAAACCATCTGCTAAGTCCTGCGTAACGACCTTTGACGAGTTTGTGCGATTAGTAGATTATTCTCTGATGGGTACCTTAAATGGTGACCCTGATGCCACCAAAGATGGGGATGATCATTGTGCCCGTCAGGTATTTTCTGGTCATTTCGTGCCTGTGATACCCACACCGATTGCAGAACCAGAATATGTAACCCATAGCAGCACTTTTTTTAATGAACTTGGGTTGAGCGATGAGTTGGCGCTTGATGAAAAATTTAGGCAGGTATTTTCTGGCGATCTCTCTGCTGCGCATGAGCCTATGCGTCAGATTGGCTGGGCGACTGGTTATGCTTTGTCGATTTATGGCACCGAATATACCCAACAATGTCCATTCGGTACTGGTAATGGCTATGGCGATGGTCGAGCGATATCTGTATTTGAAGGAATAATCAATGGGCAGCGCTGGGAAATGCAATTGAAAGGTGGCGGCTCAACGCCTTATTGCCGTGGTGCCGACGGGCGGGCAGTACTACGGTCAAGTGTGCGTGAGTTTCTAGCGCAAGAACATATGCATGCTTTAGGTGTTCCAACATCGCGCTCTTTAACACTGTATGTTTCTAAATCTGAGACCGTTACTCGGCCTTGGTATTCTCAAGATTCCCGCTCCACCGATCCTGATATTTTAGTGGACAATCCTGTGGCTATCTCAACTCGCGTTGCTCCATCCTTTTTGCGCGTTGGTCAGCTAGAGTTATTTGCCCGCCGCGCTCGCACCAATGCTCATCCAAGAGCATTAGAAGAGTTACGCATGATAGTGTCGCATTTAATTGAGCGAGAATACAAAAGCGACATTAATCAAGACCTTGATTTTGCAAATCAATTGGTTGAGTTGGCCAAGCTGTTTCGCCAGCGTCTTACTTCACTGGTGGCCAATTGGCAACGTATTGGTTACTGCCAGGGGAACTTTAATAGTGACAACTGCGCCGCTGGTGGCTTTTCCCTGGACTATGGACCATTTGGATTTTGTGAAATTTTTGACCCTCAGTTTCAACCTTGGACTGGCGGCGGCGAACACTTTTCATTCTTCAATCAGCCAATCGCAGCGGAAGCGAATTACTACATGTTCTGGACAGCTGTGAGACCGCTACTCGCAGAAGATCCTGAAGCTCAGGAACATTTCGACCAAGTACGTCATGGCTTTGCACAAGCAATGCAAAAACAAATCCAAAAAATGTGGGCGGCCAAACTTGGCTTGACTGAATATAACCCAGAGCTTTTTAAGAAATTAATGCAGTTAATGACCTACTCAGAGGTGGATTACACCATTTTCTTCCGCGAGCTATCCTACATTCCAGAGGATCTTTCAGCATTGAAAAAGAGCTTCTATGTTGAAAATTCACAACAACTCGATGAGCTATGGCAATCTTGGCTAAAAAGCTGGCGTGAACTCGTCATTAAAGATGGCAATTTGGCTGAGATATCAACAAATATGAAACAGACTAACCCAAAATACACATGGCGCGAATGGTTGATTGTCCCTGCCTACCAACACGCCATGCAGGGCGACTACACATTAGTTAAGGAGTTGCAAGAAGTACTTAGCTATCCATATGATGAGCAATCACAAGAAGCAGAAGATAAATACTATCGTCTAAAACCTAAGGAGTTTTTTAACGCTGGTGGCGTGTCGCACTATAGCTGTTCATCTTGATTTTGAATAAAACTGAAAATTGGAATAAGGTTTGCCCAGCTGGTCACGGCTGACAAGTCAATGTTGCCGGACTCGCCAACGTGCTTGATACGCGACGTTTAGGTTGCCACATTGAAAGAAGGTCTGAACATCTTGCCAGTGGCTCTATTTGACCGTATTTCCGTGTCTAAAAATTACCGTTTT
>CAKZOA010000480.1 GCA_937132035.1 uncultured Desulfobulbaceae bacterium | reverse complement strand
GGAGGGATGGCCGAGTGGTTTAAGGCGGCGGTCTTGAAAACCGTTGTACGAAAGTACCGTGGGTTCGAATCCTACTCCCTCCGCCACACATCATCAACGGAGAGATGACCGAGTCGGCTGATGGTGCTCGCCTGCTAAGCGAGTGTGGGGGTTATACTCCACCGAGGGTTCGAATCCCTCTCTCTCCGCCAATTTCCCCTTAAAAGCCCCATATAAGAGTTCGCTTGATCCAACCGACAAGACCGGTCTCATGCTTCACCTTTGCCCAACCATCGCTCTGCTCGATGGTCTCGAAGACGACACCGTAATACGCCTTGCCGACGATCCTATTGCTGGTCCCTGGACCACTGCGAATATTTATCTTCTTGTTTTTGTTCTTAAACATCTTGACGATCATATGGCCTTTATCGGATAAAAGAGGTTTGTATATCCAGCCAGTGTCATCTTCGAAATCCTGAACTTTCACCCAATCGCCCTTTTTCTCGAGCACCTGTAAGGGAAAGCCTTTGCCATATTCCCACTTCACAGAGTAGTTGGTTCCTGGTCCCGATCGTAGATTTACCGTATCTACATTAACGCTTAACATCTCTGCTGCGGCCACAGTTACCGAGAAGATGATGGAGAGAAAGAGAATGGCAAGAGTGGAAGCTGTTTTCATGTATAACATAAGGAGAACTATCGTAGAGGTTTATGATATTTAGTCGTTGACGACTAGGCCAATAACTCGCTCGAGATCGTCAAGTGAGTAGTATTCTATTTCGATTTTACCCCGAGACCCATTCTGTAATATAGTTACCTTCGAAGAAAGCTTGTTGCTTAGTTGGTTAACCAGTGAACTACAATAGGACGACGGTATCTGGCTTTTCTGTTCACGTTTCTGTGAGACCGAAGTAGAAGGTTTATTCAGAAACCTGCGCACAAGCAATTCCGTTTGTCTAACGGAGAGTTTTTTGTTGACCACTTCATCTCGAATGTCCTTGATAGCACTCTTGTCATCGGCAATACGCAACAGTGGTCGTGCATGACCTTCTGAGAGAGTACCCTTGATGAGGTCCTGCTTGACAAACTCAGGAAGGTTAAGTAATCTTAGTATGTTAGATATTGATGATCGACTTTT
Organism: uncultured Desulfobulbaceae bacterium; assembly: GCA_937132035.1. Lineage (GTDB taxonomy): Bacteria > Desulfobacterota > Desulfobulbia > Desulfobulbales > Desulfocapsaceae > Desulfopila_A. The sequence continues at coordinate 24,266 of CAKZOA010000480.1, read as the reverse complement.
CCCAAGCTTGGTTGAGGCCTGCTCCTGCGTATACTGGAATTTGCTGATAAGGCTTTGATACGCTTCCGCCTCTTCTATAGGATTGAGGTCGGTGCGTTGGATGTTTTCGATGAGGGCGAGCTCGAGAAGGGTGTTTTCATCCTCAACATCTCTGACAATGACGGGGACCGTCGCAAGCCCGAGAAGTTTTGTTGCGCGAAAGCGACGCTCACCTGCAATGAGTTCGAACCTACCTTCTTCTGCGTCAGCACGCCTGACAACAAGTGGTTGGAGTACACCGTGCTCTTTTATAGAGTCAGCGAGTTCCTGGAGATCCCCTTCATCAAAGTAGCGACGAGGTTGGTGTTTGTTGGCGACAATGTTTTCTACATTACACTCAAAATACAGTTCATCCTCATTTTCGCTGGAGAAGAGAACGCCGACTCCCTGACCGAGTCCTTTGTTTTTGGTCACAATTAGTTCCTTTGTAGTCGTAAGAATTCATTGGCAAGGCTGTTGTATGCTTTCGCCCCCGAAGAGTGACTGTCATACTCGCTTATGGTTTGACCATGACTGGGGCATTCGCTCAAACGTACATTTCTGGGAATAACCGTTTTAAAAACCTTATCATTAAAGTGTTCTTTTATTTTGTCGGCTACCTGGTAGGTCAGCCTGTTTCTTTTGTCATACATGGTAAGCAATAGACCCTCTATGTAAAGGTCCTTGTTAAAGCTCTTTTTAACAGAGCGAATAGTCGACACCAGTTGCGCCAGTCCTTCCATAGCAAAATATTCACACTGCAGTGGAATGAGCACTGAATCAGAGGCTGTAAGGGCATTAACCGTCAAGAGACCCAACGAAGGTGGGCAATCTATGAAAATATAGTCAAACAAAGGGCAAACATCTTGCAATAGCTCCTTGAGCACCCGCTCTCGACTCTGGGAGGATACCAACTCTATCTCTGTGGCAACAAGGTCTATACTGGCGGGGAGAACCGAAAGATTTTTGACTTGGGTTTTCACCAGGACATCCGTGACTGATGTTTCACCAGTGTACACATGATACAGATGTTTTTTCCTGTTTTTGATGTTCAAGCCGACACCGCTTGAAGCATTGCCCTGGGGGTCTGAGTCGACAATAAGTACCTTTTTGTTTTTGGTAGCTACGGCCGCCGCCAAATTAACGGATGAAGTTGTTTTACCAACACCGCCTTTCTGGTTCGCTACTGCAATAACTTTTGCTCTGCGCTCAGCTGTCATGTCTCTACCTCCTTATAGTATAGTTGTCTTAATATATCGAGGGCCGACAAACAATGAAAAAACCAGTTTAGATCAATATCGGCCTTTTTTACCTGCTCACTTGACTTACCATCGAAATAACACTTGCGGTTTTACCGTATTTCGGTTTAACGGAGGGGAATTGAGGAGTGATTTGTTTCACGTGAAACATAGGGAGTGTGTATGGATACGGATTTTCTGGTATTAGGGTCTGGTATTGCCGGGCTTTCTTTTGCTTTGCGTGCTGCAGAGTTAGGCAGGGTGACGGTGATGACCAAAAAACAGAGAATAGATTCTGCCACCAACCTGGCTCAGGGTGGTATAGCCGCGGTGATTGCAAAAGAGGACCGCCATGAGTTTCATATTGAGGATACGTTACGTTCGGGTGCCGGATTGTGCGACAGGGAAATAGTGAAGATGGTTGTGGCCGATGGAGGTGAAAGGATAAGAGATCTTATGCGTTTAGGGGTGCGTTTTGTCCATAAAGCATCGGGCATGGATCTCGACTTGGGAAAAGAAGGTGGGCATTCACACCGGCGAGTGGCCCATGCCTATGACCTCACTGGTAAAGAAATTGAGAGGGCCATGCTTGATGCTGTAAAGGGTCATGAGAATATCGAAGTGCTTGATAATCATGCCGCTGTCGATTTGTTGATTCATGAGGGGGGTGGCGGGGATAGGCGGTGTGTGGGTGCATACGTACTGAGAGAAAACCCCCTGGAGGTCTTCGCCTGTCGTGCTCGGTATACTGTCCTATGTACTGGCGGTTGTGGTAAGGTGTATCTCTATACCAGTAATCCTGATATTTCGACAGGCGATGGTATGGCAATGGCCTTTAGAGCTGGCGCCAGAATGGCCAATATGGAGTTTGTTCAGTTTCACCCGACTTGTCTCTATCATCCACAGGCCAAAAACTTTCTCATTTCAGAGGCGGTCAGGGGGGAAGGTGCAGTGTTGGTGGATGGACAGGGTAAACGCTTCATGCAGAAATATGATGATCGTGGAGAATTGGCGACCAGGGATACCGTTGCACGTGCAATAGATAAGGAAATGAAAGAGCGCGGTTTGGATTGTGTATACCTCGATATACGCTCAAAAAGTGAAGTATTTTTACGAAAAAGGTTTCCAACGATATATGCTCGCTGTCAGGATTTAGGGATACATATGGCCAAAGAACCTATTCCTGTTGTGCCAGCAGCGCATTATATGTGTGGCGGTGTCATGGTTGATAAACATGGACAGAGCAGCGTTGAAGGGCTGATGGTCCTTGGGGAGTCGGCAAACACAGGCTTACATGGGGGGAATAGACTTGCAAGCAATTCATTGTTAGAAGCAGTCGTGTTTGCGGAAAAGGCTTTCAAATATTGTCAGGCCAATATAGATGGAATTTTACAACAACCCCTGCCGGATATCGACCACTGGAGTGCTGGGGAGGCGATAGATTTAGAGGAAGAAGTACTCATTCATCATAACTGGGACCTCATTAGACGGACAATGTGGAACTATGTCGGTATTGTGAGGAAAACTCAACGCCTCCAGTTGGCTAAACAACGGATGAAAGATATTCTCAGGGAAATCGAAGAACATTACAGGAACTACCATCTCACGGTCAATATGGTAGAGTTGCGAAATATCAGTATTGTGGCAATGATGATAATCGAGGCCGCTCTTCACAGGAAAGAATCTCGGGGGCTCCACTTTATACTCGACTATCCTGAAAAAAACGACAGAGATCTGCACTGGAATATTTTTCAACGGCAGCATTACAAGGATGAGTGGCAGGTACGATTGGTTGATCGTTATACCCTGTAACAGCCAGCAAAAGGATATAGGTGACACATTACATTCATAGGATGACGAGATTGTTGTCGTGAATTGGACGGAAACAGTCAGAATGAAAAATGCTGGTTTTCACGAAAAATGAGGAAGTGTGGCGACAGATAATTAATTCATCCACTACTGAAAAATATTTTTACGTGGTGCAATATTTGACTGCACTCCAGGATTTCACAAATTCGTGGATCTACTGGTAAAGGTGGTTTTTGGTATAGGTAACCAACACAATCTCTAAAAAAAGGTACATATCTCGCGGCGAGTGACATGTTTTTTCCTATGAATACAGCTGCTTGTGGGTGATGTGTGGGCTGGGTTACATGGCTGTGAATAAGCATTTTGGTCTTTTTAACAGGACTTTTCTCTGAACGGACAGGTGTAACTCGTGGGGCTGTATGGTACGGAGGGTTTTGTTTTGGGAGATCGGAGTTATGTTTTTGTGTAACTTCTGAAAAAATGCCCAATAAACAATATGGGAGTCTGGCGGCCGGCATGGTTTACATATTGAAAAAGCAACGCATGCCTTTGGCGTTTCAATAGAGTCTCACCGGTAGCCTCTCTTCTAGCCGGTAAACTCCGGCTGATTGAGTTCAGACGAAGGGGAATGGAAAATGATTCGGGAAGCGATGCTCTATGAGACTGTGAAGAAAGGGGAAAAAGTGAGCGTACACTGTTTTCTCTGCGGCCATCACTGTAAAATTTCTGATTCCAAGTTCGGCGTCTGTAGAGTACGGCAAAACCGCAACGGTAGGCTCTATACGCATGTGTATGGCGAAACCATCGCCGCTCATGTTGATCCCATCGAAAAGAAGCCCCTCTATCATTTCCTGCCGGGATCAAGGACTTTCTCCATCGCCACCAAGGGGTGCAATTTTCAGTGTGGGTTTTGCCAAAACTGGCAGATATCACAAACATCTGCAGATGGCAGTGACCTTGGTGGAAAACCTGCTGCTCCAGAAGATATTGTCAGATTCGCACGGCGCGACGATTGTCAAAGCGTCGCCTATACCTACACGGAACCAACGATCTATTTTGAATATGCCTACGATACTGCCTTGGAGGCTCACAAAGCCGGGTTGTATAATGTCTTCGTCACCAATGGTTTTATGACACCCGAGGCCGTCAAAACCATACAGCCTTATCTTGATGCAGCCAATGTTGATTTAAAATCATTCCGCGATTCCTTTTATCGCAATTCTTGTAATGGCAGACTGCAGCCGGTGCTTGATACGATCAGGCTAATGCGTGAACTTGACATCTGGGTGGAAGTAACGACGCTGGTGGTGCCGGGGCAAAATGATGATATGGAAGAGCTACGGGATATAGCCGGGTTTATAGCTGATGTCGACAAAAGTATCCCATGGCATATTAGCAGGTTCCATCCAAACTATAAAGTTACGGATGGTGGAGCTACGCCCTTGAAGACCCTGGATGTGGCTAAAAAGATAGGAGGAGAGGCGGGTTTGAGATACATCTACGTAGGAAATGTTCCAGGGGAAAATCGCAACACCACCTGTCCTGGATGTGGAGAGATTGTCATTGAGCGTGAATTTTTTTCTGTAGGCAGGGTGAAGGTGACGAAGAAATCGACCTGTCCGTCCTGTGGTGGAGCAATTGCAGGGGTTTTTGCCTGATCTGCCGGGCTGGACTGAAAGAGCAGCAGGGATATATCATAATATTAGGGAGATAGACTGGTTCCTGGAGTCTTTCTCCCAAAACTGACAAAGCATTGTCGTCTACACTGTGTTAAAAAGATTGAACTGTTTTTTGTGGGAAAATATGAGTGTGGCGCTTGGTCGATTGAGTAATGAAAGCAGGCTCTGTGTATTTTCCTTCTTCGGGATAGCCGGTATTGTACTGCTCATCTTCGTCACTTCTGTGTTTGGTAGAGGCAAGTATATCTTACACCCTAGCAAATATACCATCCCAAGGTGGGTCATATAATCCACAGAGTTCGCGTTACACGCCGTGATCTGCTTTTGACAAAACATTATGACCAATAGAAGCTGTCTGTACTAGACACATACCGTTTTTTTTAATTTGGTTTGTTCCTGAAAGAGTTGTGGGCTCAGCAAAATAGCGATTGCTCGGCACGATAACGAAAAAAAAAGGCTTCTGGCGAACTCTTGGTGCCTTTCGCAATCGATGACGGCAGGCAACATCCTCCTTTGGGGTTTGACGTCATCTGTGTTTTTGACATACACTGCTGGTGTAGACGCAGAGTACCATCTCCTTACCCTATGGTTCTGCGCCTCTGGCTTAGACGGGATGCGTTTTTCCCCGGGGTGCCATAACTCCTTCCCTGGGGAGCACACGGCATCGACCCTTTGCAGATAGGCGGAAAGGAGCGCGCGATTTCTGAGGAAATTGCTCTGATGGGGTTTTAGGGTGAGAGGAAAAATTTTAACTTTAGGTTGACAGTGAGTGTTTGGAGCGTGGGCGCGCATAGTTATCGAAACGGACAATGGCTGGGACGAGAAACAATATAACCACAAGAGTGACACCATGAAAAGCTATCGAAAGGAGTTATGGTTTGAGTTACCCGCAAGAAGGGGTTTTATAAATATTACCGGAACGATTGAAGACTGCCTTTTGGAGAGCGGCATTCGCGAGGGATTGGTTCTTGTAAACGCTATGCATATAACCGCTTCGGTGTTCATTAATGATGACGAGTCGGGACTGCATCATGACTACGAGGTCTGGCTGGAAAAGCTGGCACCACACGCTCCGGTGGAGCAATATCACCATAATGGCTATGAGGACAACGCGGATGCCCATTTGAAAAGACAGATCATGGGCCGGGAAGTAGTTGTGGCTGTTACGGAGGGTCGTCTCGATTTCGGTACCTGGGAGAGAATCTTTTACGGAGAGTTCGATGGGAGGAGAAAAAAAAGAGTTTTAGTTAAAATAATAGGTGAGTAATCTGGGCCTGGTGGAAAAGCCCGTAGTCGAGAGGATCTTTCACTCCGGGTGTGGGCAGCCCAGAAACGAGAAGAGAAGACTGGCCGCCTTTAGCGGCTGGACGTTTATTACTTGAGGGACAGCTATGACAGCGACGAAGGTGCACACGGCAGTATTCTCGCCAACGGGTACAACCAGAAAACTGGTCAGCGCATTAGCGCAATCTCTTAGTGCAGAGGCCCCGGCGGTGGTTCATGATTTGACCTATCCGCCGGGTATGGATGAAACGGTGGTTTCCGGGGATCATATTGCAGTTATCGGCGTTCCTGTTTACGCGGGAAGAGTGGCGCCACTGGCGGCCCAACGCCTAAAACGCTTCCGAGGACAAAAGACACCGGCGGTGGTTGTTGTCGTCTATGGTAACCGTGAGTTCGAGGATGCGCTGGTTGAACTGCGGGATATGGCGGAGTGGCTGTCCTTCGAGGTAATTGCCGGCTGCAGTTTTATAGGGGAACACTCCTTTTCCTCAACGGACTCCCCAATAGCCCAGGCCCGTCCCGATGCAGCTGACCTTGTCATTGCCAGGGAGTTTGGCATGAAAATAGCGCAGCTGATACAAAGTGAACCCACTCGTCGGGAACACCTGCACCTTCCTGGAAACGTCCCGTACCTGGCGGCAACACCTACTATTCCGTTTACGCCGAAGGTGGACGAAGAGATCTGCACTCTCTGTGGCGCATGCCAACCCTTGTGCCCAGGGGGGGCTATCGCTATAACGGATGCGGTGAGCATTGATGTTGAAAACTGTATACACTGCTGCGCCTGCATCAAAATATGTCCGGTGGATGCTGTCAGTATTCATGCACCGCCATTGCTGGAAAAAAAACACTGGCTGCACGAAAATTGCAGCACGAGAAAAGAGCCACAACTGTTCATTTGAGTTGAGCGCAACCAGTTGTCTCCCCCCTCAAAGACAGCAGCACGCCGAAAGAATACGGCGAGGTGGCAGAAACTCAGTTATTCCGGAGGAATTATGAAAATAGCCGTTGAGCGGATACAGGTAGATGAGTCGGAACGAATTCGCGCAGATATAGGCAACCTGAAGTCCCTGGAGGAGTCGATCGAAAAAGTGGGGTTGATCAACCCCCTTGTTATCGATGAGAACAATACGCTGATCGCTGGCTACCGCCGGCTGCAGGCTTGCAAAAACCTCGGATTCAAGGAGGTTGAAGTCGCCGCAATTAACTTCGGCGGCGATCCTTTGAAAAGGCATGATGTCGAGGTTGCGGAGAATTTTTTCCGAAAAGATTTTACTCCGGAGGAAATACTTTCGACGGAAGTGAAGCGCCGGGAAATTGTCGAATCAAGGCGGAAAAAAGGTGTTTTTGAGCGACTGTGGTTGTGGTTCAAGTCTCTTTTTGCCCCATCACCGAAGCCGGAGAAGCCCATCCGGAAAGAAGAGAACAGACAAGAGACGCTGGAGAAGGAGGACCGGCGTAAGAGTGCCGGGGACGAAGAGCAACACGCAGTCGATCACTCTCCTGCAGAAGAAGAGCAGCACGAAATCCAGGAAAACAGGAAAAGCGAGCCAGAAGAAGACGACTCGAAACAGCATAGCAGAGCCGAGCGGGACCGTACGATTCAATGGAGAACGTCCTGAACCAAACACTTTCAGGTGGATCATCATGAAAAGTGGGGATGATACCTGGACGCAGCGAATCCCCCAGGGATGGTGTCCTGTGAGATAAGCATGTCCAGTGCATGAACAGGAAGTTCATTTCTGTACGTTAGTAGATAAAAATAATATAATTTCTCATGCATACGCACGCTCCGGCCAGAGGTTTTTACTGGCTGGAAGGCTTACAGCACGCGGGAGCTCTGAATAGAGGCCGTGGCAGACAGTTTTACCTAGGAGGGAGTATGAGCACGGACAGGGAAGAAAGAGAGGAATTCACGGGCTACAGCCGCAGGGGATTTATGCAATTTATCGGTGTGAGCGCTGGGGTGGTGGGGACAACGCTGCTTTCCCAACCCCTCCTACGAGATCTCCAGGCAGCGCAGGGGGTATCAGTCATGTCTGATGCATCGGCGACCAGGATTCTCCTCCGCGTGAATTCCCGTCAGTATGATCTGTTGGTTGAACCGCGCTGGTCATTGCTCTATGTCTTGCGAGAGATTATCGGCCTGGCCGGAACAAAGATAGGGTGTGATCGGGGGGAATGCGGGGCCTGCACGGTGCTTATAGACGATATACCCAGATATTCATGCATGACGCTGGCTGTGGAGGCTGAAAATGCGGAAATAACGACGGTTGAAGGCTTGATGAAAGGCGAGGAGCTGGGCGATGTGCAGTCTGCCTTTGTCGAAGAAGACGCCTTCCAGTGCGGCTACTGCACGTCGGGGCAGATAATGGCGGTGGAGGGCATGCTCCGCAAAACCCCGTCGCCTGAGCCGGAGGAGATCCAGAAGGGCTGTTCGGGAAACCTTTGCCGTTGCGGCGCCTACCAGAATATCTTCGCGGCGGCGGAAAAGGCCTCACGGCATAAAAAATAACGGGGGACGTAATCCATGGCTGGTAACGATACGATATACTACAGGGAAGGTCTTCCGGTTCCGGAAACGCCAGGGGCTGATGCCGATCCCGAACAGTGGAAGAAGACGGATGTGGTTGGTAAACCTCTACCGCGTGTCGACGGGTATGAGAGGGTAAGCGGTACTGCCCAGTATCCCTCTGACATAGTCCTGCCGGGTATGCTCTATGCGGCGATTCTCAGGTGTCCCCACCCTCATGCCAGAGTACTCTCTGTGGACACTGCAAAAGCAGAGAAGATGGAGGGGGTACGAGCGGTTCTCAGCGGCAGTTCAGAAGAGGCCAACGGTATACAGTGGAAGTACAATGATCAGACGGTTCCCCTGTTCGATCCGCATTGCCGGTTTGAAGGTGAGGCGGTAGCCGCAGTCGCCGCCGATAGCTGGTATCAGGCAAGCGATGCGATACGGTCGATAGCCGTAGAATATGAGGTTCTGCCCTTTGTCGTTGACCACGAAAAGGCACTGCAGAACGATGCGGCGAAAGTGGGTGGGGAAGATAACCTGATAAGTGAAGATACCTACAGCCGCGGCAATAGCAACCGTGGCTTCGCTGACGCACATATGGTTTTTGAGCGGAACTATACCACATCCTGTGAGCTCCACACTCCTCTCGAGCTCCACGGCTGCGTAGCCAGCTGGGATCGCGATCGCCTTACGGTCTGGGAATCGAGCCAGGGTGTCTATGGAGTGCAGTCTCGTATTGCCGAGGCCCTGGGTATCCCGCTGTCGAAGATTCGGGTTGCCAACCACTATATGGGCGGTGGTTTCGGCAGTAAGCTCTGGCCGGGAAAATATACGCTTATCAGCGTCCTGCTCGCTAAAATAAGCGCGCGTCCGGTAAAGATGCTGTTGAGCAGGGAAGAGACCTATCTCTGTGTCGGCAACAGGCCGGCCAGCAGCATGCAGCTCAAGGCCGGTGTCAAAAAAGATGGTACCATTACCGCCCTCGAGTTTGGCTGCACAGGGCCCAGCGGGGCCTATCCTGCCGGAGGGGCGCAGCTGGTCGACTGGTTGATACGTGATCTTTACCTCTGCGATAACGTCAGCACCTCAAGCAAAGACGTACTCATCAATGCCGGACCCGCCAGGCCCTTCCGGGCGCCAGGGCACCCCCAGGGTGCCTGGGCACTCGAGCAGATGATCGACGAGATGGCGGTGAATATAGGTATGGATCCCCTTGAGTTTCGACTGCGCAACATACCCGAGGCAAGTCAGGCCAGGGGAGGAAAACCGTACACAAAGACTGGTCTGCGCCAGTGCCTGGAAAAAGGAGCAGAGGAGTTCGGCTGGAAACAGTCGCTGCAACGGGTCAGAGAGTTCAATGAAAACCACAACCATACCAGGCGGGGGATCGGACTCGGCTCCTGCCTCTGGATTGCCGGAGACGGAGGTCCGCCATCCACTGTGATTATCAAGCTTTATCGTGACGGCTCCATCAACCTCAATATGGGCGCAAGTGACATCGGTACAGGTACCAAGACGGTCATGGCGCAGGTGGCGGCCGAAGAGCTGGGGGTTCAGCCCTCTGTCATTCAGATAGAATATGCGGATACGGCAACCACCCAGTTCGCAACTCCCAGCGGTGGCAGTAAAACGGTGCCCACCGAGGCGCCGACGGTGCGCAGTGCCGCCATCGCCCTCAAACGTGAGTTGCTGAAAATGGCAGCTGAGGAGTTGGAAGCAGACGTCACAGATCTTGTCTACCAAGGAGAATGGATCAGTATACGCGGCAAAGGAGAAAAGCTCAAGGTGGCTGAAATCAAGGGATTGCAGAAGCGCGGGGAGGTCATTGGGGTCGGTTATCGAGGCCCCAATATCGACGATAAGGTGATCAACCCATTCGCCGCCCAGTTCTGCGAAATCGAAGTCAATATGCGTACAGGCGAGGTCAAAATATTACGTTTTCTCGGGGCGCATGACAGCGGCAGGGTTCTCAATAGGGCGACCTACGACAGTCAGGTCTACGGCGGCATTGTTATGGGTATCGGTTTTGCCTTTACCGAGTTCAGAAAACTCGACTCCCGCCAGACAGGGAAGCTCTGCAACAAAAACTGGCACGATTACAAACTGCCGACGGCAATGGATGTGCCCCTGCAGACGGTCAGTCTGCCCATAGAAATCGATGATCCCGAAGCCAATAATACCGGCGCCAAGGGCCTGGGTGAACCGGTCACCATTCCGACGGCTCCGGCTCTGGCAAATGCCCTGTATATGGCTACCGGCATTCGTTTTACCAGGGCGCCGGTGATGCCTATGGACATCATCCATCAACTTTCCACACAGCACGAGGGGTAAGCAATGTTGCCGAAATTTTCCTATATACGTCCAGCCTCCCTTGACGAGGCAATAACGCATTTGAGCAAGGGGGACGCAACCGTACACGCCGGTGGCACCGACCTGTTGGGATGCCTGCGTGAACGGATCATACAAAGCGGGACGGTGGTTAGTATAAGCGCTGTAGAGACACTCAGAGGCATTCGAAAAACCGGCAACGGCGGCGTGCACATAGGCGCATTGACCACCATCACAGAGCTATCCGATTCTGAGATAGTGGCCTCATTGTACCCCGGTTTGTCCCAGGCGGCAGGAGAAGTGGCCAGTCCGCAACTCCGCAACCAGGGAACCGTCGGCGGCAACCTTTGCCAGAAGCCGCGGTGTTGGTACTATCGTGGCGATTTCCACTGCAGACGCAAGGGCGGCGATATCTGTTACGCCCTGGGGGGAGAGAACCAGTTTCATGCCATTCTGGGCCATGACTCTATCTGTGCTATTACCCATCCCTCCGACACCGCTCCCGTCTTTGTCGCCCTCAATGCCAAAGTAGGGGTGAGCGGACCGAAGGGCAAGAGAACACTGGCCGTGGAGAAACTGCATGTTCCCCCGCGTCAGGATGCCACGAGGGAGACGGTTCTGGAACAGGGGGAGATACTCACCCATGTCATCGTTCCGCCGCTGCCACAGGGTGCCTATACTTCCTATCGCAAAGTGAGGGCCAGAAGGAGCTGGGATTTCGCCCTGGCCGGTGCGGCTCTTTTACTGGTGCCGGCAGACAACGGCAGTATCAGGGAGGCGGCGGTAGTGCTCTCCGGTGCGGCTCCGGTACCGTGGCGCAGCAGGGCAGCGGAGAAGGTCTTGAAGGGAAAAGAGTTGAATGCCGCAACAATTGCGGAGGCGGCATCGGCGGCGATGGACGGAGCCGTGCCACTGCGCGACAATGGCTACAAAATGGCAATGTTTCGGGGCATGCTGGAGGAGGAGCTGTCGAGGGCCAGCGAACAGCTGAAAACCTGACACCACCACCCCTGTGCTGGGGGTCGCCTCCTGCCGGGCACCTCACCTGGCGGCGCTAATGTCTGCCTTTGTGGGAGTGCACAGCAGAACCGCGATGGTGGCGTTTTCTTATCAGCTGCGGTTCTGCCTCGGGGAGAACGGCGAGAGGACCTCTCTGGTGTGATAAAAGATCTGATTACCCTTGAATCTGAGAATTGGATGAAGTGGGTGACAGGGGGAAGCAGAAAAATCGTAACCCTCGATCGGTTTTTCATTTCGTCTGCTTTTTAAAATTGCTCGTGGACACGAAGATCGATGATTACGGCTCGTTCTGTTCGGAAATCCCTTCATTGCGCTGGCAAGGAGCAGGAATCTACCCCGTGCCATTTTCCAGTGCACGATACAAAGGGAGCAAAAAAGAGAGGTGGGCTTAGCTGGGTAGTGGTTGTGGCGTTGACAGTCGTGATGCTAGCAATCGTGTCGGCATGCAGCCGGTACGGTCATGACCAGTCGGGTCTGGAAACCAGGTATTTTCCACCGGATACAGACGACGCTGTTGGAGAGGACAAAAACTGGTGGAGCTGCAAATTCAAAATATCCTGGCCGCAGGAGAGGAAGGCGGACTTTACCGTCGACCTGCTGCTGGCGCATGCAGTTGCCGCTCCGGCACTTCTTGCCCACCGACTGGACATCGACTACTGGCGTTTCCACCGCCGTGCCTCAGAGGACGAGGCTGGACATCAGTTCAGTCTGTTCTTTTTTGCAGGCGCCGAAACGGCAGCCTCGGTATATGCGCAGGTTGATGAAAACAGGATATTGAAAGAAGCGCTGGAAGACGGGTTGGTGGAAAAACGTATAATCGATGATATCGGCAGTCCCCATCAGTCGCATATCGGTGATACCAGTGATGAAAGCTGGTCGCAGGATTTGCAGAACAACTGGCCATTGTTCATCATGGGAGTAAGCGCGCTCTGGCTGGGCCTCATCGACGATTCTTTTGCCGGTGCTCCTGCCGACTACGCTGACGTTGACGAACTTCTCGGGCAGTATGCCCAGGCCGAAGAGAAAATCGACGAGATATGGCGCAAAGAAGGAGACCATGCCTTTTTCCACCACCTTAACGCCATATTCGGCTACAATCCGCTGCTTATGCGTTTTTAGAAGGAAAGCGGTTCTGACGGGATTTCACCTGGAAAAAGCTCTGTAAGCTTCCTCACAGAGCGATTCTGTCTGGTGTCTCTCTCAGAGCTGCGGATCGATATTTCCAGGTCCGCCGCAGTCAGGGGTGTAGCAGGTTACATCCTTGAAGGCACATTTCTTTTTGCAGCTCGGACAGGTTTCCGGCGGCTTGGCGACCCGCACCGTGTTGCCGCATTCAAGACATTTCCAGAAGGGATCCATACTAGCCGCAGCTGAGCTGTTGGTGTTCTTTTCCACGTTTTTCCTCCCAAATAAGGTATTTACCTAAGACGCTTGAGTGCCTCATGACAGGGACAACTGTTGAAAGAGACTCCTGCGTCTTCAGAAACAGGAATTCGCTCATCCCCGGAGGCCTCATGCAGATACTCTATTCCTTCCCCCCGGCTACCCATGAGACGCGACGCTGTTGATCCGGCCTTCGAAATCCTTGCCATCCACGCGCATGGCACCGCAATCCGGGAATCTCGGTCAGTTCATAGCGTGTGCTCCTCCCATGCAGAAATGAAATGTGAGCGATGCCGATTACCCTGAGGTTCAGCCGTTCATTATGCCATAGGGGGATCTTGATTTGAAACAATAACAAGGGTTGTCAGGAAAAGCAAACAGAGGCGCCTGAGCAGCACGGCATTATTCGGAAAAGGAAGAAGAAAACAGGATCGGTGTATGCTGTCCTATCAGGACCACGTTGCGCCATGGCCTTGACGGGGTGGTGCTGTTTGCTGGCAGCAAGCCAAGGCACAGGGGAGAGGTATAGTGATCTTGAGCAAAAAAAACAGGCACGTAACGATACACGTTACATGCCTGTTTTATCTGGCGTCCCCAACCGGATTTGAACCGGTGTTGCCGGCGTGAAAGGCCGGTGTCCTGGACCTGACTAGACGATGGGGACCGAATGTGCTACTGGTGGGTCGTGTTGGGCTCGAACCAACGACTCTCTGCTTAAAAGGCAGATACTCTACCGACTGAGTTAACGACCCATGAGGGAATGCTATATACAAATATGGCCAAAAACTGTCAAGCGAAAAACGTCTTCTCCACCCATTTTTATCACTGGCCCCCTCTTCCGTCAAGGGCAGCGGCAGAATTAGATCGCTCGGTGATAGTCCAAAAGCGAGGAGGCCAGGTGTCAATATCCGCAGCAAAGAAGGAAAAACGTTGTAGCGGGTTGGGTTGAGTGATAGGATGCGAATTTCTAAAAAAGCTGCCGGCATGGAGTCGGCATGCTTTGTATCCATGAAGTAGAGGGATGTTTTATGGGATTTATCAATGGCTCGGCGAGCTTAGTCCGCTTCAGCGTTGAAGGGGAGCTGCCGGAGAACACCTGGGATTTTATCGCCGAGAGGGTCAAGGCCTTTTCTTTTGAGGATATCGACGACACCTATGACGAATATTCCATCGGCTGGGTATCGGTGCTCAATATGTTCGACTCCGATTTTGCCTTCGGTTCCTATGCGGCTGGCGATTATGTCACCCTCACCCTGCGCATTGATGAACGCAAGGTATCGCAGCCGATACTGAAGAAGTTCTGCGCCAAGGAAGAGGAACGCATCAAAAAGGAACGCCAGCTGCCCAAGATCGGCAAGGCCATGAAAATGGAAATCAAAGAGCGCATGCATACCGAACTGCTGCGGAAATCGGTGCCGATGCCGGCGGTCTATGACCTCTGCTGGAACCTGGGCGAGTCGACGCTGCTCTTTTTTTCCACTAACAGAAAGGCCCAGGCGCAGCTGGAGGATTTTTTCAAGGAAACCTTCGGGCTTTTGATTATGCAGCAGATACCCTATGTCACCGCCGAGCATCTTCTCGATGAGGACCAAAGTTATAGGCTTGCCGGAATAGGTCCGGAAATTCTGGTATAACCCAGCACTGGTGTGTGATATAATGGATTTAGTTGATTTAATGGAAGAAAAGCGATTCCTCGGCCAGGAGTTTCTCACCTGGCTCTGGTGGAAGAGCGAAGAGCGCGGCGGCAGCATTTTTCTGCCGGATCGCGGCGACATAACCGTGGTTTTTGAAAAGCATATGCTGCTTGAATACGGCGATGGCGAGTCCAGCGAAAAGCTTATTTGCAGTGGACTGCAGACCGAGCTGCAGGAGGCGCGCACCGGTCTGCTGATGGGCAAGAAGCTGGAGCAGGCACGCATACAGCTGGTTCACGCCGAACAGGAATGGAACTTCACCCTGGCGGCGGCGATGATGGAGTTCCGCAACGTCAAACTGCCGAAAACGGCCGCGACGGAAGCCGGAGCCAATGCCGACCCGGAGGAGACCGAGGGCATGATCCTCGAGAGGATTTATCTCTTTGAGGAGCTGGTCCGCCTGGTCAACGAGCTTTTCCGTCAGTATCTGCAGATCCGCGTTGGCGACGAATGGCTCGAAGAGCGGCAAAAACTCCGAAACTGGGTAAACGGTTCGGTAAAGAAAGCGTCGTAGTGGACCGGCCGGGAAAAAGAAGAAACTACAGGAAACATTATGGATTTTGAAACAGTTATCGGGCTGGAGATTCATGCCCAGCTTAAAACGGATTCAAAAATTTTCTGCGGCTGTGCCACTTCATTCGGCGAGGCGCCCAACAGCAGGACCTGCCCTGTCTGCCTGGGCATGCCCGGCGTTCTGCCGGTGCTCAATAAAAAGGTGGTGGAGTTCGCCGTCAAAATGGGGCTTGCCACACACTCGACGATTAACACCTTCAATCAATTTGCCCGCAAGAACTATTTTTATCCGGACCTGCCCAAGGGATACCAGACCTCGCAGTATGACCTGCCCGTCGTCGAGCACGGTGCGGTGGATATAGAGGTGGACGGCGAGATAAAAGAAATAGGCATTACCAGAATGCACCTGGAGGAAGATGCCGGCAAACTGATCCATGACGAGCATGAACCGGTCTCGCATGTTGATCTCAACCGCACCGGCACGCCGCTTTTGGAAATCGTCTCCGAGCCTGACATGCGCTCCCCCCAAGAGGCGCATGCCTATCTCAAGAAAATACATGCCATCCTGCGCTACCTCGATATCTGCGACGGCAACATGCAGGAGGGCAGTTTCCGCTGTGACGCCAATATCTCTTTGCGGCCGCGTGGGCAGCAGGAGTTTGGTACCAGGACCGAACTCAAGAATATGAATTCCTTCCGCAACGTTCAGACGGCTTTGGAGTATGAGGAGCGCCGGCAGCGAGATCTGCTGCTCGACGGCGAGAAGGTGGTCCAGGAAACCTTGCTGTGGAACCCCGATGCCAATCGCACCGAATCGATGCGCGGTAAAGAGGATGCTCACGATTATCGCTACTTTCCCTGTCCCGATCTGGTTCCGGTGGAGATTGACGCAGCCTGGATCGAGGAGATCCGCGCCACCCTGCCGGAGCTGCCCGACGAGCGTAAACAGCGTTTCGTCGCCGATTTCGCACTGCCGGAGTATGATGCCGTCATCCTCACCAGCTCCCGTGAGCTGGCCGAGTATTTTGAAGAGGCTGTTGCAATCTGCGCCAGCCCCAAGAAGGTTTCCAACTGGATAATGACCGAACTGCTGCGGGAGCTGAAGGGCGGTGAGATCTCCGAGTGCAGGATAGCACCGGGACAGCTCGGGGCGCTGGTGGCCATGGTCGACAAGGGGTCCATCAGTGGCAAGATTGCCAAAACGGTTTTCGCCCTGATGATGGAAACAGGCAAAGATCCGCAGACGGTGGTAGAGGAGAAGAATCTGGTGCAGGTCTCCGACGAAGACGAACTCCTGGCCATCGTCGAGGAGATCGTCGCCGCCAGTCCCGATCAGGCCCAGCAGTTGAGGGACGGCAAGACCAAGGTAATCGGTTATTTTGTCGGAGAGCTGATGAAAAGAACCAAGGGCAAAGCCAATCCCAAAATGGCCAACGAACTGTTTCAGAAAGTTATCAACGGGTGAGCGAGCAGGTGTGAACAAACGCGAGTGGCAGAAAAAAGGAGCGGGCCACAGGGCGCGGCTGCGCGACAGATTTCTCGAAAAAGGCGCGGAGGGCTTCAGTGATGCCGAAATACTGGAGCTTCTGCTTTCCTTTGGTACGCCCCGCACCGACTGTAAGGAGCCTGCCCGACAGGCGCTGAAGGAGTTCGGTTCCCTGGCAGCCGTACTCGAGGCACCGACCCATGCCCTTTGCCGGATACCGGGCATCGGTAAAAAAAACAGCTTCGCCCTGCACTTCGTTCAGGCGGTTTCGCGGAGATATCTGCAGCAGCGGCTGGTAGGCAGAAAGTATCTCCACTCGTCCACCGAGGTGCGCGATTACCTGCTCCATTCCATGCGCGACTTGCAGAAGGAGATTCTCACGGTAATCTTCCTGGATACGTCGCATGCGGTCATAGCCACGGAGATTCTGGCTGAGGGCACCGTCAACGTCAATACAGTCTATCCCCGTGAAATTCTCAAACGAACACTTGAGCTCAACGCCGCAGCCATCATCGTTGCCCACAACCACCCCTCCGGCTCGCTCAAGCCGTCGCCGCAGGATATCCACCTGACGCGCTCCCTGGCCCTGCTCTGTTCGATGATGCAGGTGAGCTTTCTCGACCATTTTATAATCGGCGACGGCGCCTTCAGCTTTGCCGACAATCAGATCATGGCACCCATCCAGGAGGATGTCGCCCGACTGATCCAGGAGACGACTTTAGCGTCGAGGTAAGAATATGGCCTCTTTATACATCCACATCCCCTTCTGTCTTGGGAAGTGCGAGTATTGTTCCTTCAACTCCTATCCCGGCATGGAAGCTCTTTTCAGCCGCTACGTAGCGGCGGTCAATGAGGAGGTGGTTCATCATTTTTTCTCTGGTAAAACCGGCACCCTCGATACCATATTTTTCGGCGGCGGCACTCCTTCCATTCTCTCGGCCGACCAGATAGGCCATATTCTTGGCTGTTGCCGTGAATATTTCGGTGTCAGCGACGAAGCCGAAATCACTCTGGAGGCCAACCCGAAAACACTCGATTTCATGAAATTGCTGCAGCTGCGACAGGCCGGGATCAATAGGATATCGATAGGTGTACAGTCCTTCATCGATGCCGAACTGGCCATGCTCGGCCGTCTGCATTCGGCCCAGAACAGCCAGGATTGCGTCCGTGACGCCATCGGCGCCGGCTTTACCGATATCAGTCTCGATCTTATGTACGGCGTGCCGGGCCAGACGCCTGAGCAGTGGCGCTGGAATCTTGAGTGTGCGCTGGCACTCGAGCCGACTCACCTTTCCCTCTACCAGTTGGGCATAGAGGAAGGCACCCCCTTTGCCGTCCGCCAACAGCGCGGCGAAATAGAGCTGCCGGCCGAGGGGGAGATCGTCACCATGGACGAACTGTCCATCGACCTCTGCCGCAGTAAGGGGCTGGAGCAGTATGAAATATCCAATTTCGCCCGGCCGGGACATGAGTGCCTCCATAACCTCAACTACTGGTACAACCTCGACTACATAGCCGCAGGCGCCGGGGCGGTAGGCTTTTACCAGGGAGAGCGAACCAGAAACGTCTCAGAACCCCAATCCTACTGTCAGATCGTTGAACGCGGCGACAGCCTCCTTGTAGAAAGCGAAAAATTGTCCCCAGAAGCGTCTTTCCGCGAAACTGTGATCATGGGCCTGCGTATGGTTAAAGGCGTGTCGTCCACAGCCCTTTTCGAACGTTTTAACATCCGTCTGCAGGAATACTACGGCGATACTCTTACGCCCCTGCTGGCAGACGGTTACGTCGAATTCACCGATACCCATTTTCGCCTGACCAAAAAAGGCAGATTCCTGGCCAACCGGGTATTGACGGAACTGGTATAGGTCGAACATTTCAGGTGAATCCGACGATTCATTATCTTTAATGTCTTTGAGGGTACCTTGAAAAATTGAATGGAACCGTTCGTCCAATGAGAGAATACTCTTAAAATATTCTGATTACCCAAGAGTTTCAGCCAATCCCATACCGGTGCTCTGGAGGTGCGTATCTCACGGACCCCTCAGCCATGACGGCTGCGGTCAAACCTCCGGGGAAGGATTTATGGCGACCCGGGAAAAGAGTACCCCTGTTGCAGAATGAGTTGCTGAACACTAAGGGGAATCATATAAAAGATTGGTAAGAGACCTTATCGGTACCTTTGCCGGCAGCATACGAGAGTAGACTCCGCCGCCTTGTCGTCATGGCTGTGCATACACCTCGGTATCGGGATGGAAGGCATACCAGGCGAACCAGAATCCCTGGATGGTTGGCAGCACAGTGTTGTTTTCGTCGAGAGCCATGGCCGAAGAGGCCTCCTGGTCCCAGAGGATAGTGAGAGGTACGCCGCCAATGGTGTCGTCAAAGCGCTTTTGGCCTGCGCGTTCCAGCCTGCTGAAGGGATAGGCCTTGTGGTTGCCCGCTATGCTTACGCCAATAACCGTCTCCTTGAGGTGAAGTTCACCCTCCGGCTGGTTTTCCACCGGAAAGTAGAGACGCTCGGAGAGAGCGTAATCGCCATAGGGGTTGTGGGTGTAGTCGCGGATATATCCGGTATCCTCTGAGAGGACCAGGGTCTGCGGATACTGCCTGCGCCAGTTCTGCCAGCTGGTATGCTGCAGAGGGAGCTGTTCAAGCCTGGTTCCGGCGGAGTGGCCGGTAACCGCCCGACCCATGATCTGCGACCAGAGCGACTCGTTCTGGTGATCGTAGAGGAGAACGTCGCTGTTGTACAGGAGACCGGAGACCCCGAACGTAAGCTCCTGGGTATCGACGATGCGGGAAAACGCCATGCCGGTGCCGCAAAGGGGGCAATAGGTGATGACCAGGGGTGTTCCGGCCAGGCTGTCGTTGACCACCTCATGCCAGTTGAGGATCTTTACCGGGTAGGCCCTGGCGTCACCGCCAATGGCGATGCCGAGGATCCTGTCATCCTCTTCGAGCAGAGTGGTGTCGCCGGCTTCAATGAACGTGGGATGGCTCAGGGCGGGAATGCCGTCGCGGGGCGGTCCGCCGCGCAGTATCTGATTGACATCGACACGACTCTCCTCCAGGGAGAAGCCGTTGAGGTTTTTGGCCGTAGCGGGAGAGAGCCAAAGACCAATGAGGAAAAGAGAAATGAGAGTGTCACGTGTTCGCTGTACCATGTGCAGAGCTCCAGTCGTATCAAGGATGGATGTTTTCTCTAATCCTTGAGAGAGACGGCAGGCCGGGAGTATTCCCCTGAGTTCAGCCATGACCATTGGACTCGAACTTGACAGCGGCCGGAGAAAACACTACAAAGGCGGTTTCGAAGGCCAGGAGCTTCCGCTTTTTTTAGGCGGTACTGACGAGAAGACCATGAAAAGATCACTGCACACCAATATTTACAATCTTTATCTGATCAAGCTGTCGAAGTGGTTCATGCTGATCATGCCGGTTGTGGCTCTCTATTACACGGAAAACGGCCTCGATGCCTTTGATATTTATCTGCTGCAGGCTATCTATTCCCTCAGCGTTGCCGTTCTCGAGATACCCTCGGGCTACATGGCCGATGTCATCGGCCGCAAGAAATCGCTGGTGATGGGAAGTATTCTCGGCACCCTGGGATTCTGCATATACTCACTGTCTTCGGACTTCAACGGTTTTCTTCTGGCGGAAATCGCCCTGGGAATCGGCGGCAGCTTCATTTCCGGTTCGGACTCGGCGCTGCTCTATGACACTCTGGCTGCCAGGGAGGAAGAACATACCTATCTGCGCCTTGAAGGAAGAATTACCTCTCTTGGCAATTTTGCCGAAACCGCTGCGGCAATCTGTGGCGGCATGATAGCTGTGGCCTTCAGCTATCGCGCAGTCTACGTATCCCAGGCGCTGGTTGCGGCGATTGCCATTCCGGCGGCACTGATGCTGCTCGAGCCTCCCCGTCGAAAAATAACCTCGCCTCCCGGCCTCGCTCATATTCTCAGGGTCTGCCGGGAGAGTCTGTTCATCAATCGCAAGCTCAGCTCGACCCTGCTGCTCTCCGCCATTATTGGCACGTCGACACTGTGCATGGCCTGGACGGCACAGGTCTATTTTGTCAATCAGGGTCTCACTGAAGAGATGATCACCCCGCTGTGGGTGGCGCTTAACCTGACGGTTGCCGTAGTTGCGGCCTTCGCATCGGCGGTGGTTGAGAGGCTTGGCACGTTGAGGGCCATTGTCGTCATCGTCATTTTCATACCACTTTCCTACATTCTCCTGGGACTGCTTCCCCTGTGGCCTGCCGTTGTCGTCCTGATGTTGTTCTATGCCGTTCGCGGCTACGCCACGCCGCTGTTGAAGCAGCTTGCCAATAACTACTGCGGATCCGATATCCGGGCGACGGTGCTGTCGATTCGCAATATGATCATCCGCTTCGGCTTCGCTGTCATCGGTCCGTTGATCGGCAGTCTCTCCGCTGGCTACTCCCTGTCCGTCGCCCTCAGGGTAAGCGGTGTCATACTGCTGGCGCTCTCTGCTGCCGCCGCCTGTTTTTTGTATTTTTCTCTTGGTAATGATCTGAAAGAGAGTTGAAATGTGTGTCAAAAAGAAGTACGTTCTCTTCAGCCTTGGGTCGGGACGTGGCTCAGTCTGGTAGAGCACAGCGTTCGGGACGCTGGGGTCGGTGGTTCGAATCCACTCGTCCCGACCATTTTCAGGGCATTCTTTCTGCCGGTATATCGCACCGGCCCTCCCAGGGTTTTTCTGTTCCGTCATATACAGCCTTTTATACAACATCTCGTGCTGTCGGCCTGCGATACCAGCAGCGGGGAGCGGGGGTTCCGGCAACGCATTCTTTAAGGAGATCATGAGGCTATAACCGCATTTTCTTACCAAAATTATATACCAAGGAGTTGTCATGTTTGGGGTGTTCAAGCCAGGAAAAAAAAACACAGATGATCAGATCGATGCCATTGCCAAGGAGTTGTTTGCTCAGATTGAACAAGCCCGCGATGAGGCGAAAAGCGGTGGTATTGTCGATGAAAAAGTGTTTAACGACAGGCTCAACTCCATGTTCGTTGCCGGCTACCTCATCAGCTACGTCGATGAGTGCCTGGCGGACATATCGAGCGACAATGCCGTCAAGAAGCGGGCAGCCGAGCATGTTTTCGAGACCATGTTTCCCGGCAGCGGCATAGATTTTGTCAAAACCAGGCTGATAGCGCGGCAAAAGGCACCGGCCATTTCCAAAGAAGATCCCAATCTCGGCGCAATCGCCGAACAGTGCCGGGTTTTTGATGCCGGCATGCTGTTTGCTCAGGAAGAGGTTGAAAAAAGCGACAAAGACAAAGGTTTTCACCCCTCCGGACTCAAGCAGTATCTGTTGCTGGGGGAGACGCTGTAGCACCGGGAGGCTGCAGAGCGGTGTCTTCCCTTATAGTCCCGGTTTTTCGTGGAGCAGGACAATGGTCCCGTCGACGACGGATATGAGCTGTTCCGCCGTGAGGACCTCGACAATATCCTCTTTCATCTTCCTCTTCTGCTCAGGTGTTCTTCTGTGACCGAGGCTTTTTTCCATGAAGCTATCGAAGTGATCGCAGGAGATGAGGCCTTCCCGTTGGCGCAGGAGTCTCAGCACGGAGAGGACAAAGAAAATTCTGGCGAAGCGTTTTCCCAGCAGGTAAGTGCATCCATAGAGGAGGATGAGCAGGACTCCGGTTGCAAGGTAGCGGCCGTTCATGAGGCTGTTAAGCGCTGCCGCGCAGAAAAGGACGAGCAGCAGCAGGACAAGCAATAGAAACAAAGCGTAACGGTATTTAAGACTCATGAGCAGAGCCCGAATATTGGAGTCGTGAGATAAGCACCTCCGGAATATCGCTATGAGATTGGCTGCAACTCATGGGTAATAAAGTATTTTAACATCAGATGTTTCCAAGAGATTGAAGGCGCCTCTTCAGCCTGGAGATGCGGTGATATCATAAAAATCTCTGTTGATATCGCTGCGAACCAGATAGCCCATTATGACATAGGCCAGCTGGGCCATGGTAAAGGTAGCTCCGTGCATGCCCGGCTGCGGAGCGAGTTCAACCAGGTCGAACCCCAGACAAATGCGATCGCAGAAGATATTTTCCAGAAGTGCCATCACCTGATGCCACAACAACCCGCCGGGAACGGGGGTGCCGGTGGCGGCCATCAGGGAGACGTCGAAGCAGTCGGCATCGAAGGTTATATAGACTTTTTCGGGGAAATCGCCGGGCAGAACCGCAGCCGCCGTGCCCTGCCGCCAGATGATTTCGGCATTGACGTGAGCAATTTCTTCTTTCTGGCGCAGATGGTGTTCCTCCAGGCAGTAACTGCGAGTGCCTATCTGGTAGATGGGGAGACCCATCTCCCAGATACGGCGCATGACGCTGGCGTGGCTGTTCTTGCTGCCTTCGTAGGCATGGCGCAAATCAGCATGGGCGTCGAACTGAATAACGCCAAAGTCGCGGTGATGCTCTTTGATCGCCGATACGCAGGCGGCGGTGAGGCTGTGCTCGCCTCCCAGCGTCACCGGTACCGCCCGGCGAGCTGCGACTCCGCTTACTCTGCGGGCCAGTCGTTCGAGGCTTTCGTCGATGGTGCCTGAACAGTCCATCGCTTCGGCGGTATAGATACCGCAATCCGCCGGTACCGACCTGCCGTCGAAGAGTTCCAGCTGCCTCGATGCTTCGAGGATGGCCCGTGGTCCGTCGGCGGTGCCGCCGCCGTAGGAAACGGTCTCTTCCAGGGGAACCGGCAGAATATGGAAAAGGGCGGTATCCGGTGAAGATGGAACGACGTCATCGCCATGGAAAGAAAGAGACCTCATGCCAGTCTGCTCCTGTAGTCGTGGTAGCCGAAGACGCGGATGCGCTGCAGCTCGGCCCTTTTCAATGAGTAGGTGTAGATGGAGGGAAGCTCCACGCCGTTGAAGGTGGTATTCTTGACGAAGGTATACAACGCCATATCGGAAAAGACCAGCCGGTCGCCGCACTGCAGAGCGGTGTCGAAGCTGTAATCGCCGATGATGTCGCCGGCCAGGCAGGAAATACCGCCGAGACGATAGGTATGGGACAGCGATCCCGGAAGCTCGCCACCGGGTATTTCTGGCCGGTAGGGCATGGCCAGTACGTCGGGCAGATGGGTTTCCGCGCTACTGTCGACAATGGCAATGTCCCTTTGATGGTGGATGATGTCGAGCACCGAGGTGACGAAAAAACCGCCGTTCAAGACCACCGCCTCCCCCGGTTCGAGATAGATTTGGAGATCGTATTTTTCCCTGAAGGCGACAATGGTGTCGCAGAGCAGCTTGAGGTC
>CAKZOA010000479.1 GCA_937132035.1 uncultured Desulfobulbaceae bacterium | reverse complement strand
TTGCAGCAGCCTGGGCACCAAAACGATCGTAGGCTTTTTTCATGTATTCCTCTGCATACGCACGACCGTAGGTCACCGGACCCATCTTGAGCTTTACGGCAACAAACTCACGAAATTCTTCGTCTTCGGCAAGTTTTGCTATCGCTTCCTCCAGACGTGCCAAGGTCGCTTCAGGAAGTCCGTCCGGGGCAATCAAAGCGATAAACATCTCAACGGACTCGTCCCATCCCTGTTCCTGCAATGTCGGTACGTCGGGAAAATCCTTGAGTTGTGGCGGTGCAGTCAGACGGGTAGGCGTCGTTGCCGCTAGCAGGGTTAATTTCTCCGGCACATAGCCGAAGAGAATTGCACCTAAATGCCCCAGATCGGCATGGCCACCAAGAACTGCCGAGATGATCGAGGGTCCGCCCTGGCTTGGCATAAAGGAAATCTTGACACCTTCCTGGTCAGCAATTCGGGTCATGACATCCCGGTCATCGGACCCCTGAAACATATAGGTCAGTCCTTTGCCTTCCTCTTTTGCCCAGGCAAAAGCATCGTTAAGCGTTTTCCAGGGCCGATCAGGGCGGCAGACAATACCACTCTGGTTCAGGCCCAGCTTGGAAATAAAGGTGAAATCATCAAATTTGTAATTGGTCTTAACGTAGTGAGGTGAGTAGGTGTAGGCCGCAGTAGCACCTATACCCAGGGTGTATCCGTTTGGTTTGGCCCGTGCCAGCTCGGCTGCCATGACACTGCCGTGCGATCCACCGGGGGTGTTGGATACCAGAACCGGCTGACCGAGTTCATCTTTCAGCTCGTCTGCAACTTTTCGTGCCAAAAGGTCAATCTGGGCTCCAGGTTTTACCATGGTAAGCATTTTGATCGGACGGCTCGGATAGTCTGCCGCGAGTACCGGACAAGCGTAAATAAGACTCAATAGAACGGCAGCTATGAGCAAAGACATCGGTGTCATGCGCATGATTTTCCTCCTTTTATAAGGCGTTATTTTACCCAATAACTACAGGGCGTTAGGCTCTGTGACAGAGAGTCACGTGAACCATCAACAGTACATACGCCTCGATATCTAACAATTTTGTCAAGACAAGACTATCGCCCACACGATAGTTTTTAAATAGAGTCTAATCTTTCTTACGTCTACTGTTGGAAATGAGCCGGATGCATCAACTGTAAGGATAAAATAGAGGTCAATCGGACAGAGGCAGAAACTTCAAGACAACACGTAATAGTGCTTTACAAAGAAACGTCCGGTGGGTTGACAGCACAACAGTTACGGCTGGTGATTGCAGCTGATTTTGGAGATTCTGGCCGGATTTTGGTAGATGATATCCATTACCTTTGCCGGGCTCATTATGGTGAGGTTTCGTTTCTCCAGCTTGATCAGACCGGTTTCGTTAAGATTTTTAAGAATACTGCTGATGGTCTGCTGGCAGGATCCGGTCATTGAAGCGATTTGCGATTGGGATAAATTGAGCGGAACCGTGATCGGCTGATCAGGATCGGACTCCTCGAATTTGTGATGAATCAGGTAGAGCATGAGCTTTAACACCCTGGTATGAACATCACAGATCATAAGATTCTCCATCTGCTCACCAAGGTAGCGCAGGCGCCGTCCAAGCACGCCCATGACTTTTCGAGACAGCGAATAATGATCTTCAAGAAGTTTCTCAAAATCCATTTTGCTGACGGTGTACAGCTCGAGGTTGGTGATGGCCTGAGCGTTGCACTTGCGGGGTTTGGAGTCAATGATTTCAGCAAGTCCAAATAATTCCCCTGCATTTCGGATAAATATGATCGGTTCCTTCCCCAGTTCAGTGAAGTGGAATATTCGTATTGCTCCCTTCTGCAGGTAGTAGCAGTATTTACTGGGATCACCCTCGTGAAAGATATACTCATTCTTTTTAAGAATGGTCCGTTTTGCAACGGCGAAAAAAGCTGATTTCGTCGTTTCTGAAACGTCAGAAAAAAAACCTTGTTCACTAAGGTGCCATGTATTTTTCATTATATAACAAGAGGCTGCAGTGTATGAGGGAATTCCTCCGTAAATATTTCCATGATCACTATTATAAGACAATCAATCTGCCTCGTCATGAGATATTTAAAATGAGAATGATTGAGGTTTTTTCCTTTGTTCAGCTCTGTAGCTGTTGAGTGGCTGTCGTTCAAGGCTGTAAAATCGCTGGTGGAGCCTTTAAGTATTCGTAATCAATTGTTATGTAATAATTTGTGCATGGAGTGGCGATATTTTCCTTTGCTCTATCGCCCAGCCGATAGTTTTAGGGTCCAAAGCATGGCAATATCGGAGTCTACAGGATATTTAAAATTTTCTAGTGTTCCTCATACTCATACAAGGAGAGTCATATGGCTGACCAATTACCTGAAAGGCTGGAAGGCGTCAAAACCGAGACAATTGAAACAGATCTATTAATAATCGGTGGCGGCAATGCTGGATGCTTTTCAGCAATAGAGGCCAAGAAGCTCAACCCAGATGTGAAAGTCACGATCATGGAAAAAGCTCACATTAGCCGCAGCGGTGCCTGTTCTGCCGGCATGGATGCCATAAACACCTATATACCGGAAGGCAAGACTCCAGAAGACCTTGTTCGCTGGTGCCGCGATCAGGTCGGCGGCGGACCTCTCAGGGAAGATCTGACCCTGAGCAACGCCCAGGAACTCAACGAAGCGGTCGATGATCTCGAAAGCTGGGGACTTCCCATCGTCAGGGATGAAGACGACCAAATCCAATACCGCGGCGGGTGGGACATTTCTATCCATGGTGAGCAGCTCAAGCCCATCATGGCTGAAAAGGCCATGGAATACGGGGCAGATGTATATAATCGGATCGTTGCCACCAGCCTTCTAATGGATGGTGATCAATGCGTTGGGGCGATGGGATTCGGTGTGCGCGACGGTAAATTTTACGTCTTCAAGGCCAAAGCTACAATCGTTGCCACCGGCGGGGCGTGCGGCCTGTATAAGTCATATACTTCAGACTCCAGGGACTCACATCATCAGACCTGGATGTGTCCCTTCAACGTTGGAACCGGATATGCCATAGGCATTCGGGAGGGAGCTGAGTTTACTTCAATGGAACAACGCTGGGTTGCCACCCGCTCAAAAGACTTCTGCGGCCCGATAGATACGATTTCTGTAGGATATAAATCAAATATCATTAACGCCAAAGGCGAGAAAATCCTGGAAGAACGATATGCGCATCTTGGTGGAGATACTGCACCTCGCTACATTCGAGCAAATGCACCCATGGAAGAGTGGCTGGAAGGCAGGGGACCGACCTATGCCGATACAACCCATTTAGGAGCAAAAGAGGTCAAGGACCTGAAAGTAGATTATCTCAACGAACGGCCATCTTTTGTACTCTACCTGGCAAGCCGGGGACAGGATATAACCAAAGAACCTATTGAGATATATGGCTCCGACCCTTACATTGTCGGCGGCCATACCGGTAGCGGATACTGGGTGGATATGGAGCGGATGACGACAGTCCCCGGGCTCTTCGCGGCTGGGGAAACCGCTGGCGGCAACCCCAACAAGTTTGTTGGAGGCTGCGCAGCCGAGGGCAAACTGGCGACGAGGGGTGCATTGAAGCATATCGAATCCCTGAAACTGCCTGCCCTCGATAATGATCAGGTGGAACAGGAGAAAAAACGTGTGTTCTCCCCGCTTTTCAAGGGAGAGGGATTTGACGGTGTGTCGGCTCGTGAAATGGAAGAGCGCATGCAGCGCCTCATGGATGAATATGCCGGTGGCACATCCCAGTTTTACCGTACCAATGAAGAGCGTCTCGAATATGCACTCAAGCATCTGAAAATGTTAAAAAAACAGATAGACTTCCTCTATGCTGAAGACCTTCACGATCTGATGCTCGTACATGAAGTTGTCGACCGTCTCGATGTTGCCGAGGTCGTTTGTCACCATCTGAAATCGCGTAAGGAAACCCGCTGGCAGGGCTGGCAGACGCGTAGTGACTACCCGGAGACTGATCCTGAGTTCAACTGTTTCGTCGAGAGCCGCCTCAATAAAGAAACCGGTGAGATAGAGACATTTACACGCCCGTACGAACAGCTTGTACCCGGCGATAGCAACTAAGCTCAACCTCCAAGGAGGAATACAATATGGCTCCGAAAGTAGACTTTATAAAATGCGATGGATGCAAGGCTCAGGATGAACCGCTGTGCGAACAGGTTTGCCCGGGAAACCTGATGACCCTCGGGGAAAACGGCAAAGCGTACTGCCGGGAAACCAGTGATTGCTGGGACTGCATGTCCTGCACGAAAATTTGCCCGGTTGGGGCAATTGAGACCCGCATGCCCTTTCAGCTCGGCTATCACGGTGCCAAGCTGATTCCGATGATGGGGACCAATACCATTACCTGGACCTGTATTGACATAGACGGTAAGGTAGAACGATTTCGCTGCAAAACGAGAACCGATTGATCCATGGAAAAAAGAATCCCGAAAATAGGCGTATACATCTGCGACCCCGGAGGAAAAGTTGGCAAAGTGATCGACCTCCAGATCCTGGCTGAAAAGTGTGGGAAGACCAAGGGAGTTGAGCATAGCGAGGTTATTGCTGATCCGTGGTCGGAGGAATTTCTGTCAGGTGTCAGAGAGAAGATCGGAGCCGGTGAGATTGATCGGATTATCTGGGGGGGACGTTTCACTGTCAGGCAGCAGGAAATTCTCAAGGAGAAACTGACCGAAGCCACTCTGAATCCATACCTGCATGAATGGTGCGATCTCGAGCTGCATGGTGTCGGCCAGAATACAGAAGGGACAAATGTTCAGCAGAAAAAAGCTCTCAGTCTTGTTAAAATGGCGATTCCCCGTGCCAAGCATCTCCAGCCGCTCGAACCGCTTGACATTCCCGCCACCGACGCTGCTGTCATTGTCGGTGCAGGTATTGCCGGCCTTCATGTGGCCGCCTCTTTTCTCGAGCGCGGAAAACCAGTCCATCTTGTTGAGCAGCAGAGCGGAGTCGGTGGTAAAGTCGCATTGCTATCAAGATTTTATCCGCTGAATTGCGATCCACACTGCGGACTTGAATATGTGCTGAAATCCCTGCGGGGTAGCGATAAATTAACCCTTCATACCTTATCGAAACCGACTGCCATTGAAGGTGCTGCGGGTAATTTTTTGG
>CAKZOA010000478.1 GCA_937132035.1 uncultured Desulfobulbaceae bacterium | reverse complement strand
CAATTTTGCTGAGAACAGCAAGAAACTCTAGTCTGGTCGTATCATCGCTGAAAATCGACGCCCGTGCGTCGTTCCCTTGAGACGTAGATGATACATTATCCCCGTTTGAGACGCCAATTTTGCACAAAACTGTTTGGCCTATATTCGACCGTAAACATCATCGAACCTGACAATGTCATCCTCCTCAAGATAGGATCCGGACTGAACCTCAATGAGCTCCAGGGGGATCTTTCCGGGATTCTCAAGGGAGTGGGTAGTGCCCAGGGGAATGTAGGTGGACTGATTTTCGGTAAGAAGAAGAGTCTCGTCGCCCTTTCGTACTTTTGCCGTTCCGGAAACGACAACCCAGTGTTCGGCGCGGTGATGGTGCATCTGCACGGAGAGTACGGCTCCTGGCTTGACCGTAATCCGTTTGACCTGATAGCGATCGCCGAAATCAACGGAATCATATTTCCCCCAGGGACGGTATACTACCCGGTGGTTGTAGTATTCCGACCTCCCCTGCTCCTTGAGAAGTTTGACGATTTCCTTCACGTTCTGGACCTTGTCCTTGGTGGCGACCAGAACGGCATCCTTGGTGTTAACGACAACGATATCCTCGAGTCCGACGGCGGCTACGAGCTTATCCTTGTTGTGGATATAGCAGTTTCTTGTCTCATTTATGAGCACATCGCCTCTGATGACGTTATGATCGATATTCTTTTCGGTAATATCCCAGAGGGCCGACCAGCTGCCGATATCATTCCACTGAATATCGAGGGGAACGACATAGGCATCTCCGGTTTTCTCCATGACGGCATAGTCTATGGAATCTGAAGGGCATTGTTCAAATTCCGCCTTGTCTATACGCTGAAAATCAAGATCTGCTGTAATGGTTTCCATGGCCGCCCTGCAGGCGCGCACTATTTCCGGGCTGAAAACCTCAAGTTCCTCCAGATATTTCCGGGCCTTGAAGAGAAACATCCCACTGTTCCAGAGGTACTGGCCGCTTTCGAGATAGCGTTTGGCGGTTTCCGTATCCGGCTTCTCAATAAATTCGATAATGGGATAGCCGGAACCATCCTTTTCTTTCTGTTCAGATGCTGCTATATCCGCCCGAATATAGCCGTAACCGGTCTCCGCACTGGTGGGCCTGATTCCAAAGGTCACGAGTTTGCCTGTTTCCGCGAGTTTCTCAGCTTCTCTGACGGTTTTCTGGAAATGTTCGATATCATCGATTACGTGATCCGCCGGCATGATCAAAAGGAGTGGGTCTTCATGCCCCTTGAGCGCCTCGAGAGCGGCGAGAGCTACAGCCGGGGCGGTGTTGCGCCCCACAGGCTCGAGAACCAGAGTGCCGATTTCACTCCCTAGGCGCCGGAGCTGTTCTGCCGCAATAAACCTGTGCTCCTCATTGGTCACGACTATCGGCGCCGAGCAATTCAAACCCATGAGCCTTTTCAAAGTGGCCTGGAGGAGTGAGTCCTCGCCTTCAAGAGTCATGAACTGCTTGGGGTAGAGCGTACGGCTCAGCGGCCAAAGACGGCTTCCTGTACCGCCGGCCATGATTACGGGAATCATGTGTGTCAGACCTCCATGAGCTTCGTATTCTTGCCAGGCATAGTATGCTCTGGTTACCCTTGACACCCGGTTTATCCAATTCCGGAGAAGGTATAGGGCTCTTCTTGCGATATTTTAGCTGTTTCAGCATATTACGCAACAGATACTGAACAAAATGCTGTTTCCGTGCTTCTGTTCCCGCTTTTTCCCGTCCGAAAAAATGCCTTTTAGCATCTCACTTCTTTGATGATTCGTGGTATGCTCCTGCTCAGAGAGTCTTGGATTCGTTTGCGGCCACTGAGATACAGGGGAGTCGACACAATTCTTCGTGGCAGTTTACCGGTTCTTCCGAATTGAGCGTACCTGTGCCTCAAGGTGATAGGAGACGGAAGACAGTAAGGGTTGCCTGCTGCAGGATAGGTTTGTTTGTCATTTTAGCGAAGGCCGCAATCCAGGACAAGCGTGGTAGCGGATTCAGGTTTTGTTTTTCTGGTACCGTCATTGACGGTATCAAAAGCTTTCCTGTGAGTTGAGTATACGTTTCTATCTGTACAAGGAATACACATCATGGCCTACACACTTTTCTTTCTTTTTCTTCTCCTTGGAATTTTCTTCTATTTTCTATTCAAGATTCGAACCTTCATCGTCCGGGACCGTGCCAGCAGCGCTGAGCTCGAAGCCAACCTGACCATGCTTCACCTGGAGATGCAGAAGCAGCATGGACAGAAGCAGGCCACGGAAACGGAACCGGCCCTTGCTGATAGTAAAAAGAGGTGGAGTATCCGCCGGAGAAGAGTGAGGTTATAGCCGGAGTAAGCGTCGGCGACGAGGATCCCGATGGCTGGGATTTCGCCATCCGCCTCCATGCCGAGGCGGAAATTTATCTGGGAGTCGG
>CAKZOA010000477.1 GCA_937132035.1 uncultured Desulfobulbaceae bacterium | reverse complement strand
ACTACCGGGAAAAAAGAGCGATCATGCGCTCATGTATCGCATTGGTATTGGCCGCCACTATCCCCCTGTGGGGATACTCACTTCCACCCTGCATATCGGTGATTCTGCCTCCCGCTTCCTCTACGAGGAGAACACCGGCGGCAACATCATAGATATTGAGATCCATCTCCCAGAAGGCGTCGACTTTGCCTGCAGCTACATAGGCAAGATCGAGCGCCGCCGAGCCACAGCGCCGAAAATCACGTATTTCCGGTAGTATTTTTGCCAGATAATGGAGATTGTTCGGTTCCCGGCCGGCACGAAGACAGGCGAATCCCGTCGCCATGACCGTATCGATCATTGCCGTGGTTGTTGAAACCGAAAGCCTCTCGCCGCCGTTTAGCCAGGCCCCCTCGCCGCGGACGGCGGTAAACATTTGTCCAAGAGCAGGTCCGTATACTACCCCTGCTTCGAGTCTGCCATGGTGCTCAAGGGCTATGCTCACAGAATAAAACGGCTGACGATGAAAGTAGGAGGTGGTGCCGTCGATGGGATCGATGATCCAGCGATATTCACTCTGACGGTGTGACGCGCCCCTTTCTTCGCCCAGTACATCATGCCGGGGATACCTGGAATTGATAGCACTAGTTATAAAATCTTCGACCTTTTGGTCGACCACGGTAACCAGGTCCCTGCTCCCCTTGAAGTCAAGGTCATCGCCTGTAAGACCTTGATTGTGCTCAAGACATATTTCCCCGGCCTGTCGGGCCAGATTCTCTATAAAGTCAATCATGATGTTCCGATAACGGTTAAATTGTAATAACTACACGTCAAGCGTCTCTCCCCGCTTCGGCACGACGACATCATAGCCATGACCGACGAGAAAATCTCTGAAGGCGAGGGACTGCTCCTTCTCTCCGTGTACCAGAGCTATTCTTTTTATATTGAGATTGGAATCCTGCAAAAAGCGCAGCATTTCATTCCTATCGCCATGGGCGCTGAAGCCGCCGATCTTCTCCACTCTGGCCAGCAACGGGTACTGCTTGCCATAAAAGCGCATAAGCGGAGGGTCTCCTTTGCGGCCCTCATCCTCGAAGCGAGTGCCCTCTTCGACGATCCTTCGTCCCAGGGTATTCAGGGCCATATATCCCACCGCCAGAATGGTATTTTTGGGATTATGAATTTTGTAGCGCAGATGGTGCAGTATCCTGCCGGCCTCGCACATACCCGACGCTGAGATAACAATGTGAGGCCTGGTTTCGCGGGTTATGGCAATGGACTCTTCCACAGATCTGGTGAAATTCACCTGAGAAAAATTAAAGGGGTTTTTGCCGCTTTTCAGAAATGTTTCATGAGTTTCGGCATCATAAACCTCGGGATGTTCGGCAAATACCTGGGTAATATTGGCCGCCAGCGGACTGTCGACCCAGACCGGCACCCTGGGCACGCTTTTCTCATTATAGAGCTCATGGATGTAATAGAGCAGTTCCTGGGTACGGCCGAAGGCGAAGGACGGGATAACAACCGAGCCACCGCCTTCAATCGTGCTGTTGAGAACCTGGCGAAGTCGTGGCTTGAGATCCGCGACTTCTTCATGATCCCGGTTGCCGTAGGTGCTTTCCATGATCAGCAGGTCAACATCTCTGTCAGTCTCTGCAAAACGCTTGACCGGATCGCGAAGAATGGGCTTATCGAAACGGCCGATATCGCCGGTATAGCAGATAGTTCGCGTTTTATCGCCCTCTTTGACCTTGATGAGACTGATCGCCGAACCGAGAATATGACCAGCCTCGTAGAAGGTGCAGGTCGTATCTCTGCCAACGGTTATCTCCCGGCGATAGGGCAACCCCTCGAATACCCCCAGTGCACTGTCGGCATCACCCGGCGAGTAGAGGGGCTCTATCTCCTTGAGTCCAAATTTATGAAGGAACCGAGAGAGGGCAGCATCATTTATTCTGTGGCTGTTGTTCTCCTTCAACATCGCTCGCATTTTTTTGGCATCCCGCTGCCGCAGACCGCCCTCTTTTTCCATTTCGGCAATCGCCCGTTTTACTGTTTTGTAATTGAGATATCTGGCATCGGACTCCTGAATCTTGGCCGAATCGGGAAGCAGGTAACGGCAGGAATCGTAAGTGGCGCGGGTTGCATAGATGTGCCCATTGAAATCCTTGCGAACCAGCAGAGGTAACCTGCCCGAATGGTCGATATGGGCATGTGATACGACGACGTTGGTAATAATTGAGGGATCGAAGGGCATGACGCTGTTTTTCTCGGCGGCCTCCCGCCGACTTCCCTGGAACATGCCGCAGTCAAGCAGCAGATGATCGTTTGCTGTTGAGAGAAGATGCATCGAACCGGTCACCTCTCTTACGGCACCAAGAAATGTAATATGCATCCACACGCTCCTAAAGTGTTAGATATTTCAATTCAGCCGCCCCGATCAACATGCTGAGCGGCAGCCGATTTGTCACTTGCGGCGAGAAAAAGGCGGATGACCTGCTCGGCTGCAAGGGCAAGCAGTTCGGGCGTATTGGCCATTGCCTGCTCAAGGCTCATGGGGTGACGGCAGATCGAGAAAACCGCATCAAAACCGATGCGGTGCAACTCTCCCCGGCAATCTTCGACACCACCAGCTAGCGCCACGCAGGGAATACCTGCCCTTCGTGCAGCCGCGGCAACGCCGGCTGGAGCCTTGTCGAAACCAGTCTGATAATCAATTCGGCCTTCGCCGGTTATAACCAGGTCAACCCCTTCAAGTCTGGAGTCAAAGTCAAGAAGATCAAGCACCAACTCGATACCGGGCCGCAACTTGCCGCCAAGAAAGGCGATAACTCCGGCACCGAGTCCTCCGGCGGCACCGGCACCGGCGACCTGTTCGACATCGATGCCCATCTCCTTGCGAATAACCGCGGCGAGATTGGCCAGACCCGCATTAAGCTGGGCTACTTCACTGGGGCCTGCGCCTTTCTGTGGAGAATAGACCGGGGAGGCTCCCCGAGGACCGGTCAGGGGATTGGCCACATCACAGACCGCCTCCACTTCAAGCTCAAAAATCCTTTGATCGACACCAGTGCTGTCAATGGCTGCAATACGGCCAAGACTTGCTCCCACCGGCTCCAGCTCTTTGCCATCCCTGTCGAGAAACCTGTAGCCAAGCGCCTGGCCGACACCGATACCGCCGTCGCATGTAGCGCTACCGCCAAGACCGATGATGAGGTGTTTGACGCCGCGCTCAAGGCATTCGATGATGAGCTGCCCTGTTCCCAGGGTGGTGGTGTAGAGAGGGTTTCTGCACGACTCCTCAACGAGAACCAGGCCGCTGGCCCGGGCCATCTCAACGATGCCGGTTCCTGTAGCTTCAATATGGCCCAAACCGGCCTGCATGAGACGCCCCAGCGGATCGGCCACCGCCACTTCGACAATGTTGCCACCGAGAGCCTGGACAAGTATATCGACAAGCCCGTCACCTCCGTCTGTTACCGGCAGACAGTCGACCTCAATGGCTGTTGATACCCGGCCAAGGCCCTGCCTGATAGCTTCTGCGGCCTGGTAGCCATCGATACTGCCTTTAAAACCGTCAGGGGCAACCAGTACTTTCATGGCTCTCCGGCTTTCAGCTAGGCTTGTCGCACAGTGTTCATCCATCCCTCGACTCTTTGCCTCACCTCAAGGAAAAATCACTTGCAGCCACGTCTCGAATGCTTCCAGGCTATTTACCAGCCAGAGCCTCGCTGATGGAATCGCAGACATAGTCGATATTTTTGGTTGTCAGTCCGGCCAGGTTTATGCGGCCGCCGCCGACGACGTAAATACCTTTGTTGTCGCGTAGCCATGAAACGGTTCCATCATCGAGTCCGCTGAAGGAAAACATGCCCCGCTGTTGCTTGATATAGGAAAAATCACCGGCCACTCTCCGGGCAGCAAGCCCATCGACCAGGGCATTGCGCATGGCAACGATGCGACTTGACATGTCATCGAGCTCTCCCATCCAGACGTTACGCAGCTCCTGATTGTTGAGTATGGTCGCAACCGTCAGGCCGCCGTGAGCCGGCGGGTTCGAGTAAAGTCCCCGTACGGTTTTTTTCAAATGGCTCATGGCCACCCCTGCCTCAGCAGCGGTAGGGGAAACGATGGTAATTGCGCCGGTCCGCTCATTGTAAAGTCCAAAATTTTTGGAAAAGGAGCTGGCGACGATAAAGTCAACACCGGCGGCTGCCATCATTTCCACGGCCTGCCTGTCCTTTTCCACACCTTCGCCAAATCCCTGATAGGCAAAATCGAGGAAAGGCAGCCACTGTTTCTTTCTGGCTATATCGACGAGGCGTTGCCACTGCTCTTCCTGCGGATCGACCCCGCTCGGATTATGGCAACAGGCGTGCAAGATGACGATGTCTCCTGACGGTATCGCTTCAAGACAACGAAACATTGCCTCGCTGTCCAGACCATGGGTTTCGCCATCGTAATAGGCGTAATCTCTTAATTCAAAACCAGTGTCGGCAAATATTCCTACGTGATTAGCCCAGGTAGGAGAGCTTACCCAGACCTTTGCCTGCGGCCGGAATTTGTATAACAGCTGGGCTCCAACCCGCAACGCCCCTGTCCCCCCCGGTGCGTGTGCCGTCACCGCTCTTTTGGAAGCTATAACCTCTGCATCTGCACCAAAAAGCAGCTGTTGAACGCAGGCGGCATAGATCGGGTCTCCCGATATCGGCAGATAGCTTTTGGTCCGCTCATTGTCGAGCAACAGCCGCTCGGCTTCTTTCACGCATTTGAGGATGGGAGTGTTGCCGTCGTCATCCTGATATACGCCTACACCGAGATTGACCTTACGCGTGTTTGGATCGTTTTTAAATGCCTCGGTCAACCCGAAAATGGCATCGGCCGGTGCTGCTTGTACACCTTTCCACATGTATGCTCCTCCTTGCAAAGGCTTGATAAAAGGTTATAGGTTATATGAGTATTCTGATTGTATAATCATATTCTGCAACATGCGTCAACTGAATCACAATATGCACGGTCAGGCGTCCCTCTTTTCATCCCCGTAGAAAAAACACCAGACAGTATAAACGAGGACGCCTTGAGACACTATGCACAAACGGCACAATTTGTGCCACATAAATTCCCATATTTTCCCAGGTTTAGCTCATAGCAATAAGCGGAATCGTGTAAATGTTATGAAATTTACCTTTTCAAATAACTGAATAGACAATATCTTCTGTAATCAGTGTGACAGTGTGGTATTTTATGCTTTCCATTTCGGGCTGCATGATGGTATAGTTTTGTGCTTACAGTAGTGCTATTTGACAAATGTTCCCAATGATCGTACAACGTTAGAGTCAGCAAAGTGAGACTGCTGCCAGTCATCAACTGGAAGCTGCATCTTCTCCGAATATTTTTTGATTCCGAAAACCATTACCAAAAGAGACCGAAAAAATGGATGAAGCCTTAATTCTAAAGAAACTGGACGATCTCTCCAATGAAGTTCGTACTCTGAAATCTGAGGTGCTGGAGGAATTGAAACAGGAGCTCAAACCCGCCCGTACCGCCACCTCGCTTTTTGATGAGTGTCTCGCTGAATCGGAAGATGGCCATCTGCAGGAAGACCTCAACTACCTCGTCAAAAATCTGCTGGCAAACGTGGAAACCCTCAATTCCCTACTGAGTACTGCCAAAGGAGCCATGGAGCTCAAAGACGAGATTGAGCCCATTGCCAAACTGGCCTACCCCATGGCCCTGGAAACCGCCGCCGAAGTCACTGAAGGCTTCGACCCTGATCAGCTCAAACCGCTGATCAGAAACACACTCAGCAATCTCGAAAACTTCAACACCGCCCTGAATATGCTCAAGGCCGGCATGGAACTCAAAGACGAAATTGAGCCCCTTGCCAAACTGACCTACCCCATGGCCGTTGAAACCATCGCTGAGCTCAGCGAAAACCTCGACATGGATCAGGTCAGACCGCTCATTCGAAACACATTGAGCAACCTTGAAAATTTCAATATCGGCCTCAACATGCTCAAGGCCAGCATGGAACTCAAGGATGAGATCGAACCGCTGGCTAAACTTTCGATGCCCATGGTCCTGGAATTTTTCACGAGTATCAGTGGTCTCATGAGAGTGGGGGGTAGCGGCCTCGAAAGCCTCAAGGAAATGGATATAAGCCCAGCGCAGGCAGAGGCGATGAGCAGGGTCATCAAAGAAGTCGATCTGAGCAAATCGAAAAGAGTGGGCATGGTCGGCATGATGAAAAAACTCAACGACCCCAAAGTCCAGGAAGCGCTGGGAGCCGTATTTGCCCTACTCGAGGTATTCGGCTCACTGATGCAGGCGTATAAAGAACCCGACACCACTTCGTGATCTTCATACCAGAGCAATACACACTTACTGCCTGCCTTTTCCATAAAGTAGGCAGTTACCACCAACATACAGGATAGGAGGCGCAACAGATTATGAAAAAACTCGTCATTCTCGGTGCAGGCTGCGGCGGCACCATGATGGCCAACAAGATGAGAAAGCTTCTCGATCGCAAGGAATGGGACATCACCATTATCGACCGGGATAATCATCATGACTATCAGCCAGGCTATCTCTTTGTTCCTTTCGGCATCAATACCGAAAAGGAGATCCGCAAGACGAAGAGAGAATTCATCAAGCCGGGCATTTCTTTCGTCATCTCTGAGTTGGCCAACGTCGATTGGGAAAAGCAGGTCATCACAACGGAGACGGCCGGCAAGTTCAGCTATGATATTCTTATCATGTCCACCGGCTGCGAAACCCTGCCAGAGGAGGTAGAGGGCCTCGCCGAGACCTGGAACAAAACTGCCTATGGTTTCTACTCCTACGATGACTGCATCCAGCTGAAAAAAGCGCTGGCGCAGTTCGAAGGCGGAAGGCTAGTGATCAATATTGCCGAAATGCCGATCAAATGCCCCGTCGCCCCTCTCGAGTTCGCCTTCCTCGTCGACTGGCATCTGCACGAACGCGGTATCAGGGACAAGGTCGATCTGCAGTTTGTCACCCCCTTGACCGGCGCCTTCACCAAACCCGTCGCCACCCAAGTGCTCAATCAGGCCTGCAAGGAGAAGAATATCAACATTGTACCGAACTTCGCCATCGGTGCTGTCGAAGGAGATCGTAAGGTCATCCAGGCTTTTGACGGCACGGAAGTCGAGTACGACCTTCTCGTCTCCATACCACCGAACTTTGGTTCCCAGGTGATGATAGACTCCGATGTTGCCGACCCCATGGGATACATTCCCGTGGACAAGCACACCCTCCAACCCGAGGGACACGATAACGTCTGGGTCCTCGGCGACGGTACCAACGTGCCGACATCGAAGGCGGGGGCGGTAGCCCATTACCAGGCTGATGTTCTCGAGGAGAATATCATGGCCTACATCGACGGCGAAGCCCAACATGCCCGTTCCGACGGGCATGCGCTCTGATTCATCGAATCAGGCTTCGGGAAAGCCTACGTCATCGACTTCAACTACGACATCGAACCGGTAATTGGTGAATACCCCTTTCCGGCAATCGGGCCGATGGGATTGCTCAAAGACACCAAGATCAATCACATTTCCAAGCTCCTCTTCAAATGGGCTTACTACAACCTGCTGCTGTCGGGAACCTGGCTTGGACCTCCAAGCCTGCAGCTGGCCGGCAAGAGAATGGAAATGATCAAGAAATAGCGTCTCATTTCATTCCATTAAAACCTCAGGTCGTACCGGTTATCGCCGGTACGGCTTTTTTTTTTACCAGCAATGCGAACATATCGGCACGCAGACAAGCTCAGAAAAAACCATATCTTATCAAAACATTGCACTCCCCCTATACTCTTGCGCAACACCTGCCCATTCGAGTTTTTCACTAATCGAGAGGCTCTGTCAGTCTCGGAGACCTGTTATTGATTCTTCTGGAGTTTATTCGATAACGGCATCTACGCATGCTCTATATTTGTGCACCGATACATGGCCGCAGGCATGTACAGTCGAGGACGCCAGCTTCCTGCCCATGCGGGTGCAGGCGGCACTCACCGCAGCTTCTGCTCCTTTAAATTTACCTTTTTCACAGAAATCGTAATAGTGGAGCCAGCCTCCAGGCCGT
This sequence comes from uncultured Desulfobulbaceae bacterium, assembly GCA_937132035.1. Classification (GTDB taxonomy): domain Bacteria; phylum Desulfobacterota; class Desulfobulbia; order Desulfobulbales; family Desulfocapsaceae; genus Desulfopila_A. Next base: position 7,528 of record CAKZOA010000477.1, on the reverse strand, counting down.
AATAATTCGAGTGCCAGCCCAAGATAATCGGCCGCCGAAACCGGCAACGGCATGACAATCCGGTCGAAGCCCCCGTTCAGTTCGGGCATCCTTTGGGCAACATCACCTTCGTACACCCGAATGGTATCAATGTAGGCGTTGGCGCGAAGGTTTTTCAGGGCAAGTTGATGAGCATAGGGATTTTTTTCGATACCAATTATTTGAGCGGCATCGCTGTATCTGGCGATCATCAGCGGCAAAGGGGCAATACCTGAAAACATGACCAGCACCCGCTCTTTTCCCCCCACCAGTCCGGCAAGACGAAACCTTTCTGCACCACTGCGCGGTGAATAATAGACCCGGGAGGGATCAACATGCAATCTGAGGCCGTATTCTTTGTGCAGCGTCGTAAAATCACCGCTGCCGGCGATACGTTCCAGAGGCATCAGCCGGAACTCGCCTTTGCAATCTCCCACGCGCCTGGCAACAAGCCGGAGATAAGGTCGTGTCTTCCGAAAGGCCCTGCCGACTACCTCCGTATCCCACCTTGACTCCTTGGCAATTTTTACGATAGCCACATCACCGATTATGTCATAACCACGCACCACTTCTTCAACAATGGTAGCCGGCGACACCCCGCCCGAATTCATCGTCATCGCCTTCCTGTTTTCGTGCTGCAGGTCAGTTATCATCAGGACTAACTCTGATCGAAAACGAAGGTGGCTCGAGAATATGTTTTTTGACAACGCATTGATCCATGGAACGAACGATAGCCTCTCGATATTTATCCGGAAATTCCTCTGGCAGTTTCAATTCCACTTCCATATGCGGATAACGTTTCTCTTTGTCATCCCAGGCATATCGCAAAACTAGCTGCATACCATCGGTATTCAGCTTCCGGGCCCGACAGAATTTCAGGGCGAAATAGCCGGCACAGGTAGCGATGGAGGCCGTAAACAGGCCAAAGGGCGAAGGGGCGCTGCTATCCCCTCCCGATTTCTCCGGTTGATCGGTTACTATGGTGAACTCCTTTACCTTTGCCTCCACTTTGAGATTTTCGGGAAAGGTAACGACAATTTCCTCCGTCATATTATTCTCCTTGCTGATGCGATAAAGATTTTGGCACATGCAGTATGAGTCGGCCAGAACACTCTCTTTGCCCCGGATATTTCCGGGGACGTCTCTGCCAGGCCAGGTCCACCTGTGAAATATACGAGCCAGGGAACTCAGCCTTCTCGCCATTGCTTGCCGAGATTCTGCGTTAACAATGGGTTCAGATACAGGACCAACTATATATCATTTCAACAAAGATTCAATTCTCCGAGAATATGTATAGAATCCAATGCTCGTCGGATTGTACAAACTGTTTTCTTTGCATGTTTCCCACCTCCAGTCATAAATTTGTCTTTTTTGATAACCCCTTATTCTCAGCAACTCGGTCTGAGCCAGGGATAATCTTTTCCTGGTACGCCCGCGAAAAGAGTATCCCTGGCTCCCCATAATTGGCTAGGCTGAGTTTCAGGGGGTAATCAGGTTGTCTTTTGATAGGCCATCGGTTCTACGTATAGAATACAGATCCTTTCATGTTATATCTCATGTATTCACATATCGTGTACTTGAGCTGAAGTTCTCGTGGATCTAAAGACGTATTTCATTGGAAGCCGGTTTTATCAAATACAAACTTTGAAGAGCATGTTCTGGCCCAACCGGTTGGACACAGAGAGAGGATGTGGCGCTATCAGTGTTTACCATGGATCTGGATCATTTCAAAACGCTCAACGATGGTTATGGCCATCCTGCAGGGGATGAAGTGCTCAAAGATTTTGTGGCCGAAGGCCGCAATCAGTTGGTTGGCTTAAACGACACCCATATGCCCAACTGAATTTCCTTAGTCACGATAACCGAATCGGCTGTTGCTGTTGTCAATGCCGTCTAGAATCCAGTCGTGTCATGCTTGGTGAGCAAAAGTATTTAGACGCAACCTGTGATAGGAGACGTATAATTGGTGTGCGGCGGCATTTCGGACCGCCGGATTACCATGAGCAACCCTGCATTTCGAACCTCTTTCAGGACTGGTTGATTGACGTATCTATACTACCCGCTGGCCTTACCCTGTCGCAAAAATGTTTCTGCCGGAAACATCTCAAGTTGATATTCAATTTAAATTGATGAGATTGACAAAAGTAATAATCCTGCTTCTCAACCTTGCGGGGAGGAGCCTTTTACAGAATTTGGCAAGGGGCTAAGAAGCAGGTCTTTTGCGAATGTGGTTTACCGGGGAACGAAAAATCGAATAATCCGTTCGAGAAACGTTGAAGGTAACTCAAATATTGTAGTTGCGACTCCACGAGACTCGGCTTCCTTGATATTACCGATCTTGAAGTCAGAAGCGAATTTTGTATCGCACGATGGACAGGACATAAGCATCCCCCCTATGTGTTTGGGGATGCGCAACTGCTGACCACATTTCGGACAGGTTTTCTGGATATATTCAGACATGGGAAAAGTATACCTGCTTTGGCACAATATTACCAATCTCGCTGACCGTTTTCATCCTCTATAAAAAGCCCTATCTGTCACTTTTATCTTCCATGGGTCATGAAATATTGTCTTCCAGCTCTCTGGATACAAAAACACTACCATTTCCATCCATATATAGTGCAACAAATCTGTACGCGTGAAAATCAGGAGGAGGCTCAATCAACCATGACATATTTATCCTTTAGCGGTAAAAGAAAGATTTGACGGTTATTCTTCTCATATAAATCCAGAAAGAAAAAAAGCAGATTGATCTGTTAAATCGACCGATTTAGAATAATGCCTCACAGCGCGCTAACGCGGGTTGCAAAGGAAAAAGATCTACCACACTTTCTGTAACTATGATTTGTATTTGCTTAACGGTTTGAAATTTACCCCTCCCCACGCTTGCTGGGCAATTCCTAAAACCATAAAAGCATCGGGATCGATCCTGGTCACGGCAAATCGCAGATCAGCAACCTGGGATCTGCTTAATGTACAATAGATCATGGTTTTTTCATCTCCTGAATAGCCGCCAGTTACCGGCAAAATGCTCACACTACGGCCCAGAGACTGCATCAACCCGCAACGAAGTATATGCGCTTTCCTGCTTATGATTACAGCCGTACGCACCTGGCTGGAACCTTCCAGGACAATATCCGAGACGATTCCGTAGAGAACCATGGTCAGAAAAGCCAGCAAAGCCAACTCCCACCTGAAGACAAGACCAGCAAGGAGAATGATACTTACGTCAACTATCATGAAGGATTGACTCATGGGAAAGCCGGTTTTTTTGTGCAAAATCCTGGCGGGCACACTGCTACCTCCCATGGTACCACCGGACCGGTATACCAGCCCCATTCCTGCACCAAAAAGTATACCGGCATAGATCGAGGCCAGAAGTTCGTTGTCTGTTATGGGGTATGGAGTGAGAAGCTTGGGAAGGATTAAGATGAAGATATCCGTTGCTAAAGAGAAGGCAGATACAGCCACAATCGTCGATAGAAGAAACTTCCACCGGCCGAGTTGAAAAAAACCCCATACTATAAGGGGCAGGGTTAACAGAAACACAAGCAGTCCCTGCGGTATGCTTAAGTAATTATTTAAAATGATTGCCAGACCAGTAACACCACCGGAAGCAATCTTGAATGGAAGTTGAAAGAGGACATACCCCAGAGCTGCCACCACCGCCCCCACTACGGCTATGCTCTGGAGGTAAACCATCCGTAACAATTGATTCTTGGGCTTAAGATAAAGCAAGCGGCGTGCTTCCTCTTGAAATTGGCGCTCAATCTTCTGAGGGTCGGTGTTCTCTTGAGCGGAGCTTTTAGAGGTCATAGAAACATGGTTAGTAGAGGTTGCAACAACAACCAGGTGATAAATATTCGCTGCGGTTGTTCAGAGATTTTGTCCGACATACACACCTACCACAACAGGCTTTTGTCAGTTAAGAACAGAGGCTCTAGTTTAGCATATCAGGTTGGGATTGCTATAATATTCCTGAAGTACCATTTACAACAACCTGTCGAACCGCACATTTACTGGCACACAGATAGTGTCAGACTTTTTTGATCGATCGCGCTCAGGAACAACCTAAACCGAGCCGAGGCTTACAACCGGTTGACCTTAGCTCATAACCCATATTTTCAGTATCCGACAACAAGTGAAACAAAGTGATAGTTCATCGCCTGATCGAGGATTTTACCTTCACAGGAATTCTGGTTACATAGCGGTGCTGACAGGATATTCAGACCTTCGATGTGCCAAAGTTAAATGTTTAGCTCACAGGCCCGCTCTCTTGGCGGGTCCTAGTGTGGCGCCTGGTTAACTTTTTTGTATAATAATTGTGTTATGTTAATGATGTTTCCATTGAGTGTTTTACCTTCAATATTTCTTGAATAAATTTGTCTCCACGCTGAAAACAGTTTTGAAAAATGGTCATCATTGTGATGACGAAAAATCACTGTTTCTTTAGAACCAAAACACCCATAGATACCTAACTGCCTTTGCAGATATTTTTCAGAATAATGAGGATTAATTGATGTTAAATAATCACTGATATATAAGTAAGATTGTATTTGTGTATGCTCTTCAATAATTTTTTTAATTTCATCTTGCGCTTTAGGTTCCGGGCATGATGTGAATAATGCAAAGCATATCACTAAGCCATAACTATACTGAGAAATATCTTCCACGTTGGATGTATATTGAGGGCCAAAGTTTTCAACAATGGCTCTTGAGATCATTGTGCTACTAGGATCGTAACCAACGATATTTTTATATCCTCGATCGTATAACTGTCTGGTGATTCGCCCATAACCACAACCAAAATCTAGGACATTGGTCTCTAAAGGGATATCTTCTATCCACTCTTGTAATAATTCATGAGTGAATGTTTTTGTAGCTCCTTCATTGTTCCAATAGTTGGGGTTCATTTTTTTCTGGGTCTTCCGTATAAAGCGAATTACGCTTCTGTTGTCATATTGAACCGTGCAACTTTATGCAGCGGTTTCGGTACCAGAAATACGAGCTCTGATTCCACTACCCGACTTGTCCTAGATTGCGGCCTTCGCCACAGTGACAAACGGCACTATCCAGCCATCTGCCAGAGGAGCATCCTGCGGCTGCATACATTTCTGTTTACCGCCACCTTGAGGCATGCGTACGCTCATTTCGGACCAACCTTTTTTCTTAAGTGAACGTCGCCATATACGGGGCAATAGCATAGCTTCGCTTGCGCATATTATGGCGAAACCATGAGCAAGCGAGGCGGAGTCTATTGCATCCGCTCTGGTGGCTTTGTTAACCACTGCTCCCACGACGGGTTTCCAAATCTTGGATGAACTGACTTGTATTCTTTGGCGAAATCATTATCGACTGGCCGCGCCCGTAATCAATCCGCAGCCGATCCAGGGAAAGAGCCGGGCTTGATAACGGATTGGATGTTGGAGTAATATTGGTGATCTGCTCGATTGGTACCTGCCACTTGAATGGTCCACTTTTCACCAACAAAGAGCTATTACTCAAGGTATAATTTGTACTCGTCATGAGCCAAATAGGGAGCGCTGCCCCGATGAGGAGGACTGGCAACGTCGCCACGATTGCAAGAACGCTCCCAGTGCGGAGACATAATACAAATGCGACAAGGCATGCGGCCACAGCCCCGACTAGGACTACCCCAAGCCACGTATCGATCCTTGACGTATAAACCTGCTCCATGATCTCGCTCTCGCTAACTATAATTATTTAGGCGTTTTATAACGATAACTTATATTAAAGGGACTTTTGTTGCAAGATCCCTCTGATAAATCGGGGGCAGTCACTTTACGCTTGTAATACCGGTCTGTGTGTTCATGTTCAACCTTGTCATAGTCTACTTATAGAGGCTAACGCGACAATCACCGGTTCAGCCGGTACAATATTTTGTTACTTTAATGAAATATCCACTAATTAGCCTACACTTTCAGAGTGTTTTTGCTAATAAAGTTTTCTTAAACCAGTACCATTCATGGATGTCCCCGATTCTTTATTCAGTAGAACAGTAGAACCACTTCCGAAAGAGAACGTTACCGTCTAAAACCACTCCTGAGGAATGTTCTTCAGGGTGTGGTCATGTTTGCTGAAGTCATTACCGAACAACTCCATCGTTTCGGCAATGACCTCAACGATTTTGCCGCCTTCACGATCGAATATTATGGTTGGTTTACGATATATTTCATCCGCCCGGTTATAATCACGATTCAGCTTGATATTGTTTGCCAGGATGGCCAGAATACCGTTTTCATCCAAGCCTTGAATATGATGCAGTGCGTCTATGTCAGCTTCGGCTTTTTCAAATGAGAAGGTGATCAGGTCGGAGACAAACCCATAGCAGTGACGGATCATATGCCAGCCTTCAAACATGTTTTCCCAGAGCAGCATGCCGCGAACGGTCTCATAATCCGTCTCCAGAATGGTCTTTTCGTGTTGTCTGCCCTCCATGGTGCAGCCGTACTGCATGAAATCAATATCGAGAAGCCTTGCCGTGTAGGCGATGAGATAGTTGACGAAATTATGAACAACTGTTCCAATCTTCATACGCGGATTTTTTCCCGGAGTACACATCGTCGGATAGGCTCCGTTAATCACTCTGGTCTGGGGATTTATGGAGTAGGCCATCGCCATGCCCGCCAAAAATTCAGAGAAAGCCAATACAGCCAAGCCATAAGGTGTCATCGGTGCGGTTTGCCCACTCATGGGCTGCGTCACCAGCATCACGGGAATTTCCTTTTTCACACATTCACAGAAGACTTCAAGCTTTTCCATAAAGGTGAGGGTAAGCGGTGAATCGAAGAGGCTATGGTTGGTTATGATAAAATTATCCTCCTGGAGATGCTTCTGTGCTTCCTCCACCCCCACATGGCTGGAAACGTTAAAAAAGATGGGTCCGTCAAAAATACGGGTCATGACGCTGAATTGCTCAACCTCAAATTTGGATAATTGTCTGGCACAGACATAACCAAAAGGCATATGACTATTCTTAGCAATTACCGCCTGCTGCAGTATGTGATTAAGCGTGGGATCCTCAAGCTCCTCCGGAGAATCGCCCTGCTGTAGCACATAGCCGGCAATTCCGCCGGGCCCAAAGGATTTATCATATACAGGAAAATCAAACCGCGTTGTTTGTTCAATAATATCCTGGATGTATTCGGGCTGAAAGTGAATACGATTGGTGATGACATCAACGAGAATGCCGTAGTTGGTGCCCTTGGTTATTTTTTCAACAAAGCCGGAATAGTCAACGGTGACGCCATTTTTCTTCCTCTCGGGGACACGCACGCCACAATAGAGGAGAACCTGCTTGGAATCATAGATCAGATTCCGGGAAAGTCGGTTCCAGAGATTCTCGGGGACAACTCGCTGGTATTTCCGTATCAATAATCCTACCTCCCTGCACATGCGAACGCCGCATTCATCGGCTCGTCCGCTGCAATGCTTTGTTGGCTGAAATATCCTTAAGGCTACCAGACACATATTTATGCAGCACACTGGA
>CAKZOA010000476.1 GCA_937132035.1 uncultured Desulfobulbaceae bacterium | reverse complement strand
TGGGCGATGCGCTGGGCCTCGGAGACGAAGGTCTCCGCCACAGCCGGCACATCGACGATGGAGCCGATATTGGTGCCGCAGTTGCAGACGAAGACGCCGATGCGCACCTCTTCATCTTCAATATCCCGCTCATCGGGAAAGACCTTGGTTCTGGTCAGGCTGCCGCGTGCCCCGGCCAGATCCGCCTCGGCCCAGCAGGCGGCGGCGCTGGCCTCCATCACCGAGTAGGGTATGTCCTTGGGTTCCTGAAAGGCACCGCAGACATAGATACCCTCACGGGAAGTCTTCACCGGCGTAAAGGAGTCTGTATGAGCAAAATTTTCGGCGTTAAGTTCGATATCAAGCGATTGGGCCAGTTCGACAACATCCTTTGGCACCTCCATGCCCACGGAAAGCACCACCATGTCGAAGGTCTCCTCCTGCGCCTGACCGCCGTCGTCGACATAACGAAGCCTAAGATCGCCGGTGCGGCGATCCTCAACAATGGAGTGCACGCGGGTTCGGAGAAAGCGAACGCCCTGCTCGTTTTTGGCGCGTTCATAGTAGGCCTCGAACTCCTTGCCGTAGGTACGCATGTCCATGTAGAAAATAGCGGTGTCGAGCTTATCACCGGCGTGTTCCTTGGCGATAACCGCCTCCTTGACGGCATACATACAGCAGACCGAGGAGCAGTAGCTGTTGTCGCAACGGTTGATGTCGCGCGATCCCACGCACTGCAGCCAGGCGATTTTTTTCGGTTCGCGGTTATCCGAAGGCCGCACCAGATGCCCCTGGAAGGGACCGGTGGCGCTCAGTATTCTTTCCATCTCCATGGAGGTGATGACATTGGCAAACTGGCGATACTGATAGGTATCGAGATCATCCGGCTTGTAGGCGGAAAATCCCGGCGCCATGATCACCGAGCCGACCTGCAGACTCACCTTTTCCTGCTGCTGGTCGAAATCGACGGCGTCGGTGGGACAGATTTTCTGGCAGAATCCGCATTTGCCGCCTTTATTGAAGTAGATGCAGTTTTCGGCGTCTATGGCGTACTTCAGAGGTACCGCCTGCGGATAATCGACATAGATGGCCTTTCTCTTTTCCAGGCCGGCGTTGAAGGCGTCGCTGACCTTTTTGGGACATTTGGCCGCACATTCGCCGCAGGCGATGCATTTCTCCATATCGACGTAGCGGGGATGCTGCAGCAACTCCACCTCGAAATTTCCGGCCTCGCCGCCAATGGATTTGACCTCGCAGAGTGTTTTCAGTTCAATGTTCAGGTGCCGGCCGACCTCGACCAGTTTCGGTGAGATGACTCACATCGCACAGTCATTGGTGGGAAAAGTCTTGTCCAGCTGGGCCATGACGCCACCGATGGAGGGCGACTTTTCCACCAGGTAGACGTAAAAACCCGAATCAGCCAGGTCAAGAGCCGTCTGCATTCCGGCAATGCCGCTGCCGACAACCATGACCGAACCTTGAACGTTTTGAGAATTTTCTGATTTCATCAACTTGCTCCGCTGCTCAATAAGTGATCAGTTGCTTTCTGTGCTCCGTCTGCCCCTCGGTCGAGGAAAATTCCTTTGTCCTAGAGTTTTTCGGCGAGATAGGCATAGAGATCCTTGATTTCCAGATCCACGTCGGTATTGGCTTTGGCACAGGTCAGGTGGATCTCGCATTTGGGACAGGCAGTGACAAGCGTCCGAGCGCCCGTCTCCCCGGCCTCCATCAATCGTTTTATCTGCATGGTCTTGGAACAGGACGAACATTCCATCCAGGCGGTTGTGCCGCAGCAGACGGCGTTCTCCCGGTTGTTACCCATCTCCCTGAGATCGGTATCAGGCACGAAGCGCAGCAGTTCCCTGGGTTCTTCGTAGATACCCGATCTTCTGCCGAGCCGGCAGGGATCATGAAAAGTGACGACACCGCCCGTACCCTGCGTAAAAGAGATATCCGATTCCTTGAATTTTTCTGCAAGAAACTGGGAAATATGAATCACCTCGAAGGGCAGTTCGCCGACCACCTCGGCATAGTTTTCTCTGAAATTGGAATATCCCTCGGGACAGCCGAAGATGACGGTCTTGGCACCGCTGGCCTTGATGGTTTCCACATTCTTTTTGGCGAGGGTGGCAAAGAGTTCTTCCTGCCCTCCCCAGAAGGCGTCGTGACCGCAGCAGCGCTCATCGTTGCTGACCACCGGCTCGATGCCCACCTTGTTGAGGATTTTAAGAATATTCCTGGGCGTATCGAGCATATTAAGGCCCAGATAGTCAAAGACGGCATTGTGGTAGGGAGCGCAACCGACAAAGTAGAAGTAGTCCCCCTGCTCGCGGACAACGCCGGCCTCTTTGGTCCAGGCGATGCGGTTTTGTTTGCGGTCCTTCGCCTGCAGGGAGGTGACGGTCTGAAAGATACCGTGATGACTGTTTCTGGCCAGATTGCCGACCTCGATGGCCTTCTTTCTGTGGGAGCGAATGAATTCAGGAAAATCGATAGCCACTGGACAGCGGTCGCTGCAGCGGGAGCAGCTGAGGCAGGCCCAGACATCGTCTGATCTGAGGATATCGCTTTCCAGATCGACCAGGGTCCGCTTGATCATCTGCCGTGGTGAAAAGCGGGAACGCTCGTAACTTATCGGGCAGCTTCCCGTACATACCCCGCATTCCATGCAATAGTCGATTTGCTGTTTTGTAAGCTGCATAGTCAGACCTAGTTCAGTTAAAGAAGGTGCACGCCTAAAATGCCGTCTCAGGATGGAAGACGTTGACGTCCTTGAGATCGTCGCCCAGATAGGTCCGCTCGTTGGGACCGAGAATGCCCAGAGCCAGCGCCAGTATGGTCCAGAAGTGGACCACCTGGTAGTTGCCGCCGTAATGGTGGGACAATTCATGGATCTGGGCATGACAGTTGTGGCAGCCGGCGATACAATAGGTGGTTTCGGTGGCCTGTATCTGCTCGTCCTTAAGTCTGCCGTACTCCAGCCGCTGGTCTTTGAAGCCCGACTGGAGAAATCCGCCGCCTCCGCCGCAGCAATAATTGTTGGACTTATTGGGATACATCTCCACCAGATTGTCCTCGCCGATGGCCGCCTTTACAGCGTACCTGAAGTCATCGGCTATTTTGTCGCCGAAGCTTTTGCGAACGATCTGGCAGGGATCCTGGACGGTAAATTTGATCTGCAGGTCCTTGTTCCAGTCGGAGCTGGGCTTGAGCCTTCCCTCTCTGATCCACTGAGCATAATATTCGTAAATGTTTCTTACGTCGAAGTTATGATCGATGTTGAATTTTTTCAGTCCGGCCCGGACTGCAAAGGTGACGTGGCCTCACTCCGTATTGAGAAAGGTCTTGCACCCCAGGGCCATGGGTTTTTCGATCTGCTTACGGACGATGTGCTCCCAGTTTTCATTGTCGGCCAGAAACAGACAGTAGTTCTCTCCGGCCCAGCCCGTGCTGCCGTAGGTCCAGTCGACGCCGGCGAGGTGGAGTATCTTCCACAGCGGCACCATCTCGTCAGGTTCGGTCATCGGTTCGCGGGAGTTCTGGTTGATGAAAAACTCGGCGCCTTCCTTGTCGATGGGGGCCTCCATCTCGGCGAACTCAGGCTGTGACTCGCGGTACTCGGCCAGCACATCTTCGACCACGAATTTGAAATCCTCCACCGAGGTCCCCATGGCGCTGGCTGTTTCACTGGCCACCGCCATATCACAAGAGCCGCGTATACCCTTGGGCCGTTCATCCCGAGGACGTGCGGCGCGGACGTTGTATATGAGCTGGGGGATGTCTATTTTCATCGGGCAGACATAGACGCAACGCTGACACATGGTGCACATCCACGGCCAGTCGGACTTGAGCACCTCCTCGTCCATGCCCAGCACCAGCATGCGCAGAAATTTGCGGGGATCCATATTCTCGAGGCCCGTCGCCGGGCAACCTGACGAACAGAGGCCGCAGGTGAGACAAAGACTGAGATTGCCGTCGGGCAAAATGTCCTTGATATCATCGAGGAACGTGTGTTTGGATTTTCCATCGAGCTTTACTGCCGCTTCAGCCATGACCATATTTCCTTCTCGAAAAGTGACTAGTGAAAAGCCGGTCAGCGGCGAGTCCAGGGGTTAGTCTTAGGCGAACCTAACATTTAATCCCAAAAATACGCCGGCGCAATCGCCGCTGGACAATATCAATTCAACCACCCCCTAAACTAGCGTATATTTGTCCTCTTATCAAGAAATATCGCTTTAATATGACAGTTATGTAACAAATCAGCGAAACTGAAGAGCACGATAAGAAAAAGAAAGGTCTTTTCCTTATGAAAACAATGGATTAGAAAATATCAAGAAGACATTATCAGACGAGGGTGACACCGGCTTCAGCGGCTGTCACCTCACCAACGCTCACCGCAGAACCGACCCCAGCCCGGTGGAGGGCCTGCAGCAGATCATCGGCCTGATCAGCTGGAAGTGCCAGGAGAAGTCCGCCGGAGGTCTGGGGATCGTAGAGTATGCCCATTTTCTCCGAGGGCAGTTGGCGGCGGAGCTGCAGGCTGCGACTTTCCACCATCTGTCGGTTGGCGTCGTTGCTGCCGGTGGTCTCGCCCTTGGCATACATTTCCAGGGCATGGGCATAAACGGGCAGCCGGGTATAGTCTATTATCAGTCGGCAGCTGCTGCCCCAGGCCATCTCGGCAGCGTGACCAAGTATGCCGAAACCGGTGATATCCGTGGCCGCATGTACATCAAAGCCCAGGGCCTCTTCCATGGCGGTGCCGTTGAGCGCGGCAATGGCCGGCAGTATCTCTTTTTCGATTTCCGAAAAGGGCAGCCTGCGGGAGCGCACCGCGTTGAAGAGTACCCCCGAGCCCAGGGGCTTGGTAAGAATCAGCGCATCTCCGGGCCGGGCCCCGCTATTAGTGACTATATTCTGCGGATGTACCACGCCGTTGACGCAGAGACCGTATTTGGGTTCGAGATCATCGACACTGTGGCCGCCGACCAGACAGGCGCCGGCCTCCACTACCTTGTCGTGGCCGCCGCGCAGTATCTCTTTGAGGACATCCATGCTCAGCTTTTTCGAGGGGAACATCACCACATTAAGAGCTGTGAGCGGCTTCCCCCCCATGGAGTAGACATCGGAGATGGAATTGGCGGCGGCAATCTGGCCGAACCAGTAGGGATCATCCACCGGCGGCGTTATAAAGTCGATGGTATTGATCATGGCAACCGTATCGGAGAGACGATAGACGGCGGCATCATCAGCCGTATCGAAACCAACCAGCAAGTCGGCGTCGTCCGGCGTTCCCAGTCCCTGGAGAGCGTCCGACAGTACAGCCGGACCGATTTTCGCCGCTCAGCCGCAGGTTCTGGCCAGTGAGGTGAGGGTCTTTTTCCTGAATATATTTGGAATCTTCATAGGTGCAGTCCGTTTTTTATTTCCTTATATACTAAAAATAACTATACTCCGCATAGGATAATCAAATACCATGTTTTTCTCTGACTTGAAACAAGTTTAGGACAGGAGGCTCTAAATAGAAACTCGACACCTCAAAATTTTCGTCGCCGTCTACACAAACAAGAGCTTCACCAGGGCCGCCGAACAGCTCTACACCAGCCAGCCGACTATCAGCGAACACATCCGTAATCTCGAAAGCCGCCTCGACTGCAGGCTTTTTGACCGACTCGGCAGAACCATCATCCCCACTTTCGAAGCAGACCTTCTCTATCCACGCGCCCTGGCAATTCTCGACGACCTGAAAAAACTTGAAAACGAGCTCACCGCGGTCGGCAGGAATGTTGCCGGCACAATTACCATTGCCGCCAGCACCATTCCCAGCGCCTACATCCTGCCGCGTCTGGCCGCCGACTTCGCTGCGCTCCATCCGAAAATATCTTATGAAATACGGACCTCGGACTCCGCCCAGGTGGTGGAGGCAATGCTTGGCAATGAAATTCTGCTGGGATTTGTCGGCGCCGCCTCCGAAACCGAGAAGCTGCAGTACCATCCCTTCATGAAGGATCAACTGGTGCTTGCCGCCTCCAGCCGGAGGAAGATCAACCAGCGTATCACCTCCCGGACTCTGCTGGAGTTGCCCTTCATTCTCCGCGAGAAAGGTTCGGGAACCAGGAAATCCCTGGAGCGTTTCCTTCGCCCAAAGGACATATACGTGGAACAGCTCAATACCTGTGCGGTGCTGGGATCGAGTACCGCCGTCACCGAAGCCGTCAAAAACAACCTCGGCGTCTCCATTCTTTCGAGCCACGCCGTTAACGACGCGGTGGACCACGGCCAGATCCAGATAATCGACATCATCGGTTTGGAAATGAGCAGGGATTTCTATGCCGTCACCCCCAGAAAACGCAGCCTGCCGCACCATTTCCAGGTCTTTTTGAAATACGTTCTCCAGGCCTCTGAACCACGCCCCGAATAGCTCTCCACCTTCTGTTGTGGTTATGCCCGTATACTTCCTTCTTTTTGCGGTCATTATGAAGACCAGAGGATTCTTCAAAGGCGATTTCGGCAAGCACGCCCTTACCCCTAAAAACGTACCGATTGAGTGGTTCTGACCCTCCTTTTGAAGAAGCACGCACAGATGGTTTTTTTTGTATCTGGCTGCACTTTATGCTATATAAGACTGCTGTGACTCTGCATTTCCTGGGAGTTGATCCGCATCCACATGTAGAGGCCAGGGGGACGGTCCGCCAACACACCATGATCGGCCATGAGTACACCCACCCTCTCAAGAACAGGCGTCCCACCTTTTTGGGGACTCATTCTTTTGTATGAATACACTAGATCTCTTTAAATCCGTAGGCATCCGTTATCACCTTATGATGTGGTACTCCCTGCTTTTCATGGTGATACTTTCCATAGCCGGCTGGAGTATCTTCCCGCTGGTGGAGGATAGTATTGAGGAACACATCCACAACAGGCTGGCCTTGACCACCGAAGCCCTGCAAACGGCCATCAAAACCTCTGCCGATGTCTCCGTCCGCAACCGTCTCCGCGCTATTGCCGAAAAAAATAGAGAAATTCTCGCAAACCTCCACCGTCAGGCTGACCAGGGCCTCTTTTCCGAGAAAGAAGCCAAGAAAAGAGCCACAGAAATTCTTCTTTCACAGACCATCGGTCAGACAGGCTATATCTACGCCATCACCAGCGAGGGCTTTCTGGCGGTTCATCCCTATGCGACAAAGGGCGACAGGGATCTATCCCATCACTGGCTGGCCAGGGCTCAAAGGGACAAAAAAGAGGGCTATCTCGAATATAACTGGAAAAATCCAGGGGAGGCCGACGAACGAGCCAAGGCTCTCTATATGACCTACTTCCAACCCTGGGACTGGATACTCTCCGTTTCCAGCTACCGAAGTGAGTTTCAGACTCTTATCAAAATAGATGACTTCAGAAACAGCATTGAGTCACCGCAATTCAATCAGGGGAGCTATGCTTTTGTGCTGTCTGGTTCCGGCGAGATACTTCATCACCCTACGCTCCAAGGCTCGATTCCCCTCCCCTCCAATGACCTACATTCCCGGGTTTTTGACCGGATTATTCATAGCAAAAACGGTTCATTTACCTATACCGTCGTCGACGAACGAAACGGCAACCGGCACGACGAGCTTGTGTTTTTCAATTATATACCTGAATTCGACTGGATCGTTGTCTCCACCGCCGATCTCGAAACGGCATACGCACCGCTTAAGCGGCTGCAACACGTTTTTCTGTTCACCCTGCTTCTGGCCTTCGTTCTCATTCTTCCGCTGAGTCTCTACCTGGGAGCATGGATCACCCACCCCCTGAGTGCTCTTTCGGCACAAATGCGCGACTCCAGCCATTCCGCTACTCCGCTCCAGGCCGAAGAAAGCGGCCCCGGCGAAATCGGTCACCTGGCCAAACGCTTCAACGAGTACATACAGCGGTTGCACCATTCCAGGCGCGCACTTGAAAGTGAGATGGGCGAGCGCATAGAGGCGGAACAGCAGCTCAAACTCTTTGCCAAGGTTTTCGAAAACGCCCTCGAAGGTATAAGCATCACCGACGCCGACGGCACCATAATTGCCGTTAACCGCTCTTTCACCGTCATCACCGGCTACGAGGACAAGGAGGCCATGGGCCAGAATCCGCGAATTCTCAAGTCGAACAAACACGGTCCTGAATTCTACGAAAGGATGTGGCGCGACCTCAAGGACAAAGGTCACTGGAGTGGCGAGATATGGAATCGGAGAAAAAACGGCGAGGCCTACCCCGAGATTCTCAATATTAGTTCAATCAGCGATGCCACCGGCAAAAGCACCCATTATGTTGCCGTTTTTCATGATATTACCGAGATGAAGATGAAAGAGGAGAAGATCAAATATCAGGCCTACCACGATGCCCTCACAGGGTTACCCAACCGAGCCCTGGCTCACGATCGACTGATCATGTCGCTGGCCACAGCCAGGAGAAAACAAAAACAGGTAGCCGTGTTTTTCATCGATTTGGATAATTTTAAACATATTAACGACAGCCTCGGACATGCCGCTGGCGACGTGCTGCTGCAGCAGGTCGGGAAACGCCTGGCAATGATGATCCGTGAAGAAGACACCGTCGCCAGGCTGGGTGGTGACGAATTCCAGATAATCAGTGCCAATATCACCTCGGAGCAGCAGGTGCTCGACCTCGCCAACCGGCTGCTCAAAGGCTTTTCCAGCCCTCTGCATGTCGAGGGACATACGCTCCACATTACTGTGAGCATCGGCGGGGCAATCTTTCCCCATGACGGAGAAAGCGCCGAGATACTTACCAAAAATGCCGATGCCGCTATGTATCAGGCCAAACTTAAAGGAAAGAACGCCTTTTCCCTTTTCACCAAGAAGTTGACCCAACAGGCACGCGAGAGGCTGTTGCTGGACGGCGAGTTCAGACAGGCGCTTGCAGGCGAAGAATTCACCGTTTTCTATCAACCACAGATTGAGACGGCAAGCGGCCGGGTGGTGGCGGTCGAAGCCCTGGTGCGCTGGCAAAAAAGAGACGGCACCCTCGTCTCTCCGGCTGCATTCATCCCCTTCGCCGAAGAAACAGGACTGATACAGCCTCTTGGCAGTTTTGTACTCGACCGCGCCTGTGAAACCGCCGGTCTTCTTCACAACTCTGGGCGAGGTACTATCAGGGTAGCCGTCAACCTTTCCGCCGGCCAGTTTACCCAGGCCGATCTGGTGCCCCATATCCTCGAGACCCTCGAGCGGCATAGCATCGATGCCGGTCAGTTGGAACTTGAAATCACCGAATCGACAATGATGACCTCCCTTGAGGATACCGTAGCCACGCTCAACCTCCTCAGCGATGCCGGCATTTCCATGGCCATAGACGATTTCGGCACCGGTTATTCGTCGCTCTATTACCTGAAAAAATTCCCCATCGACAGCCTTAAGATCGATCGCTCCTTTGTGGGGGAAATCACCGTCGACAGCCTTGATGCCCAAATCGTGGAGACGATAATTCTTATGGCCAGAAATCTGGGACTTACGGTGGTGGCGGAAGGAGTGGAAACTGCAGAACAGCTGGCGCTTCTTAAAAGTTTCGGCTGCTCCTTGATCCAGGGATACTATTTCAGCAAGCCGCTCCCCAGAGACGAACTGCTACATTTCATCGACAGGACCAACACGAATCTCACCAGCTGAGGCAGGCACCATGTCGGCACCTTAGGCGGGGCCACCACCGCCTTGTATCAATTTTTTTAAAGATTTTTATAAAAATAATTGCTACACTACCCAGGACCGCTCCAGGCATCACCGGTACATCACGAGACAGACATACCATCACCACTGCAGCAACACTCACCGCGTGCGTCCGGCAGGCGGCTACGGGGGGAAAGGCAATGAGCAAAGGCACTATCGACGAAGTCGAAATCTCCACACAAATTAAAGACATGGAACTGGTACGACAGCGCCGGCGGCAGATCGTCGACGGTGCTGTCAAACTTTTCATCAAACATGGTTACCATCAGACCTCGACACGATTGCTGACCAAAGAAATAGGCATTTCCACCGGCACGCTCTACGAATATATTTCCACCAAAGTCGATGTGCTGTATCTCGTCTGCAGGGCAATATACACCGATGTCGAAACCAGTCTCAAAAACATCCGGCCTTCGGGCAAGGACGCCAGAGAGGTGCTCAAGGATATCGTGCGGGAATATTTCCTGGTCTGCGACCGACTCAGCGACCACATCCTGCTGCTCTACCAGGTTACCCACTTCCTGCCGAGAAAATTCCAGCAGAAAATACTCGACGCCGAATTAGAAATTACCGGCCTGTTTCTCCAGGCGATAAAAGAGCTGGAAGCGGAGGGAAAACTGAATCTCGACGAGGAGGCCATCACCTTCATGGGCCACACCATATCCGTGCTGGGGCATACCTGGGCCTTCCGTCGATGGTATTTCACCAAACATTTCACCATCGATCAGTATATCAACAAACAGACCGATTTTATTCTCGGTTTCCTTGCGGACCAAACAGTCGGCGAATTCGAGTAAAATTGACGGCTGTTCCCGGGGACAGGCCGGAAACAGCCCCACAGAAACGTCTCCGGAGAAATTGCAGCGTCAGTTGCTCACTATGCCGATTCCAGGGCATATGCCTGCCATTTGGCATCCACCTGCCTCTGCACGGTATCGACAATGTCACCATTCAGTGATTTGAATCGTCCCTGAGTCTTGAAATACTCACTGACGGGCTTGCGCTCTTTACCGAGCAGCTTCTTCGAGGCACCGGTCAGTCTGAACTCACCCTTGTCTATCTCGTAGAGATCAAAGAGCCCGGTCTCCACGGCCAATTTACCCACCTTGATGGTATAGCGTGTTTCGAATCCCCAGCCCGGAGGGCAGGGCGTGAGTACATGGATATATTTTGGGCCAGTAATCGTCGTCGCCTTTTTGACCTTGTCGTAAAAATCGACGGGATAGGCGGCCGAGGCGGTGGCGACGTAGTCTATGCCGTGAGCGGCGATAATCGCCGGTACGTCTTTCTTGGTCTGCAGCTTGCCGTGGATGGGCGTGGTCGTAGTCAGCACCCCCTGAGGGGTGGTACCGGAGCGCTGGACACCGGTATTCATATAGGCTTCGTTGTCATAACATATGTAAATAATCTCCTCGCCCCGCTCGCAGGCTCCGGAAAGGGCCTGAATACCGATATCACCGGTGCCGCCGTCTCCAGCCCAGGCGACGACGTTGACATCGTTCTTGTTCAGGGCCTTCATGGCGCCCCTCACTCCTGAAGCGGCGGCTCCGGTGGAGGCGAAGGTGACATTGACGCAGGGCAGTCTCGTTGAGGCCACGGGATAGAGCCCCTGGAGAACGGTGAGACAACTCGGTGGTACAACCAGAATGGTGTTCTTGCCGAGCGCCTTAAGGCCCATACGGTAGACGATGGAAAGTCCGCAGCCGGAACAGGCGCGGTTGCCCGGATGGACGAATTCTTCTTCGGTGAGGTTAACAATGGTGGTTTTTTCTGCCATGATCCGATTTCCTAAAGTTTTAGACCGATCCAACGCGGAGTATCGTCGAATGCCTCAATTGCTGAGCAGGACTCCTTCAAGGCGTCAAGCAGCTGGCTGGTTTTGATTTCTCTGCCGCCAAGACCGAGTATGTAATTCTGTATGGGCGGCCTGTCACCTCTGGAATAGAGGGCTGCCTTGATATCGGCGTAGAGCGGGCCTTGATTACCGTAGCTCAAGGCCTTCTCGAAGACGATGACGCTTTTTCTGCCGGCCAGGGCCTCGACGATGGCACCGTCGGGAAACGGCCGGTACATCTGCACGCTCATAACGCCAACCCTGAGCCCTTCCTCGCGGAGGATGTCGATGACATCGCGCAGCTGATAGGAAAGTGAGCCGATAGCCACGGCAACGCATTCGGCATCGTCGCAGCGGTACTGCTCGATGAAGGGGGTGCCGCCGCGACCACATCCTTTCTCATATTCCGCATCGATATCGCCGTAGACCTCGAGCGCACCGCGCAGATCCTCGTGCAGATTGTGACGGATTTCGATATATCCCGGTTCCACCGTGCCGTCGACACCAGCTCTGGTATCGGGCAGCGTCACCGTATTGAAATTGCCGGGCTCGTCGGGATTGAGAAAGTGCTCCGGTGTGAACGAAGGCAGAAAGGCGTCCACCTGTTCCTGCCCGGGGAGCTCAAAGGGCATATAGGTGTGGGAGAGCAGATAGCCGTCGTAGCAGACCATGACCGGAATGCTCACGCTCTGGGCAAGACGGAAAGCCTTGATCACAGAGTCGATGATCTGCTGGTGATCGTTGGCATAGAGCTGAATCCAGCCGACGTCGCGCTGCGACATGGAATCCTGCTGGTCGTTCCATACCGTCCAGGGAGCACCTATGCCGCGGTTGGCTACGCACATGACCACCGGCAGCCGTGCTCCCACCGCCCAGTGCAGCTGCTCGTTCATATAAAGCAGGCCGTTGGCGCTGGTCGCCGTGAAGGCCCGTGCCCCGGCAGTCGAGGCGGCGATGCACACCGCCATGGCGCTGTGTTCGCTCTCCACCGGTATATATTGGGCATCGAGTTCCTGTGACTCGACGAATTCCGAGAGTTTTTCCGTCAGCGGCGTCTGCGGCGTGATCGGATAGGCGGCTATCACCTGTGCCCGTGAGAGTTTGACACCGGTGGCCGCTGCTACATTTCCAGATTCAATGATATGCATGGTCCTATTTCTCCTCGGTGCTGAAAGTGTCTTCGGCCACCATGTCAATGGCGTCGGCAGGACATTCTTCTGCACAGATGCCGCATCCCTTGCAGTATTCCAGATCTATGGTCGGCGGTATCGTTTTGGTAACCACGCAGTCGGGGCAATAGAGCCAGCAGTTGAAACAGGCCTTTTTACCGGCCTTTACCGGAATGCATTTTTCCGTATGGAGGATGGGGCGGAGAACACGCCACGAACCCGTCTTACCGCCATCGCCCGGTCCCGGTTTACTTCTCGATATCATCTTGCAAAAATCTCTGTGGGCCATCTGCTCATTCTCCAAATGCTGTATTCTCGTATGCTCTTTGTGCCGCCAGGGCATTTTCCTCAGGCCGCTTGCCGGTAAATTCCTTTTTTATGACCGGGATCAGAATATCAATGTCAACCAGACCGCTGGCCCTGGAAAACGCGCCGATGATTCCTGAATTGACGATGCCCGGAGGCAATCCGGCGGCAACGGCATGGGCGGTGACATCGGCAACGCCGACCCTCGCCCCCTCGAACCCATACTCTCCGGCAGGCTTCGGCGCGTTGAGAACGACTAGACCGCCATCCTTGAGACCGTCGACGACATTGACCTCTTCCAGCAAGGTGTGGTCCAGCACGACGACCATATCGGGTGTGGTTATGGGGGAGAGGTCGTATATCTTTTCAGGCGATATTTTCAGCGAAGTGAATACCGGCGCCCCCCTTCTTTCGGTTCCGAAAGTAGGCGCCATGACCACACCTCTGTAGCCGGAAACAAAGGCCGCATTGGCGACTATCTTCGCAGCCGTTATGGCGCCCTGCCCTCCCCGGCCGTGCCAGCGGATCTCAATTATATCTTTTCTCATTATTCTGGGATCTCTACCCCGTTGCTCCTCTGGACAGTAGCGGACAAACACGCCGGAGCAGCAGACGGCAGTCCCTCGCTGCTTTCCTGCCGGAAAACAGCGATTTTGCTCACACCAAACACAAGTTCAATACAACAAACAACCATCCTCCCGTTATCACAGATAAATTGTTGATTTTTCCGCGCCGACATGGCTTATTAGCAGAAAATGAGCCCAGGGGCATTCCGCTTGAGCGCCCAATCAGCTCCACTCGCTACGCAACTGTAGGAACATCCGTGAGGTGGCGTATCGAACTGGCGTCTCGCAGTGAATGCTACCGGGAGAGACAGACCTTCACGTTCACGTAACCAAACGACCGCAAACCGTACCGTCAGCAAGCGATTATGACAAAAGCCGCTGTGGCTGTCAAAGTAAATCTGGATTTTTATATTGCCAGTAGACCGCTCCGCTGGGTATCCTTGCCAGCCTGGGAGACAGCCGCCGTCGTCCATGGGGCGTCTTCATACGGGCGATTTATGTTTCCGCGTTCAGCACTAAGACTTTAATCACAAGAGGATGCAATGGAAATTTCATATGAAAAAGCAGCCACATTGAAAGTACATCCACAGGACTCCGCCCTGGGGTTCGGAACCTACTTCAGCGATTATATGTTCAATATGGACTACAGCCCGGAAAAAGGCTGGTATAATCCCCGCATCGAACCCTACGGCCCCCTGCAGATGGATCCCTCGACCATGGTGCTTCACTACGGCCAGGCTATATTTGAAGGGCTCAAGGCCTACAGAACCGACTCCGGAGCCATCCAACTCTTCCGGCCGAGGGACAATTTCAAGCGCTTCAACCGCTCGGCCAGCAGACTGTGTATACCTGAAATCGACGAAGATGTTGTCCTCGAGGCACTAATCCGACTTCTCAAAATCGAAGAAAAATGGGTTCCCAGCGCTCCGGGCACCTCGCTTTATATCCGGCCGACCATAATCGCCACCGATCCCTACATCGGTCTGCGCTCCTCCCACACCTACCGCTTCTTCATCATTCTCTCGCCCGTGGGCGCCTATTATCCCGAAGGCTTCGATCCGGTGAAAATCTGGGTAACCACCGAATATGTGCGGGCAGTGCGCGGCGGCGTCGGCGAAGCCAAGACCGCCGGCAACTATGCGGCAAGCCTCTACGCCACCGAACTCGCCAACAAGGACGGCTACACCCAGGTAATGTGGCTCGACGGGGTTGAGCGCAAATACATCGAGGAGGTCGGCTCGATGAACATATTCTTCATGATCGGCGATGAAATCGTCACTCCCGCCCTCACCGGCAGTATACTCTCAGGTATAACCAGGGACTCCGTCATCGCTCTGGCCGAATCCTGGGGCAGGACGGTAAGCCAGCGACGCATCAGCATCGCCGAAATCATTGAGGCCCACGACCAGGGCGAGCTCAAAGAAGTCTTCGGTTCCGGTACGGCCGCCGTCATCTCTCCGGTTGGCAGAATCAAATACAGCGGCAGGGAAATGGTCGTCGGTGACGGCAACGTCGGTCCCTTTGCCGCCAAACTATTCAAGGAACTTGTAGACATCCAGTACGGCAGAGCCCAGGACCCCTTCGGCTGGGTGATTACCGTTTGACAGAAGGGCCGGAGCGAGGAGGAGGCATCGCTTTTTCTGGCATGAGCACAGATCCGCACTGTACACATACCTCTACACAGGAAGGAAGATAGGATGAGCACGACGAAAATCAGTAAACGTATTGAATATTTTATGGAAAAGCGAGACGTCGGCCTCGACGAACTGGCCGGGGCCACCGGACTTGAAAAAGATTTTCTCAAAACCATGCTTGCCGAAAACGTCTACCCTCCCCTCGGCCCGCTGATCAAGATCGCCCGCACCCTGGGAGTGAGGCTTGGCACCTTTCTCGACGACCAGCAGTCGACGGACCCCTATATTGTCCGCAAGGCCGAGAGAAAAAACAAATTCAGCGTCCTGGCGGAGAAAAACAAACCGGCTGCTCTCAACTTCTTTTCCCTGGGCATGGGCAAAAACGACCGTCATATGGAACCATTCTTCATTGAGATTCTTCCCGAATCGGCCAGTACCAAGACGCCATCCTCCCATGAAGGCGAGGAATGGATCTGCGTCGTCAAGGGCAGCGTCGAGATTATCTACGGCAAAGAGAGATATCTGCTCGAAGAGGGCGACAGCGTCTATTACAACTCCGTGGTTCCCCACTATGTCAGCTGCACCGGCGCCGACAGGGCCCAGATTTATGCGGTCATCTATATACCAGAATAATCAGCGGGAGAAGCCATGGATGCGACAAGCCCACTCAAGGAACTGACTCTGGGACAAATCCTCGACCAGACCGTGGAAAAGTTCCCGGACAACGATGCCATTGTCTATGTCGACCGGGATTTTCGTCTGAGCTACCGCCAGTTTTCCCGGACGGTGGATGAACTGGCCAAGGGACTGATGGCTCTGGGCGTGCAAAAAGGAGAAAAGGTGGCGGTCTGGGCGACCAACATTCCCTACTGGGTGACCCTGCAGTTTGCCACGGCCAAGATCGGCGCCGTACTGCTCACCGTCAATACCAACTATAAAAGCGCCGAACTGGAATACCTTCTCAAACAATCCGAGAGCGAAAACCTTTTTCTCATAGACGGCTACCAGGACACCGACTACGTCAACACGGTCTACGACCTCATCCCCGAGCTGAAGACGGTTGAGCGGGGGCGATTGGCCTCGCCTGCCTTCCCACACCTCAAGCGGGTCTGCTTCCTCGGCCAGGAAAAGCACAGGGGAATGTATTCCATTCCTGAAATCAACGCCCTGGGGGTGATGACAAGCGATGAAGAATACAGCGCCAGACAGCGCTCCCTTGATCCCCATGATGTGGTCAACATGCAGTACACCTCGGGAACGACCGGCTTTCCCAAAGGGGTCATGCTCAGCCATTACAATATCGGCAACAACGGCTTTTTCATCGGCGAGAATCAGAAGTTCAGCGAGAAGGACCGCGTCTGCCTGCCGGTACCCCTGTTCCACTGTTTCGGCTGTGTCCTGGGCGTGCTGGCGGCGGTCAATCACGGCACCTGCATGGTCATTCTCGAAGGCTTCGATCCCCTGCTGATCATGGCCTCGGTGGAACAGGAAAAATGCACAGCCCTCTACGGCGTTCCCACCATGTTCATAGCCATCCTCGATCATCCCATGTTCTCCAAGTTCGATTTCTCGACGCTGCGTACCGGCATCATGGCCGGCTCCAACTGTCCGGTGCATGTCATGGAGCAGGTCGTTGCCAGGATGAATATGAAGGATATCACCATCTGCTACGGTCTCACCGAGGCTTCGCCGGTGATGACCTACACCCGCATCGATGATGATTTCAGGCTGCGGGTGGAAACCGTCGGCCGTGCCCTGCCGCACATCGACGTCAAAGTAATCGATCCGGAAACCGGCCGGACCCTGCCCGCAGGCAGCCAGGGCGAGGTCTGCTGCCATGGCTACAACGTCATGAAAGGCTACTACAACAATCCCGACGCCACCGGTGAAACCATCAGCGATGACGGCTGGCTGCACTCAGGCGATCTCGGCATCATGGATGAAGACGGCAATCTCTCCATCACCGGCCGCTATAAAGACATGATCATCCGCGGCGGCGAAAATATCTACCCGCGCGAAATAGAGGAATTTCTCTACCGTATGGAGGAGATCAGGGATGTGCAGGTGGCGGCGGTTCCCAGTGAAAAATACGGGGAGGAGGTTGGGGCCTTCATCATACGCAGAGAGGGAGCGACCATCGACGAAAGTGATGTCAAAGATTTCTGCCGCGGCAAGATCGCCCGCTACAAGATCCCCAGATACGTGCATTTCATTGACCACTATCCGATGACCGCCAGCGGCAAGATCCAGAAATACAGGCTCACCGAACTCTCCGAACAGATCTGGCCGGAGAGGCCCTGATCATGGCAAAGCCCTTTCACCAATGAAAAGAGACGGGGAGTAAAAAGGCGTTGTTCAGCCCTCCGGTTATGCCGGCAGGCCGGGCGAATACCCAGACTCGCCTCCCCGCTCGGTTACTGCCTGTAATCGTGGCCGGTGAGGGAATAACTGACGCAGATATTCACCTTTCAGCTGCGTTCGTCGGTCTTTTCCCTCTCCGAGCGTTTTTTCGCAGAAAGCTGTTTCCAGCCGTAGTGGGTGGCTGCCATACCGGCAGCAAAGCTCGCCACGCCGACAAAGCCGTAATCGTTGTTGATCAGCCAGATACTTCCGAGAACGAAATGCAGACCGATGATAAGAAGTAGCATGCCTCTCCTTTGATTGCCATCGCCCAACCGCGACGACGAGGTTTCGGGCTTTTGCGAGTCACTCCCTTAGAGAATTATCATCTCTTCCTTGGCGTAAATGACCGCCAGTATCCGTGCCGGAGCGACGCCGTGGCAGGAAATGATGTGGGGAACGTTGGAATCGTAGTAGATGGAGTCACCGGGATTAAGCACGTCACGATGGTCGAGCAGACTGACCTCCACCCGTCCTTCAAGAACGAATATAAATTCCTCGCCAATATGCTGATTCGGCTCGACCTCTTTGTTTTCGGCAGGATTAAGCGTGATGACAAAGGGCTCCATCTGCCTGTTGCGTTTGTGCTGTCCAAGGCCCTGATAGCTGTAGCCGCAGGATTGGCTGTAGTCGGCGCTGAAACGGGAAACGCCCTGACGATCCTCACTCCTGACAATGGAAAAGGGCGAATCGCCGCTGTCGCCGAAAAACTCTCCCACCGGTACTTCAAAGACCCGAGCCAGGCTGACGATATTTCCCAGCGGTGGTGCCAGTGTATGTTCTTCGACGTCCACAAGTGTCTGTTCCGGTATGCCGGTGCGCTGTGAGACCTCCTGCAGCGACATCCCTTTCTCCTGCCGCAATGACTTAATCCTCTCCCCAATGCTCTCCATGGTCTCCGGCATCGTCTTCCTCCAGTTGTGGTCACCTCAGATGGTCCGATCTATTGCATCGTCGCGGCGATTTTCTCTCTCAGCTTATTCCATCAGCAGCCTCTAAATCAACAAAAATCACTCCGAGACGCTATGGTCTGGCATAAATGAAGCTCCAGCCATACGGTTCTTGATAGGGTTCTTCCGCCACGCCAACGGTCACCCCCTGTATTTCTGCAGAAGATGGCTGCAATTATTCTCCGTGCTCAGATATACGAGTTTTCTCTCAAATACCAAACTCGCAATGTTTTGTATTTGTGTGCCAGGTAATCTCAACGAGCAGCGGATTGGAATAGATCTTTTCACGGGGCGCCATGAACCCATCCTTGGGGCCCCGCAGCAGCTGTCCAGGCTGCTGGGCACCCGAGAAAAGAGCTCTCCGGATCCTTCCTGAGAAATTCAAGCTTATTTGAACGATATGTGTATTTCTGGCAGTGATCACTTGACCCGGCACCACCGGCTGATACGCTGATTACCCATGAGTTTCAGCCAGTATCATACCGGTATTCTGGAGATGCATGAGCAGGATACCCGGTTTCATATGTAATCAGAAAAAACGTTGGGTGCGTTATTCACCGAATCAAACCGTATCACCGCCCCTATTCAGCACCTCCTTTTGAGACAGGAAGACTCTAAGCAGAAGTGGATACGCTCTGTTTCAGTGGGAATCAGGTATTGATTTAATGCGGCCTGATTTGTAGGGTATCTTCCAGGGTTCCATCTCAAAAAATCAGCGTTGATCGACCTTCTTTCCGGCACATCAATGCCTTTGAACAAGGAAACTTGTAATGAATTCAAATGCGGAAACTACCCTGGAGAAAGGGCTCAAGTTGGAGCAAGAGGCTGATTTCCAACAGGCAAAAGCCCTTTATCAGGATCTCCTGCAGCATGCCACCGAAGAAACTATCCTGGAAAACGTTCGATTGCGGCTGGAGGATATGGACGACCTGATCGCTGAAAAGGCAGTTTATCAGCGTATCAACGAAAACGCTCAACGGGTACTGACGGAAATTGGCATGAACATTGCCGAAAACCAGATTCTCATGGATATACTCCTTGAAGCGGACGCCGTTGATTTCGACAATGAAACAGCGTTGTTTATCCCCCTGAAAAAGAGTTACATCGATCAGTGTCTGGAGCAGGTTCCACGTGAAATGCCTGGAGACCCGGGAATGAACACCTTCGGCACCGGTGCGACGTCCCCCTTTCTCAAGCGGGTTGATGACGAAGCACTGCGGCCGGCCAATCGTGAAGAGTATGAGAACATCATCCGCCTGGTGGCAGAACAGCAAGATGTAGTAAATATTTTCAGTCTGCCGGTGGCCTGCGACAAGAGTATATCCCTTTTTGAGGTAGCTCAGTTAATGGAAAAGGCCTATCAAGGGCTCAAGATGATCACCACCAACACAATGACCGCTGACGAGGC
>CAKZOA010000475.1 GCA_937132035.1 uncultured Desulfobulbaceae bacterium | reverse complement strand
GATCTTCGCTCTTCACGGCACCCCTTCTCTGCCCCTTGGCAGCGTCGGGCTGCGTCGCGGAGCGATGATGGCGACATCGCGTTATTTCACTATAACCGTAACCGGCAAGGGAGCACATGCGGCCATGCCGCATAAAGGCATCGACTGTGTACTCGTCGCCAGTCACATCGTCTGTGCCGTCCACTCTATAATTTCCCGCAACATCAATCCTCTGGAGGCTGCGCTCATCTCCATTCCCAGCTTCAACGCCTCGAAGGCCCCCAATGTTCTGCCGGCCGAGGTAACCCTACAGGGCACGCTTCGGGCCCTGTCCGACGAAACCAGGGAGTTTCTTGAGACTCGGTTGCGCGATGTCGCCACGCATACCGCCAGCTCCTTCGGCGCTGAGGCTAACGTTGAGTTCGAGGGCGGATATCCCCTGCTGGTCAATGATGGCGGCTGCCACGAATACCTGCTGGATGCGGCGGTGGCGGGGGTCGGTCAAAGCAATGTCCGCAGCGATTATCCGCCTTCTCTGGGTGCCGAGGATTTTGCCTTTTATCTGGAGCGAGTACCAGGTGCATTCTGCTGGCTCGGTCTCGGCGTCGATGAAACCCTGGATGCTCCTCTGCACAATCCCTGCTTCGATTTCAATGATGATGCCCTCGGCCGGGCCATTGAACTCTACTGCCACCTTGCCCTGGGCTCCCGCTTGCTGTAGCCCACCATATCTGTATTTTCGTCACTCTGCTATGACGGAGGCTGGCAAAAAGCCTGACCCCACCACACCGCTGTTTTCATCGGTAGCCCAGAAAAATGTCTGATATCAACGGCACTGTATTGACTCTGCGGGCGTTACGTATATACTGGATTGATACGTATTGCTACAGCGTGGAGGTATTCCTATGGCAAGAAAGGTAACGGTCAGTATTCCGGATATGCTCTATGAAAAAATGGAGAGATGGCGCCGGTCGTTCAATCTGTCCAAGATGTTCCAGGAGGCGGTGGCCGAGGCGATTCAGAAGAAAGAGGATTTCCAGAAGAGAATACAGGAAGACCTCGACTTGAGCGAGGTCATCGAGCGGCTGCGTCAGGAGAAGGCCCAGTCGGAGGGCGACTTTCAGGAAAGCGGCAAGCATGACGGCGTTCTCTGGGCCAAAAGTGCCGGCTATGACGATATCATGTATGCCCTGACCTGGGATGATGTCGACGGGGCGACCTCGGATGCCGTTCTCGGACACTATTTCCGTGAGAAGATCGACAAAAGCAAGCTGATGAAGGAGGAGGACGGCACGATCAATCAATATGCCCGTATATATATAAACGGCTGGAAAAAGGGGCTGGAAGAATTCTGGGAAGCGGTAAAGGACAAACTGTAAGTAATGGTCTCAGGAGTAGAGCAGATGCGCCCGGATGGGTGCGCGTTGTCTGTTGATTCTCCAAAAAACTGACGAAAAGAAGGGTTGTTCGATGTCTGAGAAAAGTGCGATTTTGGCAATAGATGTTGGTTCGGTGGCCGTCAGCGTGGTGAAACTGGATGCTGAGCGAAAACTGACGGCAGGCGTATACCGGTTTCATCACGGGGACGTGGAAAAAACCCTCGTCAACATCGTTGCCGCTGTCGGTGGCGGAGATGTCGGCCGGGTGGTGGCGACGGCTTCGACGCCCTCCTTGGTATCCGCCCAGAGAAGGTACGACAACCAGATAGCCTTTATTGAGGCCGCCCGCCGCTATCATCCGCAACTGCTGGGGCTGCTGGTGGTTGGAGGCGAGAAGTTTTTCTATTCAACCTTTGCCCCAGACGGCAGATATACAGGATCAACCTCCAATACATCCTGTGCCGCCGGCACCGGTAGTTTTCTCGACCAGCAGGCCGGCAGGCTGAAAATGAAAGACAGCGCCGAACTGAGTTCCATTGCCTGCGGAAATACAGGGCGGTGTCCGAAAATAGCCTCGCGCTGCGCTGTTTTCGCCAAGACCGATCTTATTCACGCCCAGCAGGAGGGGTATCAATACGAAGAAATCAGCGATGGGCTCTGCCATGGGCTGGCACAAAACATCGTCGATACCCTGTTCACCGGCGAGACGCATCCGCAGGAGATTCTCTTTTGTGGGGGTGTTTCCAAGAATAGAGCCGTGGCTGGTCATATCGAAAAAGCCCTGGGCATATCGTTGCGGGTACCCAAGCAGGGGCATCTCTATGGCGCGCTTGGAGCAGCGCTGTGCGCGGCGGTGGATATCGATGCCCTGGAGGAACGGGCTCTTAACGATGCCGCAGATGTCATCGCTGCCTCGCAGGTACAGAGACGCTATGCCTATCCATCGCTGGAACTGTCACTGTCCTCCTACCCCGAGTTTGCCAGTCGTAAGCGGTATGAATGGGGGGAGAAGAGCGGCAACCCGGTGGAGGTCGATATATATGAACCTCTGCAGGGAGAGCTCATGGTGCTGGTAGG
>CAKZOA010000474.1 GCA_937132035.1 uncultured Desulfobulbaceae bacterium | reverse complement strand
GAACGCCTCTGCTGGGTCCATTCTCCTGGGTATCGCGGGCTTGCAATAGTTCAATAGTTCAATAGTTCATTGCATCTGCATCCCCTGATGTGTCGATTATGAGCTCAGCAGACAGGTATGCTCGTGGGCATACTCGTGGGCATACCTGTGCTGGAAGTATCGGCTTACAGAGGTAACCGGGGGCCTGGCCCGGTCTTTTCCGGAGGAACAGCGGGGCGAATCTGGGTGGACGCCGGCGTCATCACTCGAGCCTGAATATCTTCATATACTGCTGCAGGACTACAGCCTTGGTATGATGCCGGTCGGCCGAGGCGTAGACAAGCGTAATCCTTTTTTCCATTCGTCAATTTTTACTTCTTCCTTGGACAGGCCCTGCGGCCAGATGACATCAACCAGCACTCGATAGTCGTCGGCCGGTCTTGCCTTGTCATAGACACGTTTGCAGACAACGTCCATAGTGGTCTCCTCTGGTCTCGAAGAGTTCATGAACAATCAATGTTACCTGTGAAATATAAACGTATTGCTTAGGGGGAGCTTCATGCAAACAGCTTTTTCACCCTCCGGGCATGTCTGCTAAGTCCATCCTCTTCGTTATCAGGGGCTTGCGGGAAATTGCTGCAGTTGTCATCCTTGGTGCCTCGGTTATGAGCGCAGCAGAGATGTCGCGTATGCACAGAGGTGGAAACGTCCATGAAATATTCGGATAAGCTTCACTTTTCCGCCCGGGAGAAATACAGCTGCAACCTTTTAGCTTCAGGAGGTATCGGCCAGGGTGATCCCTGGCTGGAAAACACTCTCCTGACCATGAACGCACGGTAACGCAGGCCTTATCTGGAGGCAGGCGGTCGATGAGTTCAAACTGGAGGCTGGAGGATAAAGACTCTGCTTGAGATGCGCACTGAGCAGTTTTTGCGGCATTATAGTGTATACTGAAGAGAGGAGAAGTACCACGATGCGTATACTCAACGTTCTTATCGGTGCAGCCCGGTCAGTGTGCCTGATATTACGGGATCGGTGAGTGAACCATGGTAATCTACAAGGGGAGGCGGAACATGTCAGAGAGAATTCTTATGCCGTTGGATGGGTCAGAAATAGGGGAAGCCGCTCTTTCCTACGTTGAGGGGCTTATTTCTCGGCTGGCTCCCGGGGAAGCTGTAGAGATAACTCTGCTGCACGTTATTACCACAGTCAGGCATAATGTCCCTTATAAAGGAGGGGGAATGGTTTCTATTCCGTATACTGAAGAGCAGTTGAAAACGTTCAAGGATGAGGCCAGAGCATATCTTGACAGGGTGAGCAAAAACCTGCAGAATTCGAAGACAACCGTTGTCTGTAGGGTTTCCGTCAGCGAAAATCCCGCGGAAGCAATTATTGAAACAGAAAAGGAGACCAATGCTGATCTTGTCGCCATGGCGACGCATGGCAGGGGCGGCCTTTCCCGTTTCGCTTTTGGAAGCGTCGCCGACAGGGTAATGCGCGGTGGGAGCGTACCGGTACTGATGGTTCGATCGAGTGAGAATTGAGCCGCAGCCCGGCAACAGGGTATCTCCTTTGAGGAAGATATTACTGTTCACCATCGATCTCCGGTGAATGTAAGGCTCCGGTTCGCCGCAGAGCACAATACGACCGTCATCCATGGCCAAATCCTCCAGGCGGAGCAAAAAGAATCCGTACCCGCTGGCTGGCTTAAAGAATCAACCGGCAGGCCGGTCTAAAGCTGAAGAGGGCCAAGGTGTTATTATGGTTCGTTATTGTCTCCTTGCCGGTCCCTCATCTATCCTGCACATTTTCTATAGATGTGCCAGCGTTTTTAGTCTGATCAGTCACACAATCCACGTGCACATTTGAATGCGCGCTTGAATACTGCTACAATGAAGCATATCACCGGTTGCAGAAACGCTTTGAGACAGGCGAGAAGATGGCAGCACCAGTGTCCTGCCCGGTCACGATGCCTCTGCGCGTCTTTCTCAATGCATGGGAGTAGGTTCATCCGATATGGAGAGCTACCGTAGCCAGCGACCAACACACCATATACAACTCGACATTCCCAAACTCCTCGTTGGACGTGAGCGTCTTACCGAAAAACTCGAGACGCTTTTTGTCAAGGCCAGCCGTGGTCCCGGAAAGATTATACTTGTTCCTGGTCAGTCCGGAATCGGCAAAACCTCCCTGGTTGAATGGCTCAAAAAGCCCGTACTTGATCAAAACGGAGTTTTTATCCAGGCCAAGTTCGACCAATACCAGCAGAACACGCCGTATTATGCGCTCAGCACGGCCTTATCGCTCCTTTGGCAGCACATTCAGACGGAAAGGAATGAGGATCTCGAGGTTCTGAAGATCTCACTGCACAAGACGGTTGGCGATCTTGGTTCTCTGCTGGTAGAGCTTGTGCCGGAGCTGGAGGATGTGTTTTCCGATCAGCCTGGTCTTGAAGAAATTGCCATCTCCGAGGCCCGTCACCGGTTCACCCGTGCTATTCGCGGTTTTCTGGAGGTTGTCAGTCAACCGGATCACCCTGTGGTTATCTTTCTTGACGATTGGCAGTGGGCCGATCAAGCCTCCCTCAATCTCTTGAGGGCTCTTAAGCCAGACAGCACGCTCTCCTCCTTTTTGCTCATCGTCTCCTTTCGTGATGATGAAATCGACACCACCCATCCATTGCAACCGGTCCTGTCGGCTATGCAGAGTCAGAATAGGCCTCCAGAGGTGCTCGAGGTAAAAAGCCTGACAGAAGATGATGTTGAGACGCTGGTTTCGGGTATTTTCCAATATCCCGTTGAAAACCTCAACGAACTGACACGGCTGGTTCGGCAGTATACTGGGGGGAATCCGTTTTATATCATATCATTACTTGAATATTTGTGTGAGAACAGGCAGCTCTTCTTTGATTCGCATGAGAAAAAGTGGCGATGGCAGGTGGGCACGAAGGATCTTCCAGACAATATTGTAGAACTCTTTATAAGAAGGTTGAAATTCTTCAGTGGACACGTTCGCGAACTTCTTGCTTTTGCGGCATGTCTTGGAAACATTTTTGATATTGAATCGCTCAGCCTGATTTCTTCTCTCTCAACAGAGCAATGCATTACCAAGCTCACGCCGCTGCAGGCACGCGGTTTTCTTCTTTTCGCTGAAGAAGATGGCGGCAGTGTTCAGAAGCGTGGGGGCAAGGTTCGTTTCAGATTTATGCATGA
This sequence comes from uncultured Desulfobulbaceae bacterium, assembly GCA_937132035.1. Classification (GTDB taxonomy): domain Bacteria; phylum Desulfobacterota; class Desulfobulbia; order Desulfobulbales; family Desulfocapsaceae; genus Desulfopila_A. Next base: position 31,272 of record CAKZOA010000474.1, on the reverse strand, counting down.
CAGGGTACAGCAGGCCGCGTACCACTTTATTGACAGCAGCAACATTCAAAATCTCCAGCTGAAAATTGGCAGGCAACTCATGGCCAGTCTCAATGAGAGGGAAAGAAATGATCGTTTATTTGAGATACTCGAGCACCTCAATGCCGGGGCTTCGTTAATCGTCGATCCGGCCGAGAGAGTGGAAATGATTGATCTCAATATGCAGGCGGCCAGAAAAGCCAAGACAGCCACTGCCTATCGCGCCATGCTCACCTTCAATCGCGAAGCCTACTCCTTTGCCATGGAAGAGGAAAATGGCGCCGAATCCTTCTGGAAGAATCACTACGATACCGCCCTGCAATTAAGCCGTGATCTTGCCGAAAGTGAGTTCGTCGAAGGTGATAGAGAAAGAGCTGAGCGGATTGTCGAACACTCCATGGAACATACCAGGACCGCTGTGGAACGGGCGGAGACCATGAATATCCAGATTGTTCATTATACCCTCTTAGCCCGATATGAAGAGGCCATATCATTGGGAAGAACAGCTCTTCAGGAGTTGGGCATCTCCTTACCAGAAAAAGAATATGAGAGATACCGGGACAGGGAAATAGCCAAATGCAGAACTACCTTGGATACCATCAATGTTTCCTCTCTCATAGATGCTCCTCTGATGTCCAACAGCGAGGTACAGACCGCCATCAGGTTACTTATCACCATTGGGCCTCCCTGTTACAGAACGCACCAGCGGCTATGGAGCGTTATCGTTTCCAAGGTCGTCAACCTGACTCTTGAACATGGCCTCATTCCCCAAATCGGTTATAGCCATACAGCCTTTGGCGGACTTCTGGGATGGGTGGATCATGATTACCGGACAGCACGTCAATTCGGTGAAGTAGCCGAGCGAATCATGTTGAAGCGATTCGCTTCACCTTCCGATCAAAGTGTTTTCTACCTGATGATGGGAAGTTCAATACGACATTGGTTCAAACACCTGCGCCATGCAACCACGGATTACCTCAGTGCCTACGACATAGGCCTTCGTTCCGGCAACCTGCAATACGCTGCCTATGCCTTCGGGCACAACATGTACTGCAGTTTCTACCAGGCTGTCCCCCTTCCTGAATTGATACGAAACACGGAACAATCTCTTGTTTTCAGTCAGTCACGGCTCAACCAGTGGGCCGTCGATCTCCTCGAGGGCGGACTTCGCATTTTTGGCATGCTCTCCAGCGAGTCTGAAAAACAGTTGTATGAATTTCAAGATGATGCCAGCTATCTGAGGCAGGTTGATAGTCACAAGAATATTCAGGTTTGCTGTATTTACAAGATTTTCCAGACATTTACCTACCTCCTGTTGGGCCAGTACCACAAGGCCCATGATATTGCCAAAGAGGCCGACGCACTTATTTACACGGTAGGAACACAAGGGTTATTGCCCTGGCCTGAACACCGCTTTGTCAGGTTCCTGGTGATATCAGCCCTTTTTCAGGATGCTGATGCAGAAAAGCAGGCGGTGTGGAGAAAAGAGCTGGGGCAATCAATTGAACAATTTCGGGTATGGAAAGAGTACTGTCCGGAAAATCAGCATCATAAATTTCTTTTCGCCTCTGGGGAGCTTTTAAGGATTGACGGATCATACAGTCAAGCCCTCGTCTCTTATGATAAGGCAATAGAAATGGCCCGACATAATGGTTTTACTCAATGGGAAGGGATTGCCAGTGAAAGGGCAAGCTTGCTTTGCCGGCAGATGCATAACGACAATCTTGCCCAGGTTTATTGGCAGCAGGCATACAACTGTTTTCGTCGTTTTGGCGCCACAAGCAAAGTACGCCGCATGGAGATGGAGTACTCAGACGATATTCAAAGCTGGCTGATGAATCTTCACGCTACGCAGCCACCGACACCGACTCGCGACATTTCCTCTGACTTTGTCGAAGAATTCCAAAAACGACACCTGCACCGCGTACGCAGTATTGCAAATGATGTACTAAAGACCCGGCAGAGTCGGGATGTTGCCATTGAAGCGGGAAAACAGGCCAAAGCCACAGAAAGGCTGCGCACCGAGATCGCCAGACGAAAGCGCGAAGAAAAGGAGCGAGTCCGACTTGAAGAAGAAATACGGCACCGCCATAAAATGGAGGCAATTGGCACTCTTGCTGGTGGGATAGCCCATGAGTTCAACAATATGCTGACAATAATTATCGGTAATCTTGAGCTTGTCGCCGACGAAGAGCGTGACAACGAAGAGCTCATGAGTTGTATCACAGACATTCAGGCGGCCTCTCTTCGGGCACGGAATGTCGTTGAGAGATTACAACGCTTTGCTCGCAAGAGCGCCATAGTCAAGAAGCCGGTGCAGATTCGCACCGTCGTCAAGGATGCCCTGAAGCTGCTTTCAAAGACGCTGCCGGCTACTGTTGAGATTCAATCCCGCCTGCTCTGCGCTACGGAATCGATTCTTGCCGATCCAACCGAGATCCACCAGGTACTCATCAATCTCTGCAACAATGCCGTACAGGCAATGTCAGGTACAAAAGGGGTGTTGGGGGTTACCCTGGAGAGCCTTCACCTTACCGATGGTCTCAGAGTAAGGGATATGGAGCTTGGACCGGGAGCATATATTCAGCTTATTGTCAACGATAGCGGAAGCGGTATTTCAGATGAGATAAAAGACCGCATATACGACCCCTATTTCACCACCAAGGACGTTGACGAAGGGCTTGGTATGGGACTGGCCGTCGTTCTTGGTATAGTCAAAAATCATGATGGTGCGATTTCTGTTGAGAGCCAACTGGGGAGAGGAACGAGATTCAAGGTGCTTTTACCTGTGATCGAGACAGTTGAGGAACCGGCGACGACACCCACGGAAAGCGCCACCACCACCTCACGGCAGAAGCATATTCTCTTTGTCGATGACGAAGAGGCGATCACCCGGATGAATCAACAGATATTCGAACGGCTAGGCTACCAGATCACAACATACAACAGTCCGCAACACGCCTTGGAGGCCTTTCGAGATGCACCGGACACTTTTGATCTTGTTATATCCGATTTGACCATGCCCGAGATGACGGGCACGGAATTCGCCCTGAAACTGAAGAGTATACGAAGCAGTATCCCTGTCATTATCTCTACGGGACACGCCGATGTCGTCAATGAAATGAGTGCCGCGAAATGGGGGGTGGAGGCGTTTATCACCAAGCCCTTCACCAAACGAGAAATAGAAGGTGTCGTTCGAGATATTTTTGACAATACCGGTCAATGAAATTGGTGAATTACACGATGATCGTCCGTTTCGACAAATGAATAACATCTTACCCAGTTAACTCCATGACAGACCTGAGGAAAGAGTTCCAAAATCACCGTTTTTTTCAAGATATCATTTCCACAAACCAGGACTCCCTCTCCGTTATTGACCGTGAGTACCGTTTTGTACTGGTCAACGATGTCTACCTGAAACTCTACAACATGAAACGAGAAGACATTATTGGGCGCAGGGTAGATGAACTCTTCGATGCCGATATCTTCGAGACGAGTATAAAAAAACATCTCAATGACTGTTTGCAGGGGAACACCATCAGCCACACAACGTGGTTTGATCTGGCGGAAATGGGGCGGAGATGCATGCATATCACCTATTCCCCCTATCGTGATGAACAGGGCGATATTATTGGAGCTGTTGCCAGTGGCCGTGATTGTACCGAACTGACGTTAGCCCTGGAGGAAAAAAAGAGAACAGAAGGGCGGCTGGAAATGATGGCACGGGCTGGAAATATTGGCTTATGGGATTGGGATCTTGAAAGCAACGAGATGTATTTTTCTCCTGAATGGAAAAGCCAGCTTGGCTATGCAAACCATGAAATTGGCAACGAATACCTTGAATGGGAGAAACGTCTGCATCCTGAGGACCGCGCCGAGGCAGTCGGCAAGGTGCAGAAATATATCAAAAAGCCATGGGCTGACTATTCCAATGAGTTTCGCATGCTCCACAAGGATGGTTCCTATCGCTGGATAATGGCCACTGCTTCCCTGCTTTTTGACGACGACCAGAAGCGTCCCGGTCGTATGATGGGTGCTCATATCGATGTGACCGAGCGAAAAGAACGCGAGGAAGCCCTTAAGAAAACAGAAGAAATTTCCAGGATAGCTCAACGAGCCGGAAAAATAGGGTATTGGTGGTATGATCCCGTCACTCGATATAGAGAGTGGACTGAAGAGATATTAACCCGGGGAAATATATTCACCTCCAGATTGGTGATACCGGTTGCGGAATGAAGCCGGATATTGCCAGAAAAATTTTTGAACCCTATTTCACAACTAAGGAAAAAGAAAAAGGAACAGGGCTGGGCCTGTCGGTTGTCCACGGCATTATTCATAATCATGGCGGTGTGATCGCTGTGGACAGCGTGTTCGGTAAAGGTACGGTTTTTGATATTTATCAGCCGCAGTCCTTTGGTAAAAGCCTGGTCGAAGAAGACGGCATCATTGAGATTGAAGGGGGGTAAGAGCATATTCTGGTAGTTGACGACGAATCTGCTGTCCTGAGATTAAATACAAAGGTTTTGGAAAGACTCGGGTACAGAGTGACAACGAGGGTAAGCAGTATCGAGGCGCTGGCGCTGTTCGAGAACAGACCAGATGACTTTGATCTTTTGCTCTCCGATATGACCATGCCGGCAATGACCGGATACGTTTTGGCAAAAAAAATGCCTTGCCATGCAGCCAGGTCTCCCGGTCATACTGGCAACCGGGTTTAGTGAGAGGATCAATAAATAAGAGGCTGCCCAAATTGGGGTGCGGGCACTTTTGAGGAAACCCCTTACCAGAGCAGAACTTGCAAAAGCTTTACGGGCCGTGCTGGATGGAGGCGATCCCTCGGAGGAGGGCCTGAATGTCAACCGAGAAAGCAAACACATTGGGACGAGGTCGCGACGTTAAAAAATCCGCCACCGGGATTAAAGGTTTTGACGAGATCACCCGGGAAGGGAGTAGACTCGATTGCCGACATTCTCAACTCGCGGGAACAGTTCGCCAATATGAGTGGCCTGATAGTTGAGGATTCTCCATGTGTTTGTCGTATTGTGCGCAACATTTTGCTAATTGCGGATGCTCAACAAAAAAAGTGTGCCGCAGAAAGGCTCCACGGCGCACTGGAATACCTACTACGATTCGAGAATTACCCCTCCTGGCAAAAGCCTCTACTGCCCCTTTGTAAGAGAAAGAGAGATCAGTACTGGTCAAGCCTCTTAGAATACGAAAAGTACACTTCCTGGTCTATTATCGGGCTCTGATATTTCGTTTTCCCCCTTGCCTAATGGGAGGGAATCCACCATTATAGGAAGTACTGTTGAAGGTAACGAAACGTACCGAGGTTGGGCTGCCTGGCCGGTGCAGCCGTTTTTTGTCACAAAAGGGAGGAGCAATCAGTGTCCACGGACGAGAAGAGCATGGATTTGCAGCAGACGACGGCGGGAATTGAGTCCGACGCACTGCGGGCGAATCTGCTGGAAACCGCAGGTGAGGTGGTCATAGCCCCGGAGCTCAAGCCTCTGCTCGATGTGGTCTCCAGGTACCGGGGGATTCACTCCAGCCTGGAGAGCCTTCTCCACGAAATATGCCATCCCTTTCGCAACTGGAGCCTGATCATGCCGCTGTTGCGCAGTTTCGTCCTGCGCAACTGCAGCCATTTCGTGCGTCATGAGCAGGGACCGCATGCCATGCGGCTCATGGCCCGGATCTTCTTCGAAGCGATCAAGGATTCGCAGAAAAACTCGGCCCTGCTGGCGCAGATCATTGAGTCCAAGCTCGCCTGGATTGAGAAAATGATCCATCTCTTCGACCGGGAGGCGCTGCTGCAGTACGAGGAGGTTGTCAATGAGATATTCACCCGCATGCAGAGCCTCGAGGACGGCGACAGCCCCATAATGATCCAGATTGTTCAGGGACAGCACCCCATGAAGCGGTTGGCGACGTCGCTTTATGAGGCCTCCAGTGAAGATCGGGTATTTTTCGATTACCGTCCCATCGCCGCGCTTATGCGCACCGTTCTTCTCAAAAACTACGGCTACTGGCTCGGTGAGGATGATCCGCTGCCGTGGTTTCTCGAACGCTGCGGCATCGAGGAGCAGCAGTTTCACTACTACGACCTGTTCGCCTCCATCAGTCATAAGGCCATGATTGACTATCGCCGCAGGCTTGCGGAAATTGATATCGACACAGATGCCTATCGCGGCCTGGGGGAGGTCCTCGAACTGCCGGCCCATGTCGATATCGTTCGCTTCTACAAAACCATACCCGCCCGGCTGGCCGAACTGGCGGAAGAAGCAGACGGACTTGAGACCGAGGATCCCATAGCCGAAAACTGGAAGCTGCTTTTTCTCTTCAAGATTATGGATACCGAGGGACTCTATCTCATCCATGAGGAATCGCTGCGCGAGATCAACCGCAGCCTGGTCCAGCTTATCCGCCAGCAAAGCTTCGAGGAGATCGAGGAGTTTCTGCTCACCACCTTCGATCTGCTCAAGGCCAACGTCAACAAATATCCCCACACCTCCCTGCAGTGCATACAGGTGCTAGGCGGTGAGGTGTTCAAGCGCGGCAACTCGCGCATGGTCGAGGCATTTCTGTTCAGCGTCGTCCGCTTTGGCTTCCAGTACGCCAATGTCATCGGCGTCGACGAAGACTGGCAGCCATTGACCAATCCCGCCCACCTGAGCAATATCCGTGTCTGGCTGCACCTGATCGAGCAGGAACCAAAATGGTGCTCGACGCTGTTTTCGGCGCTGATCATCAACCTCAAGCTCACCGGCACCTGCGTCAAGGATACCGATCTGTTCCAGCGCGACATCACCGAGTTGCTCAACCATCCCATCGAGCCGATCTACAACCTCGCCAAGCAGTTCACCAAGCTGATGCCTGTTTTTTTTAATGAAATAGGTGCTGAAGGCGAGCTCCGCGATGTTTCCACCGAACTCGATGAACTCCACAAGCGCAAAGACATTCTAATCCATTTTCTGCGTAAGCAGAGCCATGTGGAGAGCTCGAACCTCATAGTCAACTTCATCAAGGCCATTTTCCTCTTCTGGAAAAGCAAAGACAAAGAGTGGCTCGCCTCCTTTCTGCCGTCGGAGGTCTATGAGCAGGTGGCGACTTCGGGCAGGTTCATCGATGAACAGCATATCCTCGCCGGTAGAATCATAGAGGATCTTCATTTCGAGACCATCGACGACATTCTTGACTGGGAGCCCGAGGAGATCAGCGTCTATCTCGGCAGGCAGGATGACCTGTCGACAACCGAGCGCCGCCGCTTCGAGCTGCTGGTGCACATGTATAAACTGCTGCACAAGAAATATAACCTCGGCGTCCAGGAGCTGCGCTCGGAGCTGATCCAGGCCTCCAGAGACGGCATAGAGGGCATGGCTGAGCTCATTGAGGAACTGGAGGACTGCGACACCATCACCTGCCTCAAGGCGCTGCTGACCAGGCTGGAGGCGCTCAAGGAGATCATTCTCTCCGAGGAACGTTTCGAGGCCCAGGAGGATATCTACTACAAGCGCCATATAGCCGTCGACATTCCCTCGGTCTACGGCCGCTACCGGGAACGAAAGTTCGACAGCCTCAGCCTTACCTTCCGCCTGGAAAATCTGGCCAATATCTACCTGGAGAACCTGCAGGAGACCGTCAATCTCAGCTTCATCACCCAGGCCACTCTCTACCGGGTGGTGACCTGCATCGAACTCTATCTGCGGGCCCTGGAGGTGGACGGCATCACCTCGCGCCGGTTGGAGATTTACCTGACCCTGCTCAAAAACTCGCTGAAGGTCCGGCGCTTTTCCTACACCCAGTACCTCGACATCTTCAGGGGAATGGCCGAAGGGGTCAAGGACATTATCTATGCCTTCTACACCAATATCCACCAGAACAATCTCTCCATCATCATTCCCCAGATCAGCGTCGAAGATCTGCTCACCAGGTACAAGCCGCAGTTTGATGGAAACGACAAGGTCTTTACCCTGCACCGTCTCTCCGAGGCCTTTTTTCGCGATCTGATCGCCTCGACCTTCGGTCTCCAGCACCTCGATAACTTCATCGTCCGCATCCTGCAGACCCTGGAGAACCAGAAGGATATTCTCGACAAGCAGGGTATCGATCTGCTGATGACCTATAACCCGGAAAAGGCTATCTCCTCGCTTTACAACGTCAACCCCTATACCAACAATCTCATCCATCTCGGCAACAAAGGCTTCAACCTGCTCAACCTCATCAACGACAACAAGCCGGTACCGGCGGCTTTTGTCATCACCACCGAGGTGTTCCGCTGCCGCGATGTGGTTTTCGATTTTGCCAAGGCCCGGGAGGAGTTCATGCAGAGGGTACGGGCCTCGCTCACCGAGATCGAGGAGCGCACCGGCAAGGTCTACGGTTCGCCGGATCGGCCGCTGCTTCTGTCCGTACGCAGCGGCGGGGCCATTTCCATGCCCGGCATGATGGCCACCATCCACAACGTCGGCTTCAATGCGGAATTGATAGAAGAACATGTACGCGAACATGGCAATGCCTATCTCTGCTGGGACAACTATCGCCGCTTCGTCCAGTCCTGGGCTATGATCTCGGGGATGCAGCGCGAGGATTTCCAGGAGCTTATGGACGACGCCAAGACCCGCCACAAGGTCAGGCTCAAACGTCAGTTCTCTCCTGCGCAGATGAAGGAGCTGGCGCTCAGCTACCAGAAGCTGGTGCGCCAGCGGGGCTACGGCATCCCCGAGGATCCCTGGCTGCAGCTGGTGGGTGCCATCGAAAAAGTGCTCGACTCATGGGAGACGGCCAAGGCCAACGATTACCGCAAGGTCATGGATGTGTCCAACTCCTGGGGTACGGCGGTGATCGTCCAGGAGATGGTCTTTGGTAACAAGTCGGAACAGGCGGGCTCCGGCGTGCTGTTTACCTCCCATCCCTACCGCAAGGTGCAGAGGGTGGCCCTGTGGGGCGATTACGCCTACGGCGATCAGGGCGAAGACATTGTCTCGGGTCTGGTTACCAGCTGTGCCATTTCCGAGGAGCAGGCCGAACTCGACGGCCGGGCCATAGAAGAGACCCTGGAGGTGCGCTTTCCCCAGATTTACCAGAGGCTGCTGTCGATTGCCAGGGATCTTGTCTACGAAAAGCGCTGGAACCCGCAGGAAATCGAATTCACCTTCGAGGGGCCTTCCGAAGGCGATCTCTATCTGCTGCAGACCAGGGATATGATAACCATCAAGAAGAAGGAGCGTCTCAACGTTTTCAGCGAATCAGAGGAATTCAACGACCATATTCTCGGCAAGGGAGTCGGCGTCTCCGGTTCGGCACTGTCGGGCATTGCCGTTTTCTCCGAGGACAATATCCGTGAGATGCGCAGAAAAGACCCGCACAGCACCCTTATTCTTTTTCGGCAGGATACCGTGCCCGAAGATGTTAAGGTTATCAACATGGCCGACGGCCTGATAACCTCGCGCGGGGGGCAGACCTCGCATGCCTCGGTGGTGGCCGTGCGGTTGGAGAAAACCTGCATCGTCGGCTGCAAGCACCTTAAAGTCTACGATACCGGCCAATATTGCGAAATAGAAGGGTTCCGCATCGATTTTGGCGATCCGGTGGCCATAGACGGTCGCAATGGTCTGCTGTTGCGCGGCAACCATGCGATTACGGAAGAGATGCATATTCTTCCGATTTGACATGTATTTTGGATACTATTAGCTGATTACCCCCTGGAACTCAGCGTGGCAGCTTTTACGAAGTCAGGATTTCCTTTCAGGGATGTCCACAGTCTGAGCGAGGGCAGTGGGGCTCATGGAGACGGATTTTACTGGCGTCCCGGGAAAAGAGGATCCCGGTCTCAGAATGCGCCGGCTGAACACTGGCGGACGCCAAGTACCAGTATGATCGGTTGCCGGGCGGAATGACGTTTGCGCTTTTTACAGGTGAAGAGGGCGGCAGAGGCGTTTCATAGACTGCGGATAGAGAGGGGGGTGACTGCTTTTTTATTTCTTTTCGTGACAACCGCACTGCTTCCCGGGTACAAAGAAAGAAGGGTCATTGGCTGCTGTGGACAGTTGTCTAGCGGAGGTTTGGTAAAATGGCGAAGTTTGAAAAAGGACTGAAACTGTATGTGATGGCCAGAGCAAGATCGAAGCAACTGGGCCTGAATATCGGTATGATCAGCCTCGATCAGCTGGTGTGGAAGATACAGGAAAATGAGGGCAATTCTCCCTGCTTTCGCAAGCAGGAAAGGTGCTCGCAGGCCCTGTGCTGCTGGCAGGCCGCCTGCGGAGCGGAAATGGTGGAGAGCTGAGCTCCGCCTTACCTGCTTTCCGGCACCCCCAGGCTCCTGAGGATGTATGCCATCGGGCAGAATTTGGTGATGCCGTACTGGAACAGATTGAGGCCGACGAAAGCTGTCAGCAGCAGCCAGTACTTGCTGTGAAAGACCGGACTTATCGGCAGACCAAGAGCGAGACTGACGAGGATGAAAGTACCGGCGATGGTATGTATCCAGTCTGTAACTGTCATAACGAAGACCTCAGTGAGTATGGCTCTGTGTATTGCTCTGTGTTCGGCTATTTCTCGAAATCCGGGCAAAAAAGCTTCTGCATGTTCATGATCAGCTCAAGAATGCGTTTGTCGGTTATGCGGTTATAGATAAAGTTGGCTTCTTTGCGGTAGTCGATTATTCCCTGGTTGCGCAGGATGTTGAGGTGCTGTGAAACGTTGGCATTGGTGGTTTCTACTTCGTTGCGGATATCGCCCACCGAGAGCTCGCGATCCTGGAGCAGGCACAATATCTTCAGCCGGATGGGATGCGACATGGACTTGAGGATCTTGGCAACTGCATCTATTTGTTCGTCTTTCATTTTTGCACCCTTATAAATTTTATTTTAGCGATCAATTTAATACTCGGGGAGTTTTTGTAAAGACTTTTTTTAAGCAATGCGGCTGATAGGAGCAGGCCGAGCGCTGTTGGCAAAAACCTGCCGTACTCTGGACCCTGCCCCATGCTTTTCACCTGCTCGCTGCTTCCATCCGTTTCGTTGTAAGGTAGCGGCGGTAAACCACATCCGGCTGTTGATATGCTGAGGAAAAAAGATGTCAAAGCAGTAAAGCCGAAGCTTGACCGCAGTGCCAATGCCGTCGCTCCGGAAACCGTTCTGTCCTTTCTCAAAAAGGTGATGCCCTTCAACGCTTTGAACGAAGAGGGGCTCAGGGAGGTTGCCGGCCACTGCCGTATAGATTTCTTTCCCAAGGGATCGCGGCTCATGACCGTCGACGAGACGGAAATACATCATCTCTATCTTATCCAGCGCGGTGGTGTCAAAGCCTTTCTCATTGACGAAAAAGGTGAGGAAATACTCAAGGATTACAGAGGGGAAGGGGCCTATGTCGGCGCTCTGGGCATAATCCGCGGCACCCGTGCCAATCTTAATATAGAAACCATCGAAGACACCTTCTGTTTTCTCCTGCCCCGGGAAATATTTCTCGAACTTGTCAAAAACACCCCCTCCATCTCCCACTTTTTTCTGAAAAGCTTTTCGGACAAGGTGGTCAGTACAGCCTACATGGAACTCAGGCAACAGAAAGCGGGACTGCGGTCTTCGGAGAACTTCTACCTGTTTTCCATGAACGCCGGCGATCTGGCCAAGGAAGTGCAAAAGATGTCGGTGAAGAGTTCCATTCAGGAAGCGGCCGGCACCATGGCCAGGCTGCGCATCGGCTCGATGCTGCTCCATGATCCTGACGATGAGGAAGACATAATAGGCATCATCACCGACACCGATCTGCGGGTCAAGGTAGTGGCCACAGCCCGTGACTACACCGAGCCGGTGGAAAACATCATGACAAAGCCGGTGCATACCGTGCTTGCCGACGAGATATGTTTCGATGTCCTCTTGAAAATGATGGCAACGGGCATCAGGCATCTGGCGGTGGAGAAGGGGGGACGGATAACAGGCATGCTCACCTCCCACGATATTATGGTGCTGCAGGGTAATTCACCCTTTTATCTTTATAAGGAAGTAAGCAAGCAGCGCAGCATCGAAGGCATCTATCCCATCGTCTCCAAGGTACCGGAACTGATCCGCCACCTGATTAACGAAGGCGGCAAGGCTGGCAATATCTCGAGGATGATCTCCATTCTCAACGATCAGATCGTCCGGCAGATATTGATGCTTTTGGAAAAGGAGATGGGTCAGCCGCCGGTAAGCTACTGCTGGCTGCTGATGGGCAGCGAAGGCAGGCGTGAGCAAACGTTTCTCACTGACCAGGACAACGGCATTGTCTATGCCGACCCTTACTGCGAAGAGGAAAAAAACAGGGCCGAGGCCTATTTCGGCGAACTGGCCGAAAAAACCATCCAGCATCTGCTCAAGTGCGGTTACCCGCCCTGTCCCGGTAATGTCATGGCGACCAACCCCGCCTGGTGCCGGTCCTTTTCCGGCTGGGTCAAATATTTCAATGGCTGGACGGGTAAACCGGCTGCACAGGAATTGCTCGATGCCGCCATATTCTTCGACTTCAGAGCCGGGTACGGCGACGAGAAGCTGGCGGTCAGTCTGAGGAATCATCTCATAGATATCGCCCCACGGCGCCAGCAGTTTCTCACCATCATGGCCCGGCAGTGCCAGTCCATCCGCGTACCGCTGTCCTTTTTCAAGAATTCCATCGTTGAGCGTGACGGTGAACATAAGAACAGGCTCGATATCAAGCTGCGCGGGCTGCAGCCGATAATCGGCTTTGCCAGGGTGCTGGCGCTCAAATACGGCTTGAAGGAGACCAATACCATCTCCAGGCTGCAGGCGCTGCAGAGTGAGGGACATCTCCCCGTTGATATATGCAATGCCGCTATCAAGGCCTATGAGCTGCAGATGCAGTTTCGCATATTTCACCAGCTTGAGCAGATCGAGGAAAACCGTGCTCCGGACAACTTTATAGAGCCTAGAATACTCACAGAAATGGAGAGAACCATGCTGAAAGATGCCTTTGAGGTGATTGAAAAACTGCAAAATACCCTGGAAAAACTTTTTTCGGCGGCCTGACACGGGCCCAAGGCGGTAGAGGTGTTTCACTGGCTGAAGAAGCAATCGGCACTGATTTCTGAGAATAAAAAACATTTCAGAAATTTTGACCAGAGCAGACCGCTACGCGATTATTCGTTTGTGGTTTTTGATACCGAACTCACCGGCCTGGACAAAAGGAGTAGCGAGATCATATCCATTGGCGCCGTCAGAATCGAAAACATGCAGATTGATCTCGGTCAGCTCTTCTCCTCCTATATCAGGCCGCATAAAACCAGACACACCGAGGCCACGCTGATCCACCGTATTACTCCCGAGGAGCTGAAAACGGCTCCGAGAATGGAGGAGGTTGTTCCCCGTTTTCTTGGCTTCCTCGGCCACTCGCTCATAGTCGGCCACTGCATCGCCATTGATATGGACTTTGTCGACAAGGCCTGTCGCAAGCTCTACGGCGGCACCCTCAACAATCCGATGATCGACACCATGCGACTTTCCCGCAGTTATTATGGCGAACTCTATGGGCTCCATTGCGGCCACGGCAGCAGAAGGAAGAGCTTCAATCTGCATGAGTTGAGCACAAAATTCCAATTGCCTCTGTTCGCCCAGCACAGCGCTCTGGGTGATGCCATGCAGACTGCCTATCTTTTCATTTACCTGGTAAAAAAATTCCATTCCGGCGGTTTGGAGACCCTCAACGACCTCTACCGCGCCAGCAGAACCGGTACCTGGATCGACTATGTCTGATCGCTGAAGCGGCACGATCATTTTTTCCTGCCAGATGACGAGAGTCTTGATTCGCCGTCGAGAAAAGGGTTTACTGTGGGGTTAATCTGGTGTTCAATCGCAGAAGCACCATAAGGGAGTTTTCGCGGTGAGGATGAACACAAATGCAGGAGAGGAGAAAATGAGCACATACCGACTGCTGAAACCTGCCGACTGCTGTCTGCACATAATTGATCCTCAGGAAAGCCTTATGCGGCAGATACATCAGAGGGCGCACATCACCAGGGTGATCGCTTTGATGATGGAGTGCGCCGCCATCCTGGGAATGCCGATACTGGCCAACACCCAGTACAAAAAGGGGCTCGGCCCCTATGTCGAAGAACTGGAAAAGCGGATGGGCGCCATTCCGCGACCGGATAAGGTCGAGTTTGGTGCCTATGAAAATGAACAGACCTGCACTGCCCTCGACTCTTTTCCAGGCGATATCACGACGGTAATCATGGTCGGCGTCGAAACGCATATCTGTATTTATCAGAGCGCCGTCGGCGTACTCCAGAGAGGACTGACACCCTGGATTGTGGCCGATGGCGTTTCCTCGAGGGATCAGGCCAACCACCAGTACGGTCTTGACCGGCTGCGCCAGCTCGGCGCCGTGATCGGTCCGGCGGAGATGATCATCTATGAGCTGCTCGGCAAGGCCGGCACCGATGAATTTAAGCAGATGCTGCCTCACATTATTGCCTTTACCAAGGAAAACGGCTGAGACCGCAAGATACGTGGAAATGGTATTTGACTACGTATTTGACTCCAATAACCTACAAAAAAAATCACGATAAAGCATATGACTGGAAACGAGATCCGCAACAAATTCCTGGAATACTTTCAGAAACATGGACACACCGTCGTCGACAGCTCTTCCCTGGTTCCGGCAGACGATCCGACCCTGCTGTTCACCAACGCCGGCATGGTCCAGTTCAAAACGGTCTTCATGGGTGAGGAAAAAAGGGACTATGTGCGTGCCGTCACCAGCCAGCGCTGCGTCCGCGCCGGCGGCAAGCATAACGATCTGGAAAACGTCGGCTATACCGCCAGACATCACACCTTCTTCGAAATGCTGGGCAACTTCAGTTTTGGCGATTATTTCAAGGAAGACGCCATCCGCTATGCCTGGGAATTTCTCACCGTGGAGCTTGGCCTGCCCAGCGAACAGCTTTGGGTGTCCATCTTCGAAGACGATGACGAGGCGCAGGAGCTGTGGGAGAAGATCGAAGGCTTGCCGCCGGGAAGGATAGTACGCATGGGCGAGGAGGACAATTTCTGGGCCATGGGCGATACCGGCCCCTGCGGACCTTGCTCCGAGATCCATATCGACCAGGGCGAGGAGGCGGGTTGCGGCAGGCCGGAATGCCGGCTCGGCTGCGACTGCGACCGATTCCTCGAGCTGTGGAATCTGGTGTTTATGCAGTTTAACCGTTCGGCCGACGGGGAAATGAGCCTGCTGCCCAAACCCAGCATCGATACCGGTATGGGGCTTGAGCGGGTGGTAGCGGTCCTGCAGGGCAAGCTCAATAATTTCGACACCGACCTCTTTGCCCCGGTCATGGAAAAGCTCGAGCAGCTTTCCGGCGTGAAGTACGGCGACAGCGAGGCAGTCAACGTCGCCATGCGGGTCATAGCCGACCACGCCCGTGCCACGGCCTTTCTCGTTGCCGATGGCGTTCTGCCTGCCAATGAAGGCCGGGGCTACGTGCTCAGGAGGATCATGCGTCGGGCCGTTCGTTACGGCAAAAATCTCGGCTTGTCCAAACCCTTTCTCAACGAGGTGACAGCCGTTGTTTCCGCGTCGATGGAGCACGCCTATCCGCATCTCAAAGATGCCAGAGAACTGTTGAAGAAGGTTGTCAACAAGGAGGAGGAGCGCTTCCTCGAGACCCTGGGGCACGGCCTGGCCCTGCTCGACAGCGAGATAGACCGCCTGCAGCAGCATGAGCAGAATCTGATCTCCGGCGAATTCATTTTCAAGCTCTATGACACCTACGGCTTTCCTGTGGACATCGTCAGGGACATCTCTCTGGAACGGGGACTCGATTTCGACGAGGCCGGGTTTACCGAGGCCATGGAGGGGCAACGGGCCAAGTCCAGGGCTTCCCAGAAGGGCGAGGGCATACGGCTGCGCAGCGAAGGCATAAAAAGGCTGCTCGAAAAAGGCTGTTCAACCCGCTTTATCGGCTATGACCACCTGCAGAGTACGACCACAGCCGAGGCGCTGCTCGATAACGAGGGCGTTGTGGTGGAATCGATGAACGCGGGTGAGAAAGGCAGCCTGGTCGTCGTCGAGACGCCTTTTTATGCTGAGGCCGGCGGCCAGATGGGCGATACGGGGCATTTGAGCTGGGACGGCGGTTCCGCCGCCGTGTCGGCCACTACCTCCGAGGGCGAACTGGTCCTCCATGCAGTTGAGGTTCTGGAAGGGGAGCTTCGTCCAGGGCAGCAGCTTGTTCTTCAGGTGGAAACCAGCAGCAGGAGGGAGACGGCCGCCAATCACACCGCCACTCACCTTCTCCATGCGGCGCTGAGAAAAATACTGGGAGATCATGTCAAGCAGGCAGGCTCCCTGGTCGGTCCGACGCGTCTGCGGTTCGATTTCACTCATTTTTCGCCTCTTACCGAAAAGGAGATCGAGAGTATCGAGGAGTTGGTCAATGTCAAAATTAGATCGAACATGCCGGTGCAGACCAGGCTGCTCAGCCGTGATGATGCCATCGCTGAAGGTGCCACGGCGCTGTTTGGTGAAAAATAT
Organism: uncultured Desulfobulbaceae bacterium; assembly: GCA_937132035.1. GTDB lineage: Bacteria > Desulfobacterota > Desulfobulbia > Desulfobulbales > Desulfocapsaceae > Desulfopila_A. The sequence continues at coordinate 14,727 of CAKZOA010000474.1, read as the reverse complement.
GGAGAAGAGGTGAGAGTGGTTAACCTCGAAGACTACAGCAAGGAACTGTGCGGCGGCACCCATGTGGGAGCCACCGGTGAGATAGGGCTATTCAAGATACTCTCGGAAACGGGCATCGCCTCGGGTGTGAGGCGAATCGAAGCTATCGCCGGCGGATCTGCATTCGACCACGTTCAGGAGGCCTGGAGGAAACAGACCGCCCTGGCTGGCATCCTCAACAGCCGTCCCGAAGACCTGGTAGATAAAGTGAGTCATCTGCTCGAAGAGCAGCGCACACTGGAGAGGCAGATTGCCGATCTATCCAGGAACCTGGCCAGCGCCGATCTGAACACGCTTTTGGGGAATGCCATCGAAGTCGGAGGCGTCAAGGTCGTCGCCGCCGAAATAGTTCTCGACAGTCCCAAGACCCTGCGTGAAGTGGGCGACAAAGTCCGGGATCAGCTCGACAGTGGCGTTGCTGTTTTAGGCGGTGTCATCAAAGACAAGGCGGCGCTGCTGGCGATCGTCACCAAAGATCTGACCGACCGGATAACCGCCGGAGAGCTGGTCAACAGATGTGCCAGAATTGTCGGAGGCAAGGGTGGAGGCAGGCCGGACATGGCTCAGGCAGGCGGGAATATGCCTGATAAAATCGGCGAGGCCATTCGCTCGGTGCCGGCAAATGTCGAAGATATTCTTGGCGGTTAGGCCAGACCTGTATTTGCGGTGATATGATACGGACATTGATGTCATAGAAAAAAAGTATGAATTGTGGTGTTAAGTTCCTGTTCTATATAAATTGGTTGACACCTGAGAATATTTGCAGTAAAGATTTTTCTCGTTGTGAATGGCCATTCATTTTAGCGCCGGATGGCCATTGATTCATTCGCTTGCACAAATATGTTTACCAGCAGCATGTCGTCATTCAGGCAGCTGAATGTTTAATACTATTTTTTCTAAGCCGACCGGGAGCGTGTAAACATGATTACGATGGACATCACCTTAATTATTCAGATGATAAACATCATCATTTTGATGTTTCTTCTGAATAAAGTTCTGTACAAACCCGTACTGGGTATTCTGCGCGACAGATCGAAGAAGATGCAGGGGATGCAGGAGGATATCGAACGATTCCAGAAAAATGCCCGTCTCCGGCAGGAAGAAGTAGACAAGAAGATGGCCCAGGCTTCCGGCAAGGCCAAAGCGGCTCTTGACTCGGCGCGGACGGAAGCCGCCGAGGCGGGGAACAAGAAGCTCGCCGAGATAAAAGCAGAAGTTGAGGCCGGGAAGAAAGAGAAAATGACGGAACTGAAAAGTCAGGTTGATGCTGCTGGAAAAACCCTCCAGGAGAATCTAGAGGCTTTTGCATCCGACATGGCAGGAAAAATTCTTGGAAGGAGTCTCTAACAATGAGAGGAGTAAAGCACATTACCAGCGGAGTGAGTCTGGTTGCGGTGGCGCTCTGGTTCTGCCTGACGGCTTCGGCGGTTTGGGCTGCCGGTGATACCGGACATGCAGTAGCGGAAAACACCGGACAGATCCTTCTGGCAGATGCCACCCAGGCCGAACACGGGGCCGAAGCCAAAAGCGGTGAATACCCGGTGGTCGGCGATGTCACCCATCCGATCGAGGAGCACGAGGTTGAAGGTGAGCATGGAGAGGCGTACGGAGGCAGTCTTTCTTCAGAGAAACTATGGGATCTGTTCTTTCGTATCCTTAACTTTGCCGTTCTCGTCTTTCTGCTGGTGAAATTCGGCGCCAAGCCGATTGCCGGCGGTCTTTCCGGACGTCAGCAGAAAATCAAGGACGAGATCGAAGATCTGGAAGCGAGAAAGGCTGAAGCGGAGAAGTCGTATCACCAGTTTGAGGGAAAGCTTGCCGGCATGGAACAAGAGATAGACACCATTGTCGATAAAGCCGTTGCCCAGGCAGAGATAGAAAAGGCCAAAATTCTCGAGAAAGCCGAGCAGGCTGCCGCAGACATGAAGCGTCAGGCGGAAATGACCATAGCCAATGAGTTCATGATTGCCCGACGCAAGCTCAAAGACGATATTGCCAATCAGGCGGCTGCCATGGCCGAGGAGTTAATCGTAAAGAATCTCAAACCTGAAGATCAGGTCAAGATCATTGAAGATTACCTAGATAAAGTAGAGGCCGTACAGTGAAACAGACAATATTAGCGCGAAGATACGCCAAGGCGCTTTTCGCCGTTGGCAAAGAAAACGATGCGTATGAAGCCTACAACGAAACGCTCCAGGGAGTGGCCGGGCTTTATACTTCTACTCCGGAAGTTGCTGATGCTCTGACGAATCCCCTCTACCCAATCGATGTCAGGCAGAAGGTGATGGCTTCTCTGATCGATTCCATGAGCGTTGACAAGGTTCCGGCAAATTTTCTCAACCTGCTGGTGGAGAAAAAACGTGCCGACATCCTGCCTGAGATCGCTGAAGAGTTCAGGATGATGGTCGACGAGGAAAAGAACATTAGCCATGGATCCGTTACTTCAGCAGTAGAACTCAGTGATGAATTGCAGGCCAAGGTTAAGGCGGCACTAGAAAAGTTAACAGGCAAGCAGGTTGAACTGTCCACCAGCGTCGATCCCTCCCTGATAGGAGGAATTGTGGCTAAGGTGGGAGATTTGGTTCTGGACGGCAGTATCAAGACACAGCTTGCAGGTTTAAAAGATTCCATTAGAGGGAGAGAATAGATGCAGATCAAAGCCGAAGAAATCAGTCAGATTATCAAAGACCAGATTGGGGAGTACGAGACAAGTATTGACCTGAGCGAGACAGGAACGGTTATCTCTGTCGGTGACGGTATTGCTCGTGTATATGGAGTGAGAAACTGTATGGCCCTGGAGCTTCTTGAGTTTCCCGGCGGCATCATGGGTCTTGCCCTCAACCTCGAGGAAGACAATGTCGGTTGCGCCGTACTCGGCAGCGTTGACAAGATCAAGGAAGGCGACATTGTCAAGCGTACCAACCGCATCGCAGAGGTTCCAGTCGGCCCCGAAATGGAAGGCCGCGTCGTCGACGGTATCGGCTATCCCATCGACGGTCTGGGCGCCATAGACGCCAAGCAGACCTCCAAGATAGAGGTTCTGGCCCCCGGCGTTATCGCCCGGAAGGGTGTGCATGAGCCCTGCTATACCGGCGCCAAGGCAGTTGACGCCATGACACCGGTTGGACGCGGCCAGCGCGAGCTGATCATCGGCGATCGTCAGATCGGTAAAACCGCTCTGTGCGTCGATGCCATCATCGCCCAGAAAGAAACCGACGTGCATTGCATCTATGTCGCTGTCGGCCAGAAAAAATCGACGGTAGCCCTGGTGGTCGAGGCCCTGCGCAAGCACGGCGCCATGGAATATACCACGGTTGTCGCCGCCTGTGCCTCTGATCCGGCGCCGATGCAGTACATCGCTCCCTTCGCCGGCTGCGCCATGGGCGAGTATTTCCGTGACAACGGTCAGCACGCCCTGATCATCTACGATGATCTTTCCAAGCAGGCCGTATCCTATCGCGAACTCTCTCTGCTTCTCCGTCGTCCTCCTGGACGCGAAGCCTATCCCGGCGATATTTTCTTCAATCACTCGCGTCTGCTTGAGCGGGCCTCCAAGCTCAATGACGAACTCGGCGCCGGTTCTCTTACCGCCCTGCCGATCATCGAAACCCAGGCCGGTGACGTTTCCGCCTTTATTCCCACAAACGTTATCTCCATCACCGACGGCCAGGTCTATCTCGAGCCGAACCTGTTCTTCTCCGGTGTTCGACCGGCGATCAACGTCGGTCTCTCCGTATCGCGTGTTGGTGGCGCCGCTCAGGTCAAGGCCATGAAGCAGGTGGCGGGTACTCTGCGACTCGATCTCGCCCAGTATCGTGAGCTCGCGGCTTTCGCCGCCTTCGGTTCCGATCTTGATGCCAAGACCCAGGCCCAGCTTACCCGAGGTGAGAGGCTGGTCGAAATTCTCAAGCAGCCGCAGTATCAGCCGCTGCCCATGGAAAAGCAGGTTGTCATCATTTACTCCGGTGCCAATGGCCACCTCGACAAGCTGCCGGTGGACACCCTGGCCGACTACGAGCAGGAACTCTACAATTACATTGAGTCGAACGATCCTTCCATCTTCTCTGACTTGAAAGAGCAGAAAGAGTTCACCGATCCGATCAAGGAGAAACTGAATAAAGCACTGACCAGCTTTGGTGAAACATTCAAGGCGACCAAGGGTCTCAACTAATCAAAGATAGGTCCAAGCTATGCCCAGTTTAAAAGACGTTCAAATGAAGATCCAGGGCGTCAAGAAGACGGCCCAGATCACCAAAGCCATGAACATGGTCGCCTCGGCAAAACTGCGAGGCGCCCAGGAGAAGATGGAGGCCTTCCGCCCCTATACCTCCAAGTTCAACGAGGCGATGTCGAATCTTTCTGGTGGCGCCAATACGACCAACTTTCCTCTTATGGAGAATCGTGAGGTCAAGACCGTTGAACTCGTCGTCATAACCTCCGACCGCGGTCTCTGCGGATCGTTTAACTCAAATATCATCCGCAAAGTCGAAAAACTGATGGCCAAGTATGAAGGCGAGGGCAAAACAGTCAGCATTGTCTGCGTCGGCAAGAAAGGCTATCAGATATTAAGAAAAACCGGCAAGGTACGCAAGCAGTTCACAGATATCATGAGTTCATTTCAGATGTTCAACGCTCGTGAGATCGCCACCGATGTATCCCAGAACTTTCTCGACGGACATTCCGATACAGTGGAAGTAGTCTACGGTGAATTCCAGTCCGTGGCTGTGCAGAAACCGGCGGTTACCCATTTCCTGCCCGTGCAGCCCATAGAAAGTGAAGAGGCTGAACAGAAGAAGATATCCGGTGAATACATTTATGAGCCCTCCACCGAGGAGATCATGGACGTGTTGCAGCCGCTCTATCTCAATGTCATGATATATGCGGCTATGCTCGAGGTCGGAGCAAGTGAGCATGCGGCCCGCATGACAGCAATGGACAACGCGACCAACGCCTGTAAGGATATCGTCGATAATCTGACGATAGTATATAACAAGGCTCGCCAGGCAGCTATTACCGCAGAACTCATGGATATCGTTGGCGGTGCCGAAGCCCTAAAATAATATATCCAAAATCGTATAAAATTTAGACTTTTCAAGGAGGGGTAAGGCCCTATGAGTGAGCAAAGAAAAGGTAAAGTAATGCAGGTCATCGGACCTGTCGTAGACGTGGAATTCGACGCGGGAAACCTGCCGAATATCATGAGTGCGTTGACGGTGAGTAACCCCGCCATCTCCGAAGAGGCAGACAATCTCGTCATTGAGGTTGCCCAGCATCTCGGTGATAACGCCTGTCGCTGCATTGCCATGGATCAGACCGATGGTCTGGTACGCGGCATGGAAGTACGCGACACCGGTGAGCCCATCACCATTCCCGTAGGCGAGCCCGCCCTTGGCCGCATCATGAACGTTGTCGGTCGCCCGGTTGACGGTCTTGGACCGATTGAATCATCCAATAATATGCCCATTCACCGTCCCGCTCCGCTGTTCACCGAGCAGGACACCGAGGTACGCGTTCTTGAGACCGGCATCAAGGTTATCGATCTGCTGGTCCCCTTCCCACTCGGTGGTAAGATGGGACTGTTCGGCGGCGCCGGTTGCGGCAAGACCGTTATCATGATGGAGATGGTTAACAATATTGCCATGCATCATGGCGGAATCTCCGTTTTCTGCGGTGTCGGCGAGCGTACCCGCGAGGGCAACGACCTCTACCATGAGATGAAGGAGTCCGGCGTTCTGCCCAAGGCCGCTCTGGTCTACGGTCAGATGACTGAGCCTCCCGGAGCCCGTGCCCGCGTCGCCCTCACCGGCCTGACCGCGGCCGAGTACTTCCGTGACGAGCAGGGCCAGGACGTACTGTTCTTCGTCGACAACATTTTCCGTTTCACCCAGGCCGGCTCCGAGGTTTCCGCTCTTCTCGGCCGTATTCCTTCCGCCGTTGGCTATCAGCCGACACTGGCAACAGACCTTGGCGGCCTGCAGGAGCGTATTACCTCGACCACCAAAGGATCGATTACCGCTGTCCAGTGCGTCTACGTACCCGCTGACGACTTGACCGACCCTGCTCCTGCAACCACCTTTGCGCATCTCGACGGAACGGTTGTTCTTTCCCGGCAGATCGCCGAGCTTGGTATCTATCCTGCTGTTGATCCGCTTGACTCTACTTCCCGTATTCTCGATCCCAACGTCATTGGTGAAGAGCATTACGCGGTTGCCCGCGGCGTTCAGGTTTCACTGCAGAAATACAAGGATCTCCAGGATATCATCGCCATCCTCGGTATGGACGAACTTTCCGAAGAGGATCAACTGCTGGTTTCCCGGGCTCGCAAAATTCAGCGCTATCTGTCACAGCCATTTACCGTTGCCGAGGTATTCACCGGTATGCCAGGCAAATTCGTCAAAGTCGCCGATACCGTTCAGGGATTCAAAGAAATCCTCGAAGGCAAACATGACGACCTGCCTGAAAATGCCTTTTACATGGTCGGCTCCATTGATGAGGCTGTCGAGAAAGCCCAGAGGGCATAAACGCAATTCAGAGGAGTCGAATCAATGGCACAACAGATACGATTAGAAGTAGTCACCCCCACCGGGGCGGTAGTGAACGACGATGTTGATATCGTCAACGCTCCCGGCTATGGAGGTGATTTTGGTGTGCTCGCTAATCATGCGCCATTTCTCTCCACCGTGAAAATCGGCCTGTTGTCCTACGAAAAGGGCAATAAGAGGGAAAATCTCATGATAAGCGGGGGATTCTGTGAAGTGTCCAACAATAAAATCACCTTCCTCGTCGAGAGTGCCGAATATGGGACGCAGATAGATGTCGAGCGGGCCATGAAAGCCAAGGAGAGAGCGGAAAAGCGCCTCGCCCAGGCCGCTCAGAATGACGAGAGCCTCAACCGCACCCGGGCCGAGGCGGCCTTGCAGCGGGCGCTTGCCAGGTTGAAGACCTCACGGTCCATGTAGCTGTACCACAAGATATATTGACGCACCACAAAGGGGGCATCTCTTCGGAGATTGCCCCCTTTGTGGTTTATGCGCTTTGGATATATCTTGAAAAATGGACGATTCGATGAACCGTATTTTTGAGGCAGGGTTTGACTTAGAAAGAAAGCCGGGCGCTGTTAGAGTCGATATAGCTCCGTATTCCACGGACTATGCCAGCCGCCGATGAGTTGAGAAAGCCATCGTCGTTGAGCTTTCTCGCCTCGCCGGCATTGCTGATGAAGGCAATCTCAATAAGAATTGCCGGCATTTCGGCACCAATAAGAACATAAAATGGAGCCTGCTTGACGCCAAGATCCTTGAGGGTGAGGTCGCTTTCATGGAGGCCGGTAATCAGGGTCGAGTGAACATTGTGGGCGAGTCGGGAGGATTCCTCTATTTTGGAATTTTTCATGATATCGGAGAGTACATCCTGAAGATCACTCATCTGCAGCTCAGATGTGGCGTTTTCGAAGGCGGCGACCCGCATCGCTTCCGGGTTGCTTGACAGATTAAGGAAGTAGGTTTCAAGCCCATTTACGGTGGGCCTTGGGTGAGCATTGACGTGCAGCGAGAGGAAGAGGTCGGCGTTGTTACCGTTGGCGATGGCGGTCCTTTCTTCCAGGGAGATATATCTGTCGCTGTCGCGAGTCAGCACAACCTCACAGCCCAGGGAGCGCTCCAGGGTGTCTTTGAGCTTCTTGGCAAGCCTGAGGACGATGTCCTTTTCCTTAAGGCCATTGGCTATGGCACCAGGGTCGCGGCCACCGTGTCCCGGGTCGATGACGATTTTGGCCACACCGAGTCCGAGCTGTTGTGCCAGGGACAGTTCGGGAGAGCTGTCGAGGTCATCTTCCTCCCTGGTTGGTGGAGCCGCTGTGCCGGCGGCTCTGTGCTTTTTCTGCGTTCGTAAAACGATGATTTGACCATTCTTCAGGGAGGGCTTGTGCAGTGCTTTTACAGGCTTGCTGCTCTCAGGCTGCAATTCCGGACGCTCTTTGCCGCGAACATCGATGACTACGCGGAACGGATCGGGGAGGCTGAAAATTTTGTAGGAGGAAATGGTTTCAATGTCGAGGACGACGCGTACGGTTTCCTGGGTATACTGGCCAGTACGAATGCGTTTGAGCAGTCCGTCTGTAATGGGTATGGGAGTCCTGTAGCGTGGTTCAATATAGCTGTTTTGAAAGTCGATATAGAGCCTGCGGGGAGTATTACTGCTTTTCTCAAGCAGCTGTGCCGAATAGGTGACCGGTCCGGAGGCCTTGATGATGACACGGCTGTAGTCGTTGGAAGACCAGTATTTGACAGGGAGCACATTGGTGAGTTTCTTGTGGTTGCTGCCGCTGATCATGATCTCGGGCAGGGCTATATCGTATTTGCTGGAGAGGGTTTTGAGGGAGGTGGCGGCCTGGGGGTGCATGTCTCCCTGCGGGTAGCGGGAGACCACGTCGCTGAAATATCGGGCTGCCGTCCGGGGCTCATCGAGAATATCGTTGAAAAGAATTCCAAGGAGGTAGAGGGAATCATCAGCAAGGCGGTGGTGGGGAAAGAGACTGGCGCAATCGCGGTAATAGCCAATAGCTTCCTGGAGGTCGCTCTTCCGGCCGAATTTCTCATACATGCGTCGATAATTTTTTCCAAGCATGAAAAGCGAGGCAGGTGCCAGTTCCGATTTGGGATTGGCCAGATACACCTTTCTGAAATTGCGGGTTGACTTCAACCACATCTGGCGTTGGTTGCCAAGTGTGGGATTAGTTTCAAGCTGTTTATAAAAAAATTTCGATTTATGATAGCGATCCTGTATAGTTGTCGGAAAGGCATCACCTGTTTCAGCGGCAATAGCCGGCAGAAAAAACAGGCTAAGGAGAATGAGGAGAAGTAGCGGTGTGCGGAATCGGATCATTAAGTATTACAGAGGATGTATAATGCCAGTGGTTGGCATCATAGCGGTTCAAGGTGCTTAAGCATACTGTGGTAAAATAATTGGTTATGGCCAAAAAAACAAACAGAAAAGATTATCACTGGCAGAAGGGCTGACGCTGTTGTGCCGTTTTTCTGTCATAAGCGGTCGCCAGCGACCCAATAGAAGAGCCTTCTCTGGAGGAGAGATTATGAGCAATACAAGAGAGATGACGGACTATATGAGGCTCACCGAGCAGTTCAGCGACGAAGAGCGGCTCGTGCGCGAGACGGCCAGGGACTTCGTTAATGAAAAAGTTCTGCCGATAATCGACGATTATGCTCAGCGCGAAGAATTTCCCGAACAGCTGATTGGTGAAATGGGGGAATTGGGCTTTCTCGGACCAACCTTGCCGGAGGACTACGGCTGCGCCGGCCTTTCCAACATAGCCTATGGGCTGCTCATGTATGAACTGGAGCGCGGCGACTCCGGCATGCGCAGTTTTGCGTCGGTGCAGGGCTCGCTGGTGATGTATCCAATATTCACCTACGGTTCCGAAGAACAGAAAAAGCGATGGCTGCCCCGCATGGCCGCAGGCGATGCCGTCGGATGTTTCGGATTGACAGAGCCCGATTTCGGCTCCAATCCTTCTGGAATGAAGACCAGGGCCGTACGCAATGGTGACGGCACCTGGTGCATCAACGGCGCCAAGATGTGGATCACCAATGGTTCCATAGCCGATGTCGCTGTGGTATGGGCGCAGACGGAGGACGGAGTGCGTGGTTTTCTGGTGGAGAAGGGCACTAAGGGCTTTACGGCTCCCCGTATGAAGGGCAAATGGAGCCTGCGTGCCTCGGTGACATCCGAGCTGGTCTTCGACAATGTCATTGTCGGTGAACGCCGCTCTCTGCTGCCCAATGCCACGAGCTTGAAAGCACCGCTCAGCTGTCTTACCCAGGCGCGTTACGGTATAGCCTGGGGAGCGCTGGGGGCGGCTGACAACTGCTACCAGACCGCACTCGACTATGCCGGTTCACGAATCCAGTTCGACAGGCCCATCGCTTCGTTCCAGCTGCAGCAGCGAAAACTTGCGGAGATGGTCACCGAACTGACCAAAGGGCAGCTTTTGGCCTACCAGCTTGGCAGGCTCAAAGATGAAGAAAAATATTCACCGGCCCAGGTGTCGATGGCCAAGATGAACAATGTCAATATAGCCATTGAAATTGCCAGAAAGGCCAGAGCGATGCTGGGTGCCAATGGCATCATGGGCGAATATCCGATCATGCGACATATGAATAATCTCGAATCGGTCTATACCTATGAGGGTACCCACGATATGCACACCCTGATTATCGGTCAGGAAGTGACCGGTATCCCGGCCTACCGCGGATGAGCTCAGACAACGGAAACAGCTGATCGTCTGGTTAAAAAGGCGATGTCACGAGGAGGCTATTTTTTCGAGTTCGTAGAGGATTTCCAGGGCCTGGCGCGGGCTGAGATCGTCGATGTCGATTTTGCGCAGATAGTCGCGCAGGGGATCGGAGGGAGATGCGAAGAGCGACAGCTGACTGGGCTGTTTTTTTCTCCGTCCGCCGGTTTTTGTCGGAGCGGAGCCGCCGGCAGCGGCCCGTTCTCCTGTTTCAATGCTGCGCATGATGGCCTTGGCCCGTTCGACAACCCTGTCCGGCACCCCCGCCAGGCCGGCAACCTGGATGCCATAGCTGCGATTGGTGCCTCCGCGTACCAGTTTGTGCAGGAAGATAATGGTGTCGTTCCATTCACGTACGGCAATGGAAAAATTCTGAACGCGCTCCTGCTCGCGGGCAAGCTCCGTCAGTTCGTGATAGTGAGTGGCGAAAAGGGTCTTGATGCCCTTGCCATCTTTTTCCACCAGATGCTCGGCGACGGCCCAGGCAATGGCGAGTCCGTCGTAGGTGGAGGTGCCGCGGCCGATCTCATCGAGGATGACCAGGCTTTTGCTGGTGGCGTTGTTGAGTATGTTGGCGGTTTCGTTCATCTCCACCATGAATGTGGATTGGCCGCGGCGCAGATCGTCCATGGCACCAACGCGGGTGAAAATCTTATCGACAACGCCTATCCGCGCCTCCTCGGCCGGCACGAAACTGCCCATCTGGGCCATCAGGACAATCAGGGCCGTCTGACGCAGAACGGTTGATTTACCGGCCATGTTGGGGCCGGTGATGATAATGAGTTCGTCGCTCTTCTGATTGAGGCTGATGTCGTTGGGCACGAATTTACCGCTGGGCAGCGATTGTTCTATAACCGGATGTCGGCCCTCGGTGATGATGATCTCCTCACCGGCGTCGACGACCGGGCGTCTGTAGTGGCAAAGGTGGGCCATTTCCGCCATGGTGGCATGGAAATCGATCCGTGCCAGCAATCCGGCGATCCTGAGCAGTCTGGAACTCTCTTTTCCCAGGTGGTTACGGATGTCGGTGAAGAGCTGGTATTCAAGTTCGAGTCTGCGTTCCTGGGCGCTGACCACCTTGTTCTCGAAATCCTTCAGTTCGGGGGTGATGAAGCGCTCGGCGTTGACCAGGGTCTGTTTGCGGATATAGTGCTCGGGGATCTTGTCGGCGTGCACCTTGCTCACTTCCAGGTAGTAGCCGAAGACCTTGTTGTAGCCGATTTTCAATTTGGGGATGCCGGTGGCCTGACGCTCAGTGGCTTCGAGCTCAAGGATCAGCTGCTTGCCGTCGCGGAGCAGGTGGACGAGCTCATCAAGTTCGCTGTGGTACCCTTTTTTGATCAGATTACCCTCCCGCAGTGTCACGGGGGGCTCTTCATGAATTGCTTCATCGAGCAGACCGAAAATATCGTCGAGAGTTTCGAACCGGGAGGCTATTTCCTGGGTATCTGCGGTTGTGCACCGGCCTATCAGTTCTTTGAGAAGGGGTAGTCCGGCCAGGGAGTGCTTGAGAGCCAGCATGTCCCTGGCATTACCGCTGCCCAGCACCATTCTGCTGTTGAGCCGTTCTATATCATAGATGGCGTCGAGGGCCTTTCTCATGTCAAGACGCAGCTGATTGTTTTTGTAGAGAAAATCGACGGCGTCGAGCCGAAGGTTGATGGTCGCTACATCCCGGAGAGGAAAAAGCAGACTTTCTTTGAGCAGCCGCGCTCCCATCGGCGTGGAGGTCCGGTCGAGAACGGAGAGCAGCGAGCCTTCGCGGCTGCTGCCGATTATAGTCTGGGTAAGCTCAAGGTTCCTGCGCGAGGAGTCGTCTATAAGCAGGATGGTGTCGAGGTCGATGGGAGCGATGGTTTCGATATGGTCGACGGCGCTTTTTTGCATCTCATGGACATATTCGAGGAGAACGCCGGCGGCGACGATTCCGCAGTTCATCGCTTCGCAGCCGAAGCCCGAGAGGTTGATTACGCCGAAGTGCTCGAGCAGGCTCTGCCGGCAGGTGGGCTGGTGGAAGAGTTCATCGTCGCGTTCGGTGATACAGAGGCCCGGCAAAAGGGTTGGAGCAAGGCTTAAAAGCTCGTGCAGGCTCTCGCTGTCGCCGGCGTTGACGAGCAGTTCTGCCGGGGCCAGACGACAAAGCTGGTCGAGGACGTTTTCGTATCCGTCGCCGCTGTCGGTGAATTCACCAACGAGAAATTTACCGGTGGAGAGATCGAGAAAAGCCAGACCGAACAGTTCCCTGTCGCCTGCTGACCTGTGGTCGATGGCGGCGACGAAATTGTTGGATTTGCCATCAAGCAGCTGGTCGTCGGTGACCACACCCGGCGAAATGGTGCGGATAACCTCCCGGCGGACGATGCCCTTGGCTTCAGCCGGGGTTTCGACCTGCTCGCAGATAGCCACCCGATGTCCGGCTTGTACCAGTTTGGCGATATAGCCCTGGCTGGCGTGATAGGGAATGCCGCACATCGGCACCTTGGCGGCATCGCCCTTATTGTTTCGAGAAGTAAGTGTAATGCCCAGGATCTTCGAGGCCCGTTCGGCATCGTCAAAGAACATCTCGTAAAAATCCCCCATGCGGTAAAAAAGAATGGAGTTGGGGTTTTTCTCCTTGATCTCGAGATATTGCTGCATCATGGGTGTGAGTTTAACTGACCGTGTCATATCGCTGTGGCGTGGTATCGGGTTAGAGGCGGTCGAACTTTGCGACAAAGGCGTCGTAGGTGTTTTCTATATGTTCGGGAATGGTGCGGATTTCGGCGACTACGGCCATGTAGTTATGATCCCCCTGCCAGCGCGGGACAACATGAAAGTGGAGATGGTCGGCGACGCCGGCTCCGGCGATTTCGCCAATGTTGCAGCCGATATTGAAACCGTCGCAGTTCAGGAGCTGGCCAAGTATGTGTGTGCATTTCTGCACCATATCCATGAGCGCGTGGGCTTCGTTTGCATCGAGTTCCGTCAGTGTGGCGATGTGGCGCCTGGGAGCTATGAGGAGATGGCCGTGGGCATAGGGGAAGCGGTTGAGCAGAACCACCACCGTCTCGTTACGGTACAGCATGAGATGCTCTCTGTCACGACGACTGTTGCCGGGAGGTTCGAAAAGACAGCCGGAGAATGACGGCGCTTCACCTTTAACGTATTCCATTCGCCATGGCGTCCACAGTGTTTTCATGTTCGCACCCTGATATGTTTAAGTTGTGCCTTGAGACCTTTGGCGGAGATATCCAAGATACAATAGGATGCGGGAGCACCGTGGCGGGAGGTGCACTGGAAACTGCCGGGATTGATGAACAGCACCCCGCCCTTGGATTCGCAGACAGGCTGGTGGGTATGACCGTATATTATGCAGTCGGCATCGGGGAAGAGCGCCCATACCCGCTCCTCGATGTTGAAGCGTGGGCCGGTTCCGTGACAGAGACCGATAACCTGGTTGTCGATGATCACCTTTTTCTGCCGGGGCAGCACAGTCTGCAGCCGGTGGCCGCACATATTGCCGGAGACGGCATGGACGGTGGCCCGGGTGAAATGCTCAAGGATGGCCATGCCGGTTATGTCGCCGGCATGGAAAATGATATCGCAGTCAGCAAAGGCTCTCGCCGCCATGTCGCAAAATTCATGTGTGGGTTCCTCCAGGTGGGTGTCTGAGAGAATTCCGGCCCGTACCATGTGACTCCTTATGGTGGTTCAAAAACATATATTATACATATCATGGCTAGCTCAAGCATGGAAAAAGTTATGGATGGCGTAAATGCGTCAGCGGACAGGGCTGTCGTTTCGTCCCCATTCTTTTTCAGCTTGACAGATTTGGTATTGCAGAAATTAGTCCGTGGCAGGTATAGTGGGGGCCTGCATACGGCCCTGCAACGCGGATCTTCATGGGCGCAGCGGCCCCGGAAAAACTCTTCAAACATCAGCAACCGGCCCTGCCGGATTACACGGAGACAGGAATGTACAGCGCTTCAGACTTACGCAAAGGATTAAAAATCCAAATTGACAATGAACCCTATATCCTCACCGAATTTGAATTTTCCAAACCGGGCAAGGGCCAGGCGCTCTATCGGTGTAAAATGCGTAATATGATAACCGGCAATCAGTTTACCCAGACCTACCGTTCAAACGACAAGTTTGAAAAGCCGGCCCTGGAAGAGCGCAAGATGCAGTATCTCTATAATCAGGGTGATGAGTATCATTTCATGGACACCGAGTCCTACGACCAGCTGTTTATCACCAGCGACCACCTTGGCGACAATGTCAACTTCATGGTTGACAATATGGATATCCAGGTCCTGTTTTTCGACGATAAGCCTATCGACGTCAGCCTTCCCATTTTCGTCAATCTGGAAGTGACAAAAGCCGATCCCTGGGTCAAGGGC
>CAKZOA010000473.1 GCA_937132035.1 uncultured Desulfobulbaceae bacterium | reverse complement strand
AGCTGGTGTCAGTTTTAGTATTCCTTTGTTTTTGAGAAAAGAGCGTGGCGATTTTGAAAATGATCAGCAAGAACCGTATGCCGTCCTTGATAAGCTTGATTTTACTCTTGCCCAGCCGTTTCTTGCTGTGGATCGGCACGTACCTGAGACTTCTGCCGCTTCGGAGATAGGCCATGGTCAGCGTTGTCGGGTAGGAAAAGGAGTTGGGCAGCAGATAGATGAACTGCTGGACCGTGCTCTTTTTCACCAGCCGATAGCCTGAGGTTAAGTCTTTTATTTTGAAATGAGTGACGTAACTGGCGATCCAGTTGTAGATGATATTGGCAAAGTCCCGGTGCAGCGCCGTCTCGGACTTTCTGCTCCTGGCACCGACCACCATGTCATAGGTCTCCTTGTGTTCAAGGAGCCTGGCGATGTCTTCGGGGTCGTGCTGGCCATCGGCGTCCATCATGACGATGTACTCGCCTCTGGCCAGTCGTAGGCCTGTTTTTATGGCGGCGCCGTTGCCGATATTGTAGGGGTGGGGCCAGACGTTGGCGCCGGCGTCCATGGCCTCCTGCATGGTACTGTCCTTGGAGCCGTCATCGACGACCAGTACCTCGAAATCGGGGTAGAGTTCTTTTATACTGCGAACAGTAGCGCCGATGCTCCCTCCCTCGTTGTAGGCAGGGAGCAGAACTGTTACTTCTTTTGCCGCCTTTTCGGTCGCCATACACCATCCTTTAGACTGTTAGCCATTCTCGCCAGTCGCAAGTTCATTGGCAATTTCATCTGTTGTATCGGCTTTCTATACTTCTTTCATTACTCGAATAATCTTTTCGCTGCATGGGTATTCTACCATTGCCGCTGACTTTTTCCTTTATCTTCCCTAGGGAAAAGTGTCGGAATCTATTTTCTGCTTCGTTGCAAGATCAGTCCCGGACTGCGTCTATTCTTGTACTAACTCAAACAACAAAGAGGCTGATGCTTTCTTATCGAAGGTGAGTACTCCTTGGCACCCCTGATCCTTAGCGACCTGTCCGATCAAAAGATCGGATAAATCGTATCTAGTTCCTTGGGCGGTAAGAATGAATTGTTGCAGAGTCACCACGTGTTCAAATTGAAGAATGGGCATCAGCAGGAGGTCGCCGATTGACTCGAGTATTTCCTCCCGAACGATTCCATAGGCAGACTCCAGAACCCAGATGAGTTCCAGGACCACTACCAAGGGTACGAAGAATTCGGTTTTCTGCGTCTCCGCTTTTTTAAAAAGGCGATACACCTGTTGTGCCTGTTGATCATCATCGCTTACAAGAAAGCGGACAAGAATATTCGTATCTATCCCTTTCAATTGCATGAATACTTCATCCTCTTACTGATAGCGTCATCCATGGCCTGAACGCTTACACTCTCCCTAGAGGGTCGATGCAACTTGCCGAAAATATCATCTACCTTCTTGGAAACAGGCCGAATTAACGCTTCCCCTTTCCTCGCGACGATAATCTCAATCTTATCACCAGTTTTGAGATTCAGTGTCTGTCTAATTTCCTTTGGAATAGTCACTTGTCCTTTGCTGGTAAGCTTGGCTAATGCCATACACATTCCTCCTTACATTTTTCAATTTTCTACCTTATTGTAAGGTGGCAATATTGTTTTCGCAAGAAAGGATTGAGCAAGGCAAGGGAAACCGTGATTTCAATGGTTAGTCCGATACCGTATTTTGTTAGCTGAAATACCCTTAAGACCACCAGAGACATATTTATGCAACACACTGGACATCAGCGACTGGTAAGGCAATCCCTCTTCCAGAGCCCGACGTTCCAGCGCGTCAAGATCACGACTGGGAATCCGGATATTGATACGCCTATCCTTTGTCATTGTCTCCTCTGCTGAATTGGCAAGCTGCGTTCGGCGCTTTTCATCCAAGACAGATTCAAATTCGCCTGCCTCAACTGCTTTCAGCAATTCCTGCTCTTCTTGGTTACATACCCCGACCTCCTTCAGCATTATATCTCACCCCATAGCCTGATACCTGCAATTTTGCGGAATTGAAGGTCATAGGTGATGACAACTGAACCGGTTTCGAGGCCGTGGGATGCAATCCATACATCGTTAATCGGTAGAGGAGTACCTGCCTGTTTAAGAGCGTTTTTCAGTTCACCGAATACCTCGGCTGTTTCAGCTGTGGCATTTACAATCATTACGGATGACTTTGCCAAAAAACGTGTTAATATCTCTTGGTTTTCTCGAAACTTTGCTCCTCCAGCAAAACCGGCGTGCAATTCTCCCAAAACAAAAATTGACATAAAAACAGTTTCGGCGGAGGCGACAACATTCAGCACACTGTCGTCACCGGTTAGCAGTCTTGTGTATGCATTGGTGTCAAGGAGGATTTTCTTCATCGCCAGTCTTCTTTATCAACGCTTCGTATGCCGGCTGTTTTTTCTTCAAAAACCTTCAGATCCTCACTGCTCCACACACCACGGAATTCTTTGAATTCATCGAGGTTTTTTCGGCTTGGTTGAGGTTTTACGCCAAGGGATGTTTCCAGCAGTTTCTTTATGGTTTTGTTAATACTCAGTCCTTCCTCTTTGGCCTTTGACTTAATTAAATTTTCAAGCTGCTTGTCTATGCCATGAATTGTCATTGATTTCATAATAACCACCTTTGATGCAGATGCGTGAACTAGTCGATTGTTCATGATATGTTAATATTATATCACAATTGTGGTTCAGGCAGCATTATATTTCTGATCTCTTATCTTCTCCTTGCCATTTATTGCCCTGGACAATAAGGTGAAATTTTAGCAATAAAACAGGATCAGAAGGATTTAAAAATATGCTGACCTGCCAAACGCTTTATTTTCTGCTAAACAGCGCAAAACCATAGGCAAATATTTCCGGTTCATCTCTGGTGTAGCGACAATGGACAAGCTCAAAAACATACGATGGCAACAGCGGTATGACAACCTGGTTAAGGCCTTTCATCAGTTGGAAAAAGGGGTTCTGCTCGAATCCCCGAATGAAATTGAGATCCAAGGTATTATTCAAAGTTTCGAATTCACTTTCGAACTTTGCTGGAAAACCTTGAAAGATTATCTTGAGAGCCAGGGGGTGGCAGTGGCATTCCCAAGGGAAGTTATAAAGCAGGCATACCGGTATAATCTTTTGAGCGATGGCGAACTCTGGCTCGAAATGCTTTCAAAACGCAATCTGCTTGCTCACACCTATGATGAAAAAATAGCAAAAGAAGCCTATGACCTTATCACCAAGCAGTATTTTTCATCGATCCGACAACTCGTCTCTCATCTGGGCAAGTTCGCTGATGAATAGAAACGCTTTTTCTTTACCGGAACATATAGTCGGTCAAATTGTTGATACCGCCAAACGGTATCCTGAGATTGAACAGGTTATCCTTTTCGGCTCATGGGCTCTCGGCAATGCCAAGTCCGGCTCGGACATTGATCTAGCGATCTCGGGGCGTGAAATGGAAGGCAAAACCGTTACAGCATTCCATTCCCACCTGGAGGAAGAGACGACCATTCCTCATTTTTTTGACGTTATCCATTTTGAAACAATCGAGAACAAAGAACTAAGACGACATATCCTTGAAAACGGCATTACCATATATACTGCAGCTGAGACC
>CAKZOA010000472.1 GCA_937132035.1 uncultured Desulfobulbaceae bacterium | reverse complement strand
TTGATTGTATCGCGCATATCCTTTTTGTAGCAGTGGATGCTGCAGTTGCCGCAGGTGGGCTTTTCCTGCTGGAAGGGGCAAAGGGTCAGCCTCTTTTCGGCATAGTCACGGACCTGCCGACAGCCGGTACAGAGCTCACCCCTGGCGGACGTATGGTGGCCCTCGCAGTAGATTGCTATCATGACGGCAATGGTTTTCATCTCATTTGCCATCCTCTGGTGGGCGCAGGTCATGTTGGTCATAAAATCACTCGCAATCCGTATGCTGCTCTCAGTGCATCAAAAATGTTGCCTTCCGTTGAGGCGGCTGATGATCTCAGCACTGACCTGTTCCTGGCTGTGACCGCTACTTTCAACAGTCACGTCGGCATAGTGGGTATACAGCTCCATCCGTTCCCGGAAGAGATCCTCAAAGCTCTGATCGGGTCTTTTAGCAAGACCTCGGCTGTCGAAATTGCATATTCTTTGCCGCAAGGTCTCCAGGTCGGCATGGAGGAAGACAACGATACCACCTTTGCTGAGATGGTTCATGGCCTTGGAGCTGTAGGGGGCGCTGCCGCCGGTGGAAATGACGTGATGTCGGCAATCGATGGAGAGTAGAACCTCTTCTTCGATGTGGCGCAGAACCATGTGACCGCGATTGTCGACTATCTCCTGCAGTGTTTCACCCTCCCGTGTCTGAATGAGCACATCGGTGTCGATGAATCCCTTGGAGGCCTGTTTGGCGAGGATAACTCCGACGGTGCTCTTTCCTGAGCCGGGCATGCCGATGAGTATAATGTTGCCGTATTTTTTTTCCATACTTTCAAGATAGTGCTTTTTGTTGTTTATCGCTTTGATTTTTATCAATTTCAGCGGTGATCAGCTGGACGAATATCAGCGATGCCAGGCTGAGAACGGCTCCGGCGATAAAGGGTATTCGGTAGTTTATCAGCCAGAGCAGTCCCCCCAGGACGGGCAGGAAGACAGCGGCGATGTGATTAATGGTAAAGCCTACGGCCATGCTCGGAGCTATGTCTTCGGACTGGGCGATTTTGTGAAAAAAGGTACGTATGGCAATGGCAAAATTAAAGAATATATGATCACCGATATAGAGAATGGCCACCACAACCTTGGATTCGACAAAGGCGTACGACACAAAAATAAAAATCAAGCTAAAGTATTCAAGAGACAACACTTTCCTTTCGCCGAAACGATTGATGCATTTACCGATATAGGGGCTGAGGAAAAAATTTATACCGTTGTTGACCAAAAAGAGCAGGGCGATTTCGGAGACCGAGTATTCGAATTTTTTCACCAGCAGAAAAACGGCAAAGGCGATGAATATCTGTCTCCTGGCGCCGGCCAGAAAGGTAAGAACATAGAAGAGCCAGTATTTGCGCTTGAAAATCATTTTTTTGTGCTGGGGGACGATGTTCTTGTCAACCGGATTGCGGCCGAGGCTCCATAAGGCGGCGGCGATGATGAGACCGCCAAAGAGGAGGTAGAGCTGAATGTAGGTGAGAAAGGGAGCAAGAAAGAAAATAACGACGCCCGTGAAGATATTCGACGCTGCCGCCAGGCTTCGCAGTCTGCCGAAAACCAGGGGTGCCTGAAGCGTGTTGAAATACTGCAGCGTCAGGGACTGGTTGGTGGTTTCGAAGTAATGAAAGCCGAAGCTCATTATCAGCGTTGTCAGTATGAGGCCATGGAACGTCGGGAAAAAGCCCGTGACGGCAACCCCTACGCCCAGTATCAGCACCGACAGCGCCGAGAGCCGGTGTTCCTTGATGATATAGAGGAAATAGATGACCAGCAGGGAGAGAAAGCCAGGTATTTCGCGAATTGACTGGAGCACGCCGATATGGCCGCCATCGAGAACGACAACGTTGACGGCGAAATTGTCGAACAGTGTTCTCCACGCCTGGAGGCCGAAAGTCGAGCTGATGGTCAGGACCATCAGATAGATAAACATCGGATTATTTTTAACAGTGTTCATGCTCAGCGGCTCTCGGCGGTGAAAAAATGTTGCGTCCAGGGTGCTTGCAGCTCTGTAAGGCAAGGGAGGGTACCACTTTACCTCTAAAATTTCATGAAAAATCAAGTTCTACGTTATAATGTGTTGTCAATAGAGATAGATGTTTTGTTCATCTGAAGTGTGTCGGAAGGAGGTGAAGTCTCGGTGTGCACTCAGAATATGTCAACCCGTTTTGCCATATCAAATGTCTGTCGCCAGTAGGACTCCTCAAGACTTGAAACCCGCACTCCGGATGATGTCGAAGCATGGAAAAAATTGCCGTCTTCCAAATAAATGCCGACGTGGTCGCTGAACCATCCGGTTTTGAAAAAGAGAAGGTCACCGGGGAGAAGATGGGCAAAAGAGACTCGCCTGCCGTGGCGCCGCAGTTGTTTGGTTGTTCTCGGCAGCTGAATGGCAAAGAGATCCTCATAGACAAGGTAGACCAGTCCTGAGCAGTCAATGCCTTTTTTACTGAGACCGCCGTAGCGGTAAGAGGTACCTTGCCAATGCGTAAACTGATTGTAAAGCATCATGACGATGCTGGCTCTCTCGGTGGTAACATCTCTGCTGGCGTGTGAGAGAGGCTTTTGCAAATCCGTGGAAGATGAGCAGGCGCTGAGCAAAATGGCAAACAGGAGAATATTCAGTCCGGAATGTTTCATAGTATCTACATAACAGATGTTGATATAATAGCACTGTATTGACGGCGGCCATCCACAGTTGAAAAACAGCCGGGCCTTTCGGTACAGTGCGATCATCTCGTGTACCGATTTTCCATTTTTGTAATTTCCTCTCAGTATATGACAAAATTGGTAAAAATGAAATGGGGGACAGCACGCCGGGGCAGGGGGTGAGGTATACTTGCAGGCTTCTTTGATGAAATGAAAGAAAGTACATGAAGACAGGAAGAAAGATGGCCACCCCTGCCGATTGATTTGGGAGAAGGCAGGAGTGGCCGGAGGAGTAGGTGTCTTCAGCTTTGACAAATGAAGATGCTACCTGTAGAACATATAGCAATGTGCGTGCCAAGTCGTTATACTGCAGGTCATTGCAGGGAAACCTTGAATAATTTTCAATTGGTAAAAGGGCTTGGATGTGTTAGTAAAAGAGACAGCGGTGACAAATGCCTTCTGCCTTTGAGCCGCTGCGGGAACGGTCATCCTTTTGGAGTAATTGCCTCTACGCCTAAGATATGGTATCAAGACCGGAAAGAGGACAGAGAGGAGGGGGGGCCACTGCTGTCGGTATACGGCAATGGATGCTCATGAACCAGCCATCGCCGTGATGGTCGTGAATAATCTGAATGTATGGAGAGAGTATGTCGGATTTCTTTGCAAGCATAGGTGCTTGGATGGAGTCTATCAAGGTCTTCGACCAGATAAAGGAAGTGGACGCAGCCGGTCTGTTTGTCAATCCCTGGTTTCTGGTGCCCTTCATCGCTCTTGCTGTTTATATGATATATAAGCAGTCCTGGAGGGATATGGCTCTGATCGCTATATTCATTGGGGTGTGGTATGTCAGCGGTACCGAGTACATGCAGACGCTGGTCGATGGCGAGGAACTGCGTATAGAAAAAATACTGCCGGTGGTTTTTGGCGGTGGCATAACGCTCGGGGTCGTCATCTATCTTTTAATTGGAAGGTCGTAGCTCTGTTTTTCATAAACAGCTCGGACAGTACTGGGGAGACTGGCCGCTCTTTCACCTGGATTACGCATGAAAGAATATGTGTACCTTTTTTCCAAATAAAATAAACAACAATGCAATTTAGAGACGCGGTATTTATTGTTACCGAAGAAAATCGCTGCCCCCTCTACAATGCCGGTGACGAAATCGTCATCGAGGGGCTGAGCCTGACATTTTCGGGGAACAAATCCACCTGCTTGATTCTGGCCAAGGACGTCATCGAAATCACATCGGAAGAAGTGGCCTTTGAAAAGCTCAATATCGGCGGAACCTCGAAAAACAGATTTGAATGCGGCGGCTGCGTCGGCATTATCCGTTTTGAGTATAAGAAAGATAAGGAATATGCGACCCTGCAGATGAAGCTTCTTGCCGCTGCCCAGAGGAAAACCAAGATACATGCGGTGGCCCAGTTTGCCGATCTGCTGCGTGCCATGGATACCTTTTCGGCACTCACCGATGACGATCTGCTCGATCTGGCGGCTCTGCTGACCCTGAAGGAGTATGACTATGGTTTCCCCATTGTCCAGAAAGGCGAACCCGGCGAGAATCTCTATATCATACTCACGGGTGAGGTGGAGGTGGTTAATGACGAAGGCGTCGCCCTCAACGATATGGGCCCGGGTGATGTTTTTGGTGAAATGAGTCTGCTCACCGGAGAGAAGGTCAGCGCCACCATCATGGCCAGCGGCCCCTGTCAGATAGCGACTATGAACCAGAAGAACTTCAGGCACATCCTCCAGCGCTTTCCGGCGCTCCAGGTCTTCTTTTACAAACTGATGGTACGCAGGATAACCGATCTCAATATCAAGAGGGCCGAAGAGCTCGGCTCGGGAATGTCCGGGCACATAGCCGATATGCCGCCTATTGACCTCTGTCAGATGATCAATTATATCCAAAAATCCGGTACCCTGACCTTTGAGGGAGAGGAAATGGACGGCATTATAAAGTTCTATGAAGGTGAGATCATCGAGGCCATATGCGGAAATACCACCGGCAAGGATGCCTTTTTCAAGATTCTTACCGTGAAAAGAGGCCGCTTCAGTTTCGTCCAGGGTATCAGCGCCAGGGATGCTAAAAAAGAAATTATTGGCGGCTTCATGGCCATCATGATGGAAGGTATGAAATACCTCGACGACCTGAAGAAATAGTATCTATCGTTATAGCAAATCTCTCATCTGCCCGCCCGAGGACCATCTTCGCTGTTCTCCCTGTATATTGCTCCTGGCGGTACCCTGGTTTTTTTCTCTTCGGGTAATGCAAAGCTCAGTGTTTTTTCTCCGGACACATAAACCCTGCTCTGCGGAAAATATCTGCAGCGGTGCTCGCGGCAGCCAACATGAAAATAACCCCCATGTCCTCAAGGGCTTAAGTAGGTCGAGTTTCAGAGGGTAGCCGGAGTTTCTTTCCCACAGCGTCTCGTGATCTTTTCCCCACACGGTTGAACAAAATGAATACCGGCTCTATTGTGTTGGTGCTCAGCCCGCAATCTTAGGGGCTGCTGAGTGTGTACTACTGAAATTTCTCCGGGATGAAGCAGGAGTCATCTGGGGCTCCCATCTGATAGCATAGAGATGGAGCACACAGGTATAAAAGAGAAAGGGGAGTGGTTCAGAATGCTGTCTACAAGGATGAACAGGCACAATAATGAAGCGTAGAGAATTAAAAAAACATATACTTACCTCACTGCAGGAGAAACCGTGGCCGGCCGTAGCCGAGGAGCTCGCCAGGTTTCAGGAAAAAGTAGTAATCAACCACCTTTTTACTGCTCTCTGCCACCCCAACGAATTCTGCAAATGGCATGGGGTAAGCGGTTTCGGTACAGTCGTCGCCAGTCTGGCGCAAAAAGATGCCGAGGCGGCCCGCATTGTCATGCGCAGGTTTTTGTGGAACCTCAACGATGAATCAGGCGGCATCGGCTGGGGAATACCCGAGGCCATGGGGGAAGTGATGGCTCACAATGACATGCTCTTCGATGAATACCATCACATGCTGCTTTCCTATATGCGCGAGGATGGTCCGGAGATATACGCAAATGGTAATTATCTCGAGTTGCCGGCACTGCAGCGTGGAGTTTTGTGGGGTGTGGCACGGCTTATAGACAGTCGGCCTCAAGAGATGATCGCCCTGAGGGTGGCTGAGGATGTCTGCAAATATTTATCCTCTGATGATCAGGTCGTTCGGGCTATGGCCAGTTGGTGTATCGGCCTCTGCGGAGAAGGACAGTGCCTTGAGGCCATTAAGGCTCTTTATGACAATCCCGTGGTCTTTACCTTTTACTGGCACAATACATTCGAGGAGATAAGCGTCGGTGCCATGGCCCAAAGAGCCCTCTCTCTGGTCCGGTTGTCTTGAGTAGCCTCTTCCGCCCAGTGCGGAACGCCGAAGAGTCCGTAGGCGCTTGCGTATCCGAATTTCTGACAAAATCTCAAATGACTGTGCAATATACACCGTTTAGCCATTTCGGTGTTGGATCGGAATCCAGGATGATGATAGCGAGGGTCTGGGTTTACGTTTTTACACGGGGTTAGAGGATTCCCTCCGGCAGGCTGCCCGTCTTTTCACCGCCGAGTACATAGCCGCCGTCCAGGCGGAGGATCGAGCCGGTCATATAGGTGGCCTGGTGCAGAAGGAAAAAGACCGCATCCGCCACCTCGTTCGGCAGGCCCGTTCGTCCCAGCAGGATATGATCGTATAGTCTGTTTTTATCGGTCTCGGTAAGGGTTGACCAACCCCGGGTGTTCTCTCCGTGCCGGTTGCGAATGAGCCCGAGCATCAATTCATTTACCCGAATATCCGAGCCCGCCTCTCTGGCCCAGGTCTCGGTGAAGGACGAGATACCCCTGTTGGCAGCGCTGTAGCCGTCGTTGAAAAGCAGTTCCGCGGGACCACTCCTGCCGACCACGGCTGAAATGGAGGAAATATTGACCACGGCCGCTGAATCTGCCTTTCTGAGCAGGGGAAGACTGTGGTGAAAAAGCAGCCATTTGGACTTGAGAGTGGTGTTTACCTCGAGATCCCATTGCCCCTGGTTGTGGGTGTGGGTATAGGCGCCGTGGACAATGGGCATACCGCCGCGTTCGATATTGTTGACGAGGTAATGCAGCCTGCCGAATCGGCTTTCGACTTTTGTCATCATTGCCTTAATTTCCTCCTCCTTGGTCAGGTCGGCGGCAAAGGAGAGAAAGGTGGTTCCCCGAAGATTGAATTCTTCGATCATTTCCGAGGTTGACTCGGGCCAGTCGTGATGGGGCAGAACCAGGGAAGCCCCTTCATCGGCAAGTTTGCGGGCGATTGCTCTGCCCACCGGTCTCGATGCCCCCGGAACGAGGGCCGTAGTTCCTCTGAGTTTCATACCGACACCTGTCTTCAGCCAATAGGTTTGTTGAGTGAAAGGAAAACGTTTTTGTCATAGGCTTCATTTTCCAGGGAACAGACGGCCACGGTTCCGGAAAAATGGGAGGAGATGAGGTTCTTGCGGGTGGAAAAGCCATCAATAACTGATTCAAGAGCGCCGGATTTCATCCATGAGGAATAGTTTGCGAAGTGCTCATGGCCGGCAAAGCGCTCTATGGCAGGCAGTACGGCCTTGGCCATTATCCAGCCGCGGACGGTTGAAGGGACGCGACAGAAATCAGCCAGTATAAGATGTCCCCCGGGCCTCAGACAATCCCAGGCCTGCCGGAGGATCTTCTGTTGCTGTTCTAATGGTTTTTCATGCAACGCCAGGGTGAGAATGACGGCGTCGAAGCTTTTTTCCCTGAAAGGTATACTGGATGCATCGCCAAGGATATATGAAATGTCCGGCCTTCTTTCTGCCTGGGCGAGCATTGCCCTGGAGGAGTCGAGCCCCCAGAGCTTCATGCCGGGAGCTGCAAGCATCTGCAGCTGTTTGCCGGTACCGCAGCAGAGATCGAGTATCCGTCTGTGGCCTTTGTAATGGATAAAGGTACGGATATTGCCGCGGAGGGGAGCAAGGCGTTTGCCAAGAGCTCTTTCGTAGTATTTGGCAATTCTGTGGTATGTGTCTTGCTGTGTCTGCATATTCATTTCTTATCCTACTTTACAGCTAATCGGCCGTATAGCCAACATTGTATGGGACGATCTCTGGTGCATAGATGCAAAGAGGAGATGAAGTAAACGGAAGAGACAGGTTTCTACCAGCACGTTTCGATGTATTGAAAATGGTAACTTCGTATTTAGAGTATGGCCAGTGTACAAGAAAATTTACTTTAACACAGACCAAGGAAAATATAAAATATGCTTTCTCTTACGTTGCAAAGAATGGTTGTCCTGCTGATTTCCATCAGTTTGGGCTGGGGCGTATACATCCCTTCTGCTTTCGCACAGCAGTCATCCACCCTGGAGTGCTTCTCCAGACTCTGGCCCCATGAGAAAAGTGCCTTGGTGCCCGACCCGGCCGTTGTTTACGGTCGACTCGATAATGGCTTCCGCTATGCCATCGTCGAAAATGGTCATCCCGAGGACAGAGTGGCCCTTAATTTTCACATTGGCGTCGGTTCGGTGCACGAGGAGGACTTTGAAAGAGGGTATGCCCATTTTCTTGAACATATGCTGTTTAACGGCACCGAGCATTTTCCCCCTGGAAAACTGGTGGAGTACTTTCAATCCCTGGGGATGAATTTCGGAGCGGATACTAACGCCTATACCACCTATGACCGTACGGTT
>CAKZOA010000471.1 GCA_937132035.1 uncultured Desulfobulbaceae bacterium | reverse complement strand
ATATTAAGGACTTATGGATTCCCCCCATAAGTCCTTTTTTTTGGAATTTTATGCCCGTTTTATTTCAGACACTAAAAAAGAGATCTTCCGTCTAGAGGGTATTTTGCTTCTGTTTTTTTATTGAAATATGCGGCTGCATGCTGTGGATTCAATATTCTTCCAGGTTTTGCCATCTCTCGTCACTCTGGACGTGGATCCGTCGTTCCGGTATCAGAAAAACGAACCCTGAATCCACTACCACGCTTGTCCTGGATTGCAGGAAAGGTCCTTTACCGCAAGACTCGAAAGGAATAACGTTCTTCTCTCTCAGGCGGGAACCGGCAGGTCAGCCCTGCCTGATCCTGAGCTGCGGGAAGCAGGAGGCGGCTTACCTGCCGGTAAAGTGATGGTCATAGGCTGCAGGGGCCCTGCTATACGACGAAATCATGGACGGGTCCATGGCAGTTGCGGGTGACTACCCCTGGGTAATACCGCTGTCCGGTCGGTAGGCCGGATCGTTCTTCAGTTCCTGACGGCTGACGTCGTAGGAGATACGGTTCGCATCGACGGAGAGATCGCGCAGGTCTGCCAGCACTTGCTTGTCATCTTGATCTACATACTCTCCAACATCGAGTACCACGGAGACCCTTCCCTGTCTGCTGATAATGACATCGTCGATATCACCTATCTCTTCGCCACTCGGATTGCGCACAGTCCTGCCCACCAGATCCGAGGCCATGACCAGGTCTTTATCGGTGTTGCTCCAGTTCTCACTGTACTGGCGTTGACGCCGCTGCTCTTCCTCATGGTAACGTTGTTGCCCCAGCGCCCTTGGATTCGGCCCATAATAGCTGCCTGGGGCTCTGGTGTAGAGATCCCTCCGTTCCGCGGGGATCTTGCTATCATAGTCCTGACGGCTGTAGGCCTCCCGGAGTTCCCCATCACCGTATCTGGAAGAGACTATCGTCCTGTTCCGGTAAACTCGTGGATCAATCCCCTGATAGAATCCTCTATACTCGGGGAATGACTCCAGCTCTTCTTCAGTGCCGTTGTAGAAGATATAACGCCGTTTTTCCGTCATCTGCAGTTTTTCCACCGGTACTAGAACATCGGTGTCTCCGATATCCCAGAACCCTCCGACGGAGACCACCACCTTGGTCATGTTCCCTTCGAGATCGGCCACGACATTTTCTATTTCGCCAATGGTCTCATAGTTCATGTTTCTGACTTCACGTCCCACCAGGGGCAGGAATCCCTCCTGGATTTTAGCTTGACCTTGAGAGGCTTGCATTTGCTGCTGGCGCTGTTGAGAGGGCTGCATCTGCTGCTGACCCTGTTGCTCGGCCTGTTTGTCGCCGCTCTCTGTCTGTGCGTTAACCATCGCCGGAAAAGCGCCGGGTAATCCAATCAATACGGCGAGTGAACCGGCTACGAGATGATTCCGTAAATTAATCCGGTTGCTGGTGTTTGATGTAGGCTTCATGTTCGATAGGTACATAATATTCCTCCTTGCAGTGGGCTGGTATTTATGACCGCGTGCCATTAGCCGGCACGCTGCTCGCCTTATTTGCGGGCCATGCAATATCACCACTGAAAGCATTGTGAGTATCACGTGCTCAATGGCTAACCGCATTTGCGCCTTCATCCGGTTCGGGACCACCTTGCGACAACAAACGGCTGCTTTTGAGATCAGAATCTGTTTACGGCCACGGCTGTCCCTGTCGGGGTAAAGCGGTATGATATAGGTGTTGCTGCATTCTTCATACCAGTCTGAGAAAGTTCCTGATCAGGTGCCATGCCAGTCGTCTCCTGCGGGGTCAGAACCCGGGAGCGCAGCCAAGGTCTCCCTCAAGGTTTTTTGGCGTTTCTCGCAGGTGCTGGTGCGAGCGACAACGATAGTGTCCTGTACCAGTGGCTGGTCGTAGGAAGCGGGATTTTCAAGAAGACTGAGTTCATACCCCCTGTTTAAGGCAGAGACGGATTGAATTTCGCTCCTCGATCATCTCTTAGGAAACTGCGGGAGAAGTTGTCTCTGGAGGAATTGCCCCTGGTGATGGTATCGAGCTTGTTTGTCAGGCGCAGGGTGGTGGTTTTCCCACAACCGGAGGGCCAAGAAAAATGACCGTTTCACCCTGAGAAATGGTGAAGTTGACATCATCCAAAGCGGTGACGGCGAGTTTCCCAGCTCCGAAGATTTTGGTCACATTTTCGTAAGTAATCATAGCACGTTCATCGGATGGGTGAATGATAAGACTACGCTACAAGCCCGCCACGCTTCTCCACAACTCCTCATGGTAAACCCATCAACTCATTTTAGCCTATTCTTTCTTATCGGTCCTTTCAAGAAATATTGTGCATAGGATTCTTTCGATACGGCTTCTCTGGTGCGCAGAGTTGATAATGGGTGTTCCAAGAGTTATCTCTCCTCATTTTTCATTTCATTTCCCGCTTTTCGCGGCCGGCCGGCTCGACCGGGAGCGACACGGCATCCAAGCACAGAGCCGACCTCCATTTGGAAATGGCTGAATCAATAGGGAATATTTCAATTGGTGGCTTTCCGGATTTTGTCTATCCCTACGTTTTCCTTCTTTGTAAACTGCCGCCTCTTTTCTCACTATTATCTTTCGGCAGGTCATTATTCATATTCATTCTTCTTCTGCAATTACGGCAAAAGGTAGGTAACATGATGCCCCATCGCGACCACAAGCCCTGACGCTCTAATGGTGGCGTGTTTTTTGCATAGAACCACAATAAAAGATAAAGATGCGACTCGAGGAACCATACCGTTTGAATCGTAAAAGATTCTGGAGCACAGATGGATCTCACTGACACCGGCACTTTTCGTCGACCACGGTATTGCGTATTGAAGGACAATATCGTCTGTCGAAGATCAAGGAGAGGGGACAGACTGTCCGATAGCTGAGGACAGTCCTGTCCAATCGGACATACCGACACTCAACCAAAGGAGGCTACACATGAACCATGGAAGAAGAATTCTTTCAGCGACCGCTATCGCCACCATCCTGCTCCCAGCCGCCGTTTCATTGGCGGCAGGCTACGAAAGCCATGAAAAGATGGGGATTCCGCAAGACGTCGATCCGGTGCACGCGACCTACCTCCCCGTCATGATCGGGCATGATTTCCAGGCCATTATGAAAAAAGATGTGGAGATGAAGCCAAAGGTCATGGAACAACAGAAAGAGCTGCTGAATGAGCGCTACGACCTCAGCGACAAACCCTCGGAGGTCATGATGTCGGCAGGAAGAAAGGCTGTCCAGGAAGGCGTCCGGGTAAAGCTTGCCGAAGGCATGACCTGGGAGAAGCTCTCGGGGATGAGCCCGGAAGAGATTCGTGAACAGGGTATTTTCCCCGAGGGTTTCCTGCCGCTACCGCATGCCAAACACGAGACCGGTGGCCAGGTTATTCCGCCAAAGCAGATCGAGGAAATCAGCCGCCTCGAAGATCGCAATCTCAAACGCTTCGACGTCGCCTTCGATTTACCAGACCACCTGCTACCGGAGTTTCCTCCACCAATTTTCCTCACCAGCAGACCGGATCTCGGTGACGTCTCACAGGGCAAACTGCTCTCGATAAAAAACTACTATGGCATCATGCACGGCATCATCACCCCGGTGCAGATGGAAGGACTACGCCTCCTGCTCACCCCTTTTCCGCAACAGCAATTCAACCAGACGGAGGACCGCAAGGTGGAGGAACCGACGTTGGGTATCTCATGTCTCGACTGTCATTCCAACGGTCACACCAATGCCGCCTTCCACCTCAATCCTGACACAAGGCCGCACATCGCCCGTCTGCGGCTCGACACCGTCAGCCTTAGAGGCTTGTACAATCAGCAGATACATGGTTCCAAGCGATCGCTCCGTTCCGTGGAAGATTTCACTGAATTCGAACAGCGAACCGCCTACTTCGACGGCGACCATGTGACCGCCGCCAAGAAGGGGGTCCACCTTCCTGACCGCTCCAGTCAAGTGGCGATGATGGCCCAGATGCAAAACATGTTTGATTTTCCGCCGGCGCCGAAACTCGACGTCTTCGGTCGTCTCGATCCGGACAAGGCGACCCAGCAGGAACTGCAGGGCGAGCAGATATTTTTCGGCAAAGGGCGCTGCGCCGCCTGTCATCCGGCCCCCTTCTACCTCGACGACAAGATGCACGATCTCCAGGTGGACAAATACTATAAGCCGCACATGAGCAACAACAAATGGATTACCTCAGTGGGGCCGATCAAGACCTTCACCCTGCGAGGCATCAAGGACTCGCCGCCCTATATGCACGACGGAAGGCTCATGACGCTCGAAGATACGGTCGAATTTTTCAACCTGGTCACCGACCTCAAGCTTGATCGTGATGAAAAGCAGGCACTGACAGCCTTTTTGCGCACCCTCTGAAAAAACCATCAATGTGTGAGCACCAACTGATGGGAACAGCAATCGAGCCGGGAAATTCCAATTGTGGTCTTTTCCGGCTCATGTCTTCACTTACTTGAACAAAAGTGTCATTCCAGTAGGTGAAGTTGCTATTCCTACAGGCTCACGTAAAGCTAACTCGCAGTAGAGCTGTTCCCGCTGTCAATATTGAGGGTTTTGTTAAAGATCATTTCTTTTTTCTCTTATAAATCCTTTTAAAAAGGTGTTGAAAAGTGCGATTTAAACAACGCATTCACCTTTATATTCCGTTTCAGCAATTCAAACAAAACTTCGGTTCTCCGCTTAATTTTCTCCATTACCGAAGTATATGCTTGTATATCTGGGTCCCATCAAGGCGGCTTATTCAGGTCTGTCCCAATTTTCTAATGCGCTCTGACGGATGGCACAAATATCCTCGATATCTACCGGACGTGCGAGCGCAGTTTTATACCGAACCAGATCTTCCTTCAGCATAAGGGGAAGCTCAAGACCCAACAAATGCACTGTCTTACAGCGAGAAAAATCTATGTTGAGAGGAACCCAAACCTGATTGCCAGCATCAAAAATTCGTGGACCCTCGGCGTTGCCTATTTCCACTTTGATGCCTTCATACTTGAACTGGACGTAGGTTAGATCCCAGCCTTCGTCCTGGTGATGGGCGGAGGCCTTGGATACAAATTCCTGGCCGGCCTGAACCACTGACGGAAAATGTTCGCCGGGCACGAAAAGATCAATGTCGTTCAGATCACGCTCAGAACCATATCCCTTGGCAGCTAGACCCCCACAGATGAGAAAGGGGATATTCCTGTCTCTCAGTAACCCTACAATCCATTGGGCTGCTAATTGATGCACACCTCCTCCTTTTGCGCATAACGCGGAGCACGTGCGGCTGCGGAAGAGAGGTGAATCCTCAATAGAGTAGACGCCATCGTGCCTGTGAATGTCAGGAACTGTCGATGAGGCCGCCATTACGTCAGGTCCTGATAAGGGTTATAGGCTACTTCCCAGTAATGGCCTTCCGGATCTTGAAAGTAACCAGAGTAACCGCCCCAGAAAACCTCCGCTGCCGGTTTGATAAGTTTCGCGCCTGCGGACACTGCCTGACCAAGAACAGCGTCAACCTCTGACTTACCTGCAACATTATGGGCCAGCGTAATGCCAGGAAAACCGACCTGAGTGGGAACGGGTAATCCGATGTCCTTAGCCAACTCTTCCCGAGGATAGAGCGCTAACCATGTTCCTTCCAGCCTGAAAAAGGATATGTTGCCACCTTGAAAGTCGAGCTTCGGCAGACCGAGACCTTTTTCATAGAAATGAGTGGCCCTCTTCAGATCATCCACACCAAGCGTGATAATGCTGATTTTCGGTTTCATGATTCCCCTCCTGAAGCTGCCAGCATGCGCGGTTTTGCAGTGAAAGCGATACCGCGACGAAAAAGGCGCCGCCGTGCCTGACCTTGTTAGCGTCCATTGGAACTATATTCTCGTTTTTCACCGGGAAATTTTTCAAATAGGCGACGATGAGCCTCATATGAAAATTCGTCCATACGGTGATTGTACTCCCTGATCCACTCAACAAGCATCCCAAGATTGGCATTTTGAGCTTCGGGGCTACTGTACTTGTGAGGTTCCCACGGACGATTTCTAGCATTTTCAACGCAGGTCTCTGCACCAGGGTTGAGAAACACTGTCTCAGTTGCATGAGGGAGAGCCACCTCTAGAAGGTCTGCATAACACCCTTCCACTACCCAATTTTTCTCTGAATCTATAAATTTGAGGATTTCCGATCTACTCACATCTAGAGGTCGACGAGTCGGCGTTTCCGCGTCAGACTCCCAAGCGACTGTGTCTAAATCCATATACGAACAGCCCAAGCCCGCAGCCTGCACCTTTGCATAGGTTGATTTCCCGGAGCCTGCATTTCCAAATATTACGATTCGCTTCAAAAGACTCCTCGCTTTTAAGACCTATAACAAAAACATCTGCGGCTTGACCGCAGAATGTTTTGGCTGGAATTCATGAGGCTTCGCAAATTCCTCGGGTAGCATCTCTCCTGGAGGCAGACGCCGTCCAACAACGGTGCTAATCTGTCAGTGATTTCGGTTTCGCAGGTATGACCACCTTCCGCCCATGTAAAACATATTCTGTATTGTTGATCAATTCTGATACTATAACGATTCTCCCGGCTGTCTTTCAAACGCTCCAGTCAATTGCCAGAGGGATTTTAAGCTCAGGAATCTCTCGAACCCGGTTGATGCGATCCAACCTTCGACGAGTAATCGGCCAAGTAGATTGAGGACAATACTAACTCAGGTTACCCGAGATGCTCTACCATCAAAAACACCCTCAGAACCAGTTGTCTCAAGAGATTTATCATGGGTTTTATTATAACGCAGGCCATTATACTTGACATAGATTTCTGTCATCAGGCCCATGAGCCTGATATATGGCATAATTCAGTAACGTGTCCCAGAACAACACATAGCACAATAAATCGCCTCATTATCTGGGTGATTCATAGAGGAATTCCCCCAGGTAATGTAGAACACAATTAGCTATCTGGTCTCCTCTGAACTCTCTATACTTATTCTGCACTCATTGATAATTTCTATTTCGTTCAGGATCTGCTGAGAGAGGGAGAATTCTTGGTCCCGAATACGAGCCGGAACCGGAAAAATCCGGTCCCGGCCGTTCCATACAAACGACTTAGCTTTTCTTTTTCGATCCTTTGGTCTTGGATGAAGCCGTGTTCGACTGGTCGGCCAGATTGGGGTCATAGGCTTCGGTCGTCTCGGCATTATGAGTGTAGGAAGGATCGTCTTCTTTGTTCTTTGGCGACACCGAAACCGGTCCCGGCTGGTCGCGGTCTAAAGCCGCCGCATCGGTTTTTTTACGCCCTGCCGAGTCCCTGCGGCCGGGCTTGTTCCGGTCTTCGAGATGCGGATCATAGGCCTCGGTCGTCTCTGCGTTATGGGTATAGGACGGTTCGCCTCCCTTATCCTTGGCTGATACCGACACCGGACTGTGCTGGTCCCGGTCCAGAATCGCTTCCCCTCCGGAGCCGCCAGACGACTGATCGGCCAGGTTGGGATCGTAGGACTCGGACTTTTCGGCGTTATAAGTATAGGATGGCTCGCCTTTCTCGGTCGAAACCGACACCGGTCCCGGCTGATCACGATCAAGGGCTGCCCTGTCGGCTTTCCTGCGACCGGGAGAACTCCGTCGATCAGGCTTGTGCCGGTCCTCGAGATGCGGATCGTAGGCTTCCGTCGTCTCATCATTATAGGTATAGGAAGGATGTCCGTCCTTGGCCGAGACCGACACCGGGCTGTCCTGGTCGCGATCGAGGACCTCGCCATCTCCATGGTTTTTCCAGGCCGCAATACCTGTCTTTTTCACGACCTTGCTGACGATAAAACCCGCCGCTACGACTCCGCCGAGCACAATCAGGGATTGGCGCGCACGTGGGCGCTTGACGTCTTCGAGAACTCCACCGCTGCTCCTGCCCTGCATTGTTCTTGTCAATCTTCGTATTCTCTTCGATGCTGCCGATCTTGAATATCTCATGGATACCTCCTTTATTTTTGCTGGCAGAGAACAAAAGCACTAATGCTTCGTCTCTGCCGATTAGTACAAAAAACCTACACTGGAAAGGAAGCAAGTACCATGCCGAAAGAGAAATTAATTCTGCGCCGGGGACTGCAGTGATATACAAACGGCGAAAACGCCTTATATCTGTATTTATACCCGAGTGATACGCCGCTGAACACGGCGGCTGGACGTTGACGCATCCGGAACCGTGCCGATGCGCGGAAACACGCTCTGTCCTGCCATATCGCACTGCCACCCTTCCTATTCAAACGAAGGCGATACAAAATATGCTAATGAGGGGAAAATTCTTGAAATGTCTCCGACCGACAGCGGCTCACTTGAGCTGGCTGTCCTTGCTGCCGCGACGGTTATAGCTG
>CAKZOA010000470.1 GCA_937132035.1 uncultured Desulfobulbaceae bacterium | reverse complement strand
TTCGGCCTCTCTTCTTGCGGTTGATTCGGCCTACCTCCAATCCTTCGATCGGAGGAGAAGGAAGGGCCTCCCTGGTTTCTGACGCTATTCTCACTGCATGCCACGCTCTAAGACCCCGACAACCTCCTGCGCCCAAAACGGCGAGCGTTCAAGTCGGTGCTGCCATAACCAACTGTTATTAAAAAATTAACGACTTTTCCCTTGATCAATCCCTTAGCCAGGAAGACGGAATTGCCGATCTTCCAACACATAGCATCTTTAATACCACACAATACCGGCTCTGCAGTATTCTTCCGAGTGGGATACAGCATTGTACCAACCTGCGTCTTGAGTTTGGCAGTTATCGGATCAATTCGGAATTACTGCAGATAATTACACAGGATTCCAGGTAACTCCTTATTTTTGCGAAATACCTGGAGGAATTTGTTCATTTCTGGTATATATCCTGTTTTTTTGTGCGTGTCGGACCAGCAACCTCCGTGTAGTTCAAGCGTGAGCTGGAGAGACACATTATGGCGGTTTTTTCAGATTTGTTAAGCTCATAAGGACCTCAGCCGGTCCAGATCGTTACTCTCCGCCCCGTTTCCCCTTGCTGATGATGTCTCTTTCATCCTCTCGGGATGAACCTTTACTGTACAGGATTTATTATGCCTGAAGATTTTCTCACCGTTATGCCCGGTTTTGCCGACCTTTGTCTGGCACAGCCTTTGCTCAAGTCCCTGGAAAAAGGAGGCTATGATGTGCCGACTCCCATCCAGGCAAAGATGATTCCCCATGTTCTCGCCGGCCGCGACGTCGTTGGCCAGGCCCAGACCGGAACCGGTAAAACGGCTGCTTTCGCCCTGCCTCTTCTCAGTAATCTGGGGAAAGGAAGTAAACGCGGAGCGCGGATACTGGTGCTGGCTCCGACCCGGGAGCTTGCTCTCCAGGTTTCTGAGTCCTTTGAGCGCTACGGAGCCTATATCCCCAACCTGAGTGTCCTCGCCATCTATGGTGGTGAGGAATACGGCTCTCAGCTGAGCAAGCTTCGCCGTGGCGTAGATGTCGTGGTGGGAACGCCTGGCCGGGTGATGGACCATATGCGCCGCGGCAGCCTGGACCTTTCCGGGATTGAGGCCCTTGTCCTTGATGAGGCGGACGAGATGCTGAGGATGGGATTTATCGATGACGTGGAATGGATTGTTTCCCAGGCGCCGGCACATCGTCAGGTCGCGCTTTTCTCGGCTACCATGCCCGCCTCCATCAGGCGGATCGCTGCCACCTATCTGCGCGACCCCGTTGAAATTACCATCACCAATAAAACTGTCACCGCAGCGACAATCGAGCAGCGCTTCCTCATGGTCAATGGCATGGACGACAAAAAGGAAGCGTTAAAGAAAATTCTCGAGAGCCGGGACACAGACGGTGTTCTCATCTTTGTCCGTACCAAGATGCAGACCGTTGAACTGGCGGAATACCTGGGGGAGCTTTGCTATAATACCACCGCGCTCAACGGCGATATCCCGCAGAACCAGCGGATGCGAAACGTGGAGCTGCTCAAGGCCGGAAAAACCGATATCCTGGTGGCCACGGACGTGGCGGCCCGTGGACTCGATGTGGAGCGGATTTCCCATGTCATTAATTTTGATATTCCCTTTGATACGGAATCCTATATTCATCGCATAGGCAGGACCGGCAGGGCAGGGCGGCAAGGAAAAGCTATTCTTTTTATCACCCCGCGGGAGAAGTCGATGCTGGGGAGCATCGAAAGGGCGACCAGACAAAAGATCGAGCCCATGAAACTTCCGAGTGTAGCAGAAATCAACGCCAGGCGGCTGGAGAGGTACAAGCAGCGGCTCACCGAGACCCTTGCCACCGACTGCACGTTTTTCCAGGATATCATCAGAGAATACTGCAGAGAAAACGACACGCCAGTGGAGCATGTAGCTGCCGCCCTTGCCACAATGGTGCAGGGGGCGACACCGCTTTTTCTCAGGGAGAAACCGGAGCGAGCTGGGCGGTCCGGGCGGAATCGGCAGGAACACGGACCTGGGAAACCGAAGCGGAAGGGGGCTGGATCCGTAAAGTCAACACGCCGTGAAAACTCCTCCACAGAAGAGGGCTTGTGCCGCTACCGGCTGGAAGTAGGGGAAATGCATGGTATCAAGCCGGGCAATATCGTCGGCGCAATCGCCAACGAGGCAGGGCTCGAAGCCAAATTCATTGGCCGCATCGAGATCTACGACGACCACAGCACCGTCGACCTGCCTAAGGGCATGCCCAAGGAAGTGCTAAAGCT
>CAKZOA010000469.1 GCA_937132035.1 uncultured Desulfobulbaceae bacterium | reverse complement strand
GCCGCTGTCGATATCAGAGGAAATGTCAAACCGGGTTTCTCCGTCTTCAGCGAAGGCAATCTTTTTATCAGCGGCCGCGTCGAATCGGCGCAGGTTACCTGTCTTGCCGATGCGGTCATTGCGAGCGGTGTCACCGGTGAAGCCACGGTGGTAAAGGCTGAAGGAAATCTTACCCTCGCCTACGTCGAACAGGGCCGGATCCATGGCAGCGCCGAAGTCGTCGTCAGAAAACAGATATACTACGCCAGGATCAGCGCTCGCCACGACCTCCGCTGCCAGGGACAGACAAAAGCTGTCGGTTCGTGGTTGTGCGCAGGTCACTCACTCTACCTCGGCAGTGTCGACAGGGAAAGCAGCAGCCATTCCATGCTGGCAGCAGCAGTCGACTGGGAGCGCCTTGAAAAATACCTGGAACTCCTGGAGCTGGTAGACAACTGTGAACGACGGGTGCGTGAATTGCTCCACCGTCTCGGACCTGGCGCAAGCAGCAGGGATATTGCTAAAAATGAAAAGAAAAAAGCCAAGGCATTGCAACAGTTGGAGCATTTCAACCTTGTGCCGGTCGGTTCGGAGACTGACCTGACAAGCTGCATCCGGCACGCCGGCGCTCAGAGGATCTTTGTTACCGGGGAGATACAGGCCGGCGCCGTGGTCCGCATCGGCAATATCGGCACACGACTTGGAAAGAACCTCCATAACGGCAGCTTTCAGGTGAATCACGATAGAAATTGTCTTGAATTCACCACCAACGACGGAAAAAATAGCCTGTTGGTCTAATCCCTGCACCACAGGTCTCTGCTGAGTTCCCAGTCGAGGCATCACGGGAGCGGTTCAGCCTGTTTTTCACGAGATAGCGGCGCTGTGCGGTGTCGGTTTACGGACAGAGGAGATGGTCATGTATGTCAAATTGTGGATGGTTGAAGATCCGGTAACAATCGGGCCGGAAGCGACTTTAGCGGAGGCCGTAGAGCTTTTCCGCCAGCACGGAATCAGGCGGCTGCCGGTAGTGTCCAAGGATACGCTGGTCGGCATTCTCGGTCGCCGCGACCTGGAGGGGGCCCTGCCCTCCTCCCTGGAGGCAAAGGATGAAGGGGAGGAGGTCTTTGTCGCAGAACACACCGAAGTGCGGGCTGTTATGATTTCGCCGGTAATTTCCATCGGACCGAACGAAACGCTGGTCGATGCCGTCAAAAAGATGCGCAAAAACAAAATCGACGGTCTGCCGGTCGTCGCTGACGGCAGGCTCGTCGGCCTTGTTTCCATAACGGATATCCTCGACGCCTTTTTGGAGATCATGGAAACCAAGGGCGGCGGCATGCGTCTGGACCTGCGGCTTGGCAATCAGCCCGAGGCCCTGTATGAGATGATCGAGACAATGAGCGACCATGATCGGGAAATTGTCGCCATCTTCCAGCATCACGGTTACAGCCGTGATCATCAGCTGGTTACCGTTCAGGTGCGCGGCCGGGATCAGCAGGAGCTGATAGACGGACTCTGGAGCGCCGGTATACAGGTCGAGCAGGTGACGGCGGTCCTGTGAGGAAATTCAGCTACGCGCCTGGGGGACCCCAATACGCTCTCTGAAGATTCTATCAAAGGGCTGTTTGAAAGAGACAGTGATATAGCAAGGACAGGCGGAAAAGGCATTTCGGCGAGGCAAAAACGGTTACTTTGTATGGACAGAGATGCAGGCATCATTATAGTCTCTCCACATCATACTGACTGCACTCACATCTGTTTGGAGAATTGCCCATGTTGAAAATACCGGAAATAAAAAAAATACTCTACTGCACGGATCTCGGCAAACACACGAGCCCCGTATTCATGAATGCCCTGGCCCAGGCGGAGAAAAACAACGCCTCCATCACCATCATCCATGTAGTCGAACCAATGACGGAATCGGCCAAGGCCGTGGTCAGGACCTATATGTCCGACATCGATATCGACGCCATTCAGAGGGAAGGCATGGATAAGGTTTTCGCCTCTATGAAAAAGCGGATCGACTCCTTTCTCAGGGAGAAATGCGGCAAAAGTTTCGAATCGGCACCGATCAAAGAAATTCTGATCGTTGCCGGCAGGCCCAGTGAGGAGATTCTCAACACGGTCAAAGACCAGGGGGTTGACCTCATCGTCCTCGGAAAATCCTCCGGCAAAGTGCTTGGCAACCGGGTCATGGGCTCCACCGCCCGTCGGGTCAACCGTCTCTCCAGAGTTCCGGTCCTCGTCGTCCCCAACCGATAACCTTATCTGGCCGGCGTCAATAACGCCGCCGGCCGGAAATGTCTCCTATCATGCTGCAAAGTTTTGCTCCGGTGGCGACACCGGCGACGCAGATACTTGTTCTGGGCTCCATGCCGGGAGCGCAATCGCTTGCCGAAGAGGAATATTACGCCCATCCACGCAATGGTTTCTGGCCTATAATGGGTGCGCTTTTCGGCGCCTCCCCCGCCCTTGCCTATACCCAGAGACTGGAAATACTCTGTGCAAACGGCATTGGTCTCTGGGATGTGATTGGCAGCTGCCAGCGTGCATCGAGCCTGGATTCGGCCATTGAGGAGAAGACAATCAGGGTCAATGATCTCCAGGATTTCATCGACCATCACCAACGGATACGGCGCATCTGCTTCAACGGCGCCAAGGCCGAGAAAAGCTTTCACCGCTACCTTCCGCCTCTTCCGGAGAACAGAAAAATCGAGTTGATCCGGCTGCCCTCCACCAGCCCCGCCAACGCCCGCCTGAGCTATAACCAGAAGCTCGACATCTGGCGGCGGGCTCTACTGCGGTAATCCTGCCACCCCGTCCTGATTTTTCTTGCGGCCGACAGAAGCAAGTACGGCTTATGTGTAGAAATCCACAGTCAATCTGACATATTATGCTTTTGACTTTCAACGTAATCGGGCATACGCTAAGTGTTTGAGATGGAGTGAAACGGATTGGCAGTTGATCGCCTGGTCGACGATTACATCTCACAGGAAACACCTCAACCAGAGGGTTGGCGATCTCCCCTTTAACTTCTCATGGACTCCGCGCAACAAACACTTTCTTATTGTTAGGTTTTGAGGGTACCGCAACTTTTGAGATTCAGTAGTAACCATTACCGCCGCTAGGCAAGCAAACACAGAAGATTTGTGCTGGCAAGGTTAACAGATAGTAGGTCGCACCTGATGGTTTTCCTCTTAAATATTGAGGATAGAGCAGCCTGTGGATGGTCTTTGGGAAGCTAAGGTCAGCCGTCATTCCATTTCCTATCAACTTTTTGCTCTTAGGCGGTGCTACCCTCTC
>CAKZOA010000468.1 GCA_937132035.1 uncultured Desulfobulbaceae bacterium | reverse complement strand
GTTCGGGGTGTCTTATGGAACGTTTTGAAGAAATCGGTCTACTCGACATCACCCACCTATCACCTAAATTTTTCAGGAATAACCATTACCCTGGGAACTTTCCCTACTGGGTTTTCGTCGATAAGCAGCTCACACTCATAGCTTTTCTCTATGAACTCCGGAATAAAGACCTCCGCCGGGGTACCTATGACAACCACGCGACCGTTCTTCATT
Organism: uncultured Desulfobulbaceae bacterium; assembly: GCA_937132035.1. Classification (GTDB taxonomy): domain Bacteria; phylum Desulfobacterota; class Desulfobulbia; order Desulfobulbales; family Desulfocapsaceae; genus Desulfopila_A. The sequence continues at coordinate 7,397 of CAKZOA010000468.1, read as the reverse complement.
AATAACAACCTGTCTGAATACAAGGCCGCCAGGTTCAAATCATGTGAGACCATAATTACAGTGGTCTTTTTTTCTTGCCTGAACCTCTCCATAAGGTCCATGATCTTTAGCTGATGAGCCGGATCCAGAGCATTTGTCGGTTCATCGAGTAGTATGATTTTTGGTTCCTGGCATATAGCCCGGGCAATCATAACACGTTGCCTTTCCCCTCCTGACAGTTGATCAAGACGCCGCTCAGCGAATTGTTCGACCCCGGTAAATGACATCGCTTCTGCGGCAAGTGCATAATCCTTCTCACCTTCAATACCCAGCAGGCCCAGATGGGGAGAGCGTCCCATGAGGACTGTCTCAGCGACGGAAAAAGGGAAATCAATCGGTGCTTGCTGGGCGACCAAGGCCACAACCTTGGCAAGATCTCCGGCAGAATATTTGGTCTTAGGCCTGCCAAGAATATCGATTTGACCAGACTGGGGTTTTTCAATCCCGGCAATTAATTTTAAAAGTGACGATTTACCGGCCCCGTTGGGACCAAGTATCATAAAAAATTCACCCGCTTCAGCCGCAAAGGAAACAGTGTCGACTACCTTGTTCCCGTTATAGCTAAGAGAATTATCTTGAAGGGCCAAAGCAATCATCGCCGCGACCTCCACAAAAGAAAGATAAAAAGAGGAGCGCCTATCAGTGCTGTTATGACACCAACCGGTATTTCTCCGTGTTTCGGCATGGTTCTGGCAAACAGATCACACAGAACTAGAAAACTGCCTCCGCCCAGAATACAGCTTGGTCCCAGGAGACGATGGTCTGCTCCAAAGAACATACGAAAAAGATGGGGTATCAATAAGCCGACAAAGCCTATAAGACCGGACTGACAAACTACAAGACTGACCATCATTGAAGTCGTAATAAGCAGAATCATTGAAATAAGGCGAACATTAATCCCCATGGCAATGGCTGCTTCCCTGCCTGTTAACATGATATTCAAAGGCCTGGCAAGTAAGAGTATCACGATAAAACACGGGAGGCAGAGCAGTAAGAGAGAAAGGTTACTGCTGCTTGCCATGGAAAGATTACCCATCAACCAATAAATAATTTCCTGAACCTTTGAACCCTGACTTATTGAAATAAGAAACATGATAAATGCACCGCAGAAGGCATTCATCATTACCCCCCCAAGAAGTAAGGAGTTTTTTCCGGTTGAAGAGCGGCCGCCGGAGAGGATAAGTACAGCTCCTAGTGTCAACATGGAGCCTAAAAATGAGAAAAGTGTTACCCCGGGGAAAAAGGATAATCCTAACAGTATACCGCTAATTGCGCCGACGGCTGAACCGCCGGATATGCCAAGAATATAGGGTTCTGCCAATGGATTGCGCAAGAGTGCCTGAAATACCATACCGCCTAACGAGAGGGTTGCACCGACAACTGCTGCCAGGATGATCCGAGGTAAACGAATTTTCCAGAGAATAGTACCTGCTGTTGAATTAGTGGAGTCACCGCCACTGACCAATGAAAAAATTTCCCCTATGCTTATCGGCGATGGACCATTGGCCAAAGCCGTCAGGATGCTCAAAATAAAAACAAGTGTTAGGATTGAGCAGATGACCGGCAGTTTTCTTGTTATTGGAGTAATTGGCAGGTTTCCGGTTCTATTTGGCACTGCTTGCTCCTGAAGATTCCGGGTGTAATATTTCGGCAAGAAGTTCAAGGCCGTCAATCAACCTCGCGGTTGGGCGATTAAAGAAATCGGCATTGACGACATGGAGCCGGTCATTTTTGACGGCAGGGATCTCCGGCCACCGCAACCAGGAGGCTTTTAAGAGCTCGGGTGATTTGCCTCCTGTCATTGAGCTTATCACTACAACTTCCGGTTGCAACAACATTATATTTTCCCATGAGAAACGGGGATATTCGGTCATGTTTCCCGCAAGATTGGTGCCGCCGGCGAGGGTGATAAGCTTGTCTATATAGCTGTTTTTTCCTGCTGATACCAATGGAACATCAGCGATTTGAAAAAAAACAAGGGGTCTGTCGGGACTGGAGTCTACCCTTTTTTTTACCAGATTAAGCCGATGGTTCATGTCAGATACCAGCTCTTCCGCTCTTTCAGACGCTCCCAGGATATCGCCCAGCAGAAGAAAAGCTTCCATTATCTGTTCAATGCTGCGGGGGTCAATGGCGAAGACAGGAATGCCCAGTGCCTTAATGGCATCAGCCGTACGACGAGGATTACCATCTTTTATCGCAAGACACAAATCCGGTTTAATTGCGACTATTCTCTCAAGGTCAAGCTGAACGTAAGAACCAACCCTGGGTAATTTTTTTGCAGCCGCGGGAAAGTTACTATAGCGGGTAGCCCCTACCAAATTCTCTTCAGCCTGTAACGAAAAAACCATCTCGGTTATGCTTGGAGCCAAGGCTAACACTCTTTCAGGTTTTGTCGGCAATTCGATCTCTTCGCCTGTTTGGTCCACCATCAACCTGCCACTTGCCGGAGCGACAGCGAAAGTAAATAAAAGGCAAAATATAAGCAGTGCTAATCCGGATATTTTTATACGAATGGCTTTCCTGGCTATTATTTCCATATTTCCCATCTCTACTTCAACTGAAATTCTACTGGCACATCAACCCACATGTCCACAGGTCTACCGCCCGCAGTGGCCGGTGTAAAAGACCAGCCTTTTACCGTCTTCAAAGCAGCCCTGTCCAGGCTGAGATGTCCACTGGAGTGTTTGATTTTGATTTCAGTCACCACACCCTCGGCATCAACCCATACACTCAGCAGGACCTCTCCCTCATACCCTCTCCGCTTCGCCATCAGAGGATATGATGGCGGCCTGTTTTGCCGATAGATTGGCATTGCTTTCTTTTGTATCGAGGGTATTGGCTTTTTCTCTTTCAGCCGACCCTCATCGACGTTGTCTGATAACTGTTTTTCAAAATCTCTATTTTGATGATCAATATCTTCAACTCTATCTTCAGTAGCTACTTTTTTTTCGTTTCGTTCCGGTTCTACCAGTATTTTTTTCTGTTGTCTCGGGATGACAATCGGCTGGGTGATGACTTCTTTCTGCACGGCCCTTTGGGGGTGTATTTCCTTTGGAATGATTTCTTCTTTTTTAAATTCTCTCTTCTTAGCAACGACAGCCTTGGGGGAGAACGCATTTATCTCAACCTTGATCGGATTCCCCCGGAGAGCCGGCTCCAACATTTGCTGTTTCGGCAATTTGAAACTGAGCAGAAATCCATGCAGGGCAATGGCTGCAATTACCGGAAAAATATGTCTTTTAAGATCCTCCATCTCTTTCAGCCTGCAATGATATCTGTGAAATTCCCGCCTTCTTGATACTGTCCAGCACCATAAAGAGACGCTGATACTCAACCATTCGGTCAGCAAAGACCTGCACTCCCTTTTCCTTTTCAGTCACGGACTTACTTTGAAGGATTGTCACTAAATCAGCCACCTCAACCATCTGTTTGTCTGTATAGACAGATCCGTCATGGGTTATAGATAACGTTATTTGTGGCCGATTATCAACTTCTGCCGTCCCGGATTTCGGCAGAGCGATCGGCAAGGCACGGTGGACGGCCATCGACAGCATGGCATAAATAAAGAAAACCAGGAGCAGAAAAACAATATCGATCAAAGGCAGCATTTCGATGCGTGGTCCCTTTCGCTTTGCAATATTGATTTTCACAGGTTGTCTCCGTTTGATGAATCCTGTGGTAATTTTTCATAAACTATTTCAAGACTTGTAGCATACTGTTCCATTTTCTGGACAGCCTGCTCCACCTTGACATTAAAATAATTAAAGGGAATAACGGCCAATATCGCTATGGTGAGGCCGGTAGCTGTAGTGATGAGGGCCTGGGCAATACCTCCGGTAACAGCCTGGGGGTTTTCAATGCCCTCTATAGCCAGCATATCAAAAGATAAAATAATACCGATAACCGTGCCAAGTATACCTAGCAAGGGCGCCACGGTGATCATTGTATCAAGGACGCCGATTCCGCGACGCATTTTCACTACTTCCTGTATTGCTGCGACTTCCATTGCTTTGGTCATGGAAAATTTTCTGTGCACGATACCGCTTACCAGAACACGGATGGCGTAATCCTTGGAACCCACAGTTTTCTTTTTGACAAGCTCCCAGTCTCCCTGCTGACAACTATTCAGCACTTCGTTTATGAGCTGAGAATTGTGTCGTCGGTTGATAACGGCCCAGAATAGGGCTCGTTCAATGATGATCGTCAATACACATACGGAGCAGGCAAGTAAAGGATACATAACCACTCCACCCTTTAGGATAATTTCAAACATCCCTGCCTCCTTGACAAGCAGTTGCGGTTTAATCCGGTTACGGCAGAAAACCATTCATTAAATTTCTTTTAGAGATCAGCCCCGATAGACGGGGCTTTTTTCATTGACCTTGAGGGGATATATCCGCAGATGTCAGATATCAAAAGTTGCTCCAATCAGGAAATTAATACCTGGTGACGGCTGAACACCCGGGGCTCCCAGGAAGTTAAGTCCACCAAATTCCGAGTATTCCTCGTCAAGTAGGTTTTTTACAGTTACATATGCCGATCCTTTTTCAAATATATACGCCAATTTGGCTGTAAGGTAAAAATAGCTTTCCTGATCATCGACTGCATTGGCAAAATCTGAAATAAATGGTCTTTCGCCAATATATGACCCATCCATATTAAATTGAACGTTTTCAAGGATTTCTGCTTCCGTACCAATGGTAAATTGATGACGCGGCACATTTGGTATTTCATTACCATCAAATGTACCGCCATCTATTTCCGTATCCCTGAATGTGTAGCTGCCCTTTAACAGGATTCTTGAAAATTTCTTACTGGCTTTTAACTCAATACCCTGTCGTATCGTGTCACCGTCTAAGTTTTCATTGGCAAGGCTTACAGGATTGAAAAATATTTCATCCTGTGTATCCAATCTGAATAGATTCACACTTACATTGATACCCGGACCAAATTGAGCACGCATTCCGAGTTCGAAATCATCTGTTGTCTGCTGTCTGAGAGTGGTATCAAAAGTGTTGGTGAAGAAGCTGAATAATTCGTCAAGTACAGGGTATCTGTAACTTTTTGCATAACTAATATACGCAGAGCCACTATCTGAGAATGTATAGGTCAGCCCTCCGTTATAGACATTTTCGTCCAAGGTTATGCTGTCGGAAATACCGGCGGAAAAAGATTCGAATTCTGCCTGATCATGACGAAATCCACCAGAAACACTCAGTTCCTCTGTAATTGACACTTCTGCGTTGCCATACACTCCCATATCCTCTTTTGAAAGCTCAAAAGATGCAGTGGTAGGTGTACCAAAAAAGACCGATTCATTCTCAAGATCTTGCTCGTTTTTTCTATAATCGAAACCTACAATCAACTTTGAGTCACGACCGAAGAGCTTTTCATTAATGATTATTTGCGGAGAAGCTGTCAGTGTATCAATCTCGGTTTCCGCATTAAACGATCCGCCAATAAAAGAGAAGAATGCGTCATTTTCTCTTCTCCTCGCAGAAGTTTCCAGTTTAACATAGCTATTTTCAGTGAAGTATATCTCCGGGACGAGCTGAGCGTAATAATCTTTGGTGTCAGCGAAGTCATCAGGCGTGGTACTTGCTGTCCGCGGCACACCGCTTGCTAATTCACTCAATAATAAGGCACCTGGAACCTCTGTTTCATCTTCATGGTAGCCACTGGTAAGAGCGACATTAAAACGATCAGAGGCAAAATACTCAAGATTCAAGCCCAGATCCTTGGCATCAGTGCCACCGTTGTCTCGATAGCCGTCCGATGTCCGAAAGTTGCTACTGAGGGAATAGCTTAGACTCTCTGTAGAACCGCTTACTGCCAGTCTAGAAAGGAGCGTTTGGTAACTTCCCCCAGCCAACCCACCGGAAAAAAGAAGCTCCTCCCCCTTTTTGGTGATAATATTAATAACCCCGCCGGCGGCATTATCCCCATATAAAACACTTCCCCGACCGCCGTGAATTATTTCAATTTGCTCAATTCTGTCTTTGGGAATCAGGGTCCAGTCGACACCGCTTAAATCCGCTTGATTTATCCGGCGGCCATCTATCAGCAACAAAGTGTTTAGAGGCGCCGTTTCACCGAATCCTCTGAGATCAACATTAATATTGCGGCCATTACCCGTAATATCGTTAACTACTATCCCGGCAGTGGACCGTAACAACTCGGGAACCGTTTCCGCAGGTGAACGGGCAATATCCTGTGCTGAGATAACGGTTACATTGGCAGGAACAGAAGCAATCTTTTCTTCCTGCCTGGAGGCTGTAACGATCACTTTATCCATTAATGGAACTTCCTCCTCAGCAGCACGAACAACCTTGAGTTGAAATACACCCGTAAGTAAAAGGGTTGTTGCTGCCGTCAGGCGTAGGATTTTACAGTAGGTAGACGTTCTTTTGGGTACTACCGTTTTTTTCTTAGAGGTTTTTATTGCCTTTTTAACCCTCCGTTTTTTTTCTTCGATCATATCCGCTCTCCTTACTCTTCCCACCTTTCGTTACAGCCCGGTAAAAAAAAATCCCCGGACCAATTCAAAAACGAATGATCCGGGGATGCCCCTTTTACCACGAGATCTGATAGCAAACGATAATCCACGAAGTTTGGCTATCTGTATTTCAGGCCGGTCTTCTGACTTTCCCACCCTCTTCTGACCGCCTTCCCATGATGAGTCATCACAGTGGCATATAGTGTCGAGAGGGTTCCTTTTCTAAAGGCAGGATCACAGCGGCGGGTCCATTCCCGATTTTCACGGGATTCCCAATTAAGCCCTAATCCCACTGAAAAAAGCGGGACTCGTTTCTATTCCCCCGGAGGGGAATATGTTCCTTGGCGAAATGTTTTTCCTCAATAAACTTGAAAAACGTTTCCAAGTCACTGATAGGCACCTGAAATTGATTATCTATCGTAGCGTTGAAAAAAACGGACGTCAACATCTATATTCAGCAATAATCCTCTTTGGTTACTTCCAAAATTTATATGTTCATGTAAATTTTTCTATTTATTACAAGTTATTATATGCAACTAAAATGGGTCGTCTAATAACGTTTTACATGGTAAGTCGACCAGCCTTCAGTATAAAAATCATCCTTTGGACTATACCCTTGTGCCTCCGCTTTGTTACTCTCTACAGAAAGTAAGGATGAAAAAAATTGACATATTTTTGTAAAACTTTCCAGATATTTACGTAGATGATTTTTTATAGCACGTATTTTCTCGAGGAGTCATAGAAATGACCCGCCAACAGCCACCCCAAAACCCTGACTTCACCGCTTCGCCTCCGCATTTAGCTGTCCCATCAACGACTGATGTGCCAGACACGCTCATGATGTATACAGGTTTTTTTG
>CAKZOA010000467.1 GCA_937132035.1 uncultured Desulfobulbaceae bacterium | reverse complement strand
CGATGGCAGGATGTTCATGTGGGGCCAAACAGGGGCTGACTGAAGAACAGAAGAAAATACTCCAAGCCTTCAAAAACAGTGGAGAGCCGCTGGGGGCAAAAGATGTTTCCGAAGTCACCGGCATCGACAAAAAACTGGTCAGCGATGAAATCTCCAAACTCAAGAAGAAGAATCTGCTCGATAGTCCAGTCCGCTGCAAGTATGGCATTACCGGCGATGGCGTCAACGCCCTGTAGTACTGAAAACCGGCTTCGAATCTTGGTTGTGGCCCCATAAAGCGTCTGAGTTCTCTGGGGCTTTTCTGAAGCTGGCAACTGCTTGATGCCTTGAGGGAAAACGGTGGTGTGGCATCTACTTGTATAAAAAAAAATCGGGGTTAACAGGTAATGGTCAGGGTAAAGAGCGTACCTTCACCTGTCGAGGAGCTGAAATCCACCTGGCCGCCGAGTATATTTTCTCCCAGCAATTTCATGGAAAAAGTGCCTGTTCCTCTGCCTTCCTGTTGTTTCGTGCTGAAGTTGCGTTGAAAAATTCTGCTGCGGAGGTCTTTGGGGATGACGGAGCTGTTCCAAACGCAGAACGTAAGCAGATCTTCGTCCTTTTCCAGCCAAAGCCGGACCTCGTCCTCCCCGGTGATTGCTTCGAAGGCGTTGAGAATCATATTGGAGAGTATACGCAGCACCAGAGATATATCGGTTCGAATCTGCAGCTGGTCAAAACGATCATCGATAGACAGAGATTTTCCATGGGCGGCTGGATGACTCCCGAAAAAGCTTCGGAGTTCGGCAAAGATCTCCCGTGGCGTAGTGATGCGCCACGTGGGGGTGTAGTTGGAGACTCCTCCTTCGGAGATATAGCGTTGGATGGTGATTTCATGCTGCAGGCGCAGTGCCGCTTTATGGATCGTAAGGGCAAGCGGTGACTCTTCGTTGAGGGCAAGGAGTTCGCTGGCGCCGACGAGAACGGACATAAGATTGTTAACATCATGAAAGAAGCTTCGCTCCAGGGCGGCAAGCTGCTGCAGCCTGGTAATATCCTGAAGGAAAAGCAGCAGAAATCTCCTGCCTTCCATGGTGATGGGATGGGCATGTACCTTGAATGCCAGATCTACTTCGGAATTCCCCTGTTTGCTGCGCAAAACGCACACCCTCTCCGCCGGCCGGTTCTCGGCAAGGCTCGTGACCATGGCCACGGCTGCGCCGCAGCTACGGCATTGCCTGGTGGTGCCGCAACCTGAGGGCTCGTCCCGGGCATAGGTACACTGAAGGATTTCTCCCGGTCGCAGACCAAGCTGCTGCTGATCACCGATTCCCAGCATCTCAAAAAAGCGGTTGTTGAAGGCGATTACCTGTCTGCGGTCATTGCGAGGACGCCGTTGACCGTTTCCAGCAGACCGGATAGAACCGGGCTTGTGCTGACGATCTCGATCTGCTCAGCCAGTTCTTCCTTGCTGTATCGTTGCGCTATGGCAAAATATGTTTGAATTCCCATGTTTCCCTGCCTGGGTTCTTCACGAGTCGATGGCTGATGACGACATTGCCGGCAAAGCGGCAAAAATGTATGACGCTCTGCCGATAACTTAGCAGCTGGGTGCGCCAGACGTAGCATTGTGCGGCCATGTAGCGGGAAAACCAATTTTCGTTTATGGCTGCACCTCTGTTGGAGAAAATGTTGTTTAAGGGTAAAGGTTTCTGACACTCTCCCACATCTAACAACCAAATGCAACAGGAAAAGGGGGTCAAAAAAGCTTTCCTGGGAAGGTTGACCGGTTGAGTCGATGTTCTCTCCACGACCGCTTCTGGTGGGCGCTTGAGTGGGCAAATGGGAGCACTCTTTGATAATTATACACCCTGACGCACCCTCCATTTTCAGAAAATATTCGGCCTAACCGTTTGCATGCTCATCGAGCATGCAGATTTTCGCTCCTGCCACGTTTTCTACTTGAATGGTGGCATGTTCAATGCCGAAATAGTCGTGAAGATGCTTCTGCAATGTTGACAGAAAGGCGTTGTCGAGAGTATCGCTGTCGACCACCAGGTGGACAGTAAGGGCAATTCTGGTGGTGCTCAGCGGCCAGATGTGAAGGTCGTGAATGCGGATGACATGATCGAAACTGTGAAGAAACGTTTTAATTCCGGCGGTGTCGACGTCTTTGGGGACGGCGTCGACGGCATAGTTGAGGGAGTCGCGCAGCAATCCCCAGGTGCCTATGAAAATAACCACGACAATCACCAGGCTGACAACCGGATCTATCCAGTACCAGGAGGTGGTTATAATGACGATGCCTGCTACGACCACGCCCAAGGAAACGGCGGCGTCGGCGGCCATGTGCAGGAAGGCGCCGCGGATATTGAGGTCGTGTTTCTGACCCTTGTAGAAGAGCAGGGCGGTCAGGGTGTTGATGACAACTCCTATGGCGGCCACAATAATGATTGTCATTCCGGAAATTTCCTGGGGGTGACGGAAGCGGCCGAGCGCCTCCCAGGCAATTCCGCCGAGGGCTGTAAGCAAAATTACGGCGCTGGCGAGAGAGGCCAATACCGTGGCCTTGCCCAAACCATAGGTTCTTCTCTCCGTGGCCGCTCTTGCCGCCAGGGCATTGGCACCCCAGGCCAGCAGCAGACTGACGACGTCACTGGCATTATGGCCGGCATCGGCAATCAGGGCCAGGGAATCGGCATACATACCATATCCCGCCTCGATGGCGACAAAAACCACGTTGAGCAGGACACCGACGGCGAAGGAGCGGTTGTAGTCGATTGTAGAGTGGTCGTTGTTGTGATCCATAGCGGCAAAGATTGGGGTTCTCTCAAAGGAGGTATAGAGAGAATATGGCATGAGTCAGCTCTGTCAACATCTTCTCAGGCCCCATACCTATGGCTGTGATGTCTGCAGAAAAAGCCTAATCGATTTTCGGCTCCATGAACCTGTCGGCGGAGCCCAGTTCGCCCTCAGATTCCAGGAAAAGAGCAGTATCGCTGTCAGTTGCGGTCCTCCAAAGCCAGGTTGTAGTACCTGTTAAGGTCGATGAGCCCGCCGTCGATTTCTTCGCTCTCGTCGAAACGCTTCTGAAAGCGGTCATAGACCTCCCAGAAATTGGACTGCATTCTATTTACTCCCCACCTGTTAAGTGCCTCCACATGCTCAGCAGAGGCGTTGAAGGTAGCCAGCAGGTGAAGAAAGTCTGGTATGTCTTCTTTTGATATTTCAAAGAAGTAGTTGGGGTAGGAGCCGACGAACCTTCTTAGAAAAACGCCGGTGTCCTTCTCCGGCCGCAGCCGGTCTTCCTCCCCGTAGAGTGTGGTGACATCGTCATGCCATCTGTTGATGAGCATGGAAAGATAGATGTCGTTGGCCTCGTCGTCGTCCACCATGATGCGGATATAGGCCAGGTTGGCATTGTGGCTCTTCACCGTTGTGTAAAAAGAGGTAGAGTTTTGGGCGGTGGCCTTGAATGCCTGAACGTAATTGTCAAAGGTCTCATAGTTTTCCGGCATGACGGCAGGGGGCTCGTCCTGGTAACGATAGTTTTCGTCGAAGGTTATGCCCAGGGTTTTGAGAAAGTGGTTGTTGACAAGGTATTCGAGGAATTCTCTTTTCGGGTCACTTTCTTCGCTGCTGAAGACGAATCCGGCTTCAAGTTCCGACATGGAGTAGTCGATCTTTTTCGTGGTGATATCCATAGAGCCATACCAGTCGCGCATCATAGGTTCTCGTCGGCTTTTTGGCATAAAATCGAGAAAATATGTCTCGCCCTCCTGACGCAGCTCATCCATGTAGACCCGTATAGCCAGCTGGTGAAAGCGTGGACCGAAGACGTTGAAGCCGGCAACCAGGGAGTAGTAGATGCGCTCTATAAGGGGATAGTCCATGACCCAGAGGGTCCGTGGCAGCGGCCCGAGAGCGCCGGCATGAACCGAGGCGGAATCGAAATGCCTGAAGACGGTGAGCAGAGGCGTGTCCCCTGGTTCGCTCCCCGCCCAGATGGCCCGATGGTCAAGCTCGCGGTAGCGATAGGTGATGTCATAGGCACGCTGCCGAACCGCGGTAAAACGCGAGGACTTCTTGCGGTAGCTTCGTTTCAGGGTAGACTCGAACAGATGCCAGCTGTCGGCTTCCATCAGGGGCATCTCGAGAAGACCCAGATTGGCGTGGAGAAAGCCCGGCCGGTTGACGCTGATGTCATACTCAGGGTCGAGAAAGAGCAGCCAGAAATGATCGCGCACTACATTTAATGCCACCTGGCCCTTGCACACCGGTCCCCTGATAAAGGTCATGATGATGTAGTGGATGTTGTCGAGGAGAAAGCGGTAGCGTGATGAGGGCGGTATCTGTTCAAAGACGGCAAAGGGATTGGCGTTGTCGATATCCGTGTACCCTTTCAGCCGAACCGGTTCGTGCAGCCACTGGCTGTCGATAAACAGCTTCTGATAACGGTTATAGGCATCATCGCTGAGTTTGAAGGTGATATGTGTTTTGTGGACGATAATCGAGGTGATTTTACGGAAGCGGTAGTATACGCGGTCGACATCCTTGCCCGGATCCTCATAGGGCAGGGTGGTGGCGATGATGTCGATGGGGCTGCCGGGACCGGTCCTTGAGCGGACGAGCTCATAGTATACACCCGAGCCGGTATCGAAAAAGATGTGGGCGAGAAAGAGATGTTCGTAGAGGTATCTGGCCGTCATCCGCTGTTTGCTGGCGTCACCATTGAAAAAGCGCTCCCATATCCGGATTTTGTCGGCATCGGCGTCAGGGATTGCCTCTTCGAGGCTCAGCTGCGACGGGTTTGGGCCTTCGGCGCCCTGAACCAGCCAGCCGGCAATGGTTTGGTATTCCTGGCTGGTGAGTGGGGGGAAGCCGAAGGGCATACCGCCGTTGGGGTGTTTTTTGAAGTACTGGCCCAGACGTTTGTCGGAGTCGGCACAGATAAGATCGGAGGACTCGGCGAAATACCTCTCCCCTGACTGCATCGGATGGTCGTTTTTGTGGGCCAGCAGCTGCAGCATGGTGGAATTGTTGCCGCCGCAGGTGGTGGTGCTGTCGGTGACGCTGTAAAATCCCTTCTGTCGCCACTGCTCGGTGGTTTGGGCATCGACGAAGAGCCTGGTCGGCTCCATGGTCGTGCGCCTGAGGGCGTTGTAGACGGCCGTGCGCGAGCCTCCGCGCTGCAGGCCCTCGTAGGAGCTGAGTTTTAATTGACAGGGAGAATTGTAGCAGCTGTGACAGACGACGCAGCGCTTTTTCAGTATCGGTCGGACTTCATCGACATAGTCGATTTTCTGGACGGGGGCGGTAAATTCGACCGGCGGCGGAGCCTTGACGGCGCAGGCGACAAGAGTCAACAGAAAAACACTACAGAAGACGATACGGCAGTACATGGTTTTCTCCGGCAAAACTGAGCCTTCTTCGAGGACCACCCTGTGAAACACCGACTCTGCTGGAAGGCGAGGTGCGCGTCCCTGGGGTGATCCCATTAATGAGCTTTCCTGATATGTTAGGAATGGTACTGTATTGTCAGCCGGGGTGCAAGATGTATGTGGGAGGTGTGTGGTCCTTTTCTCCGGTGCCCGGCAAGCGACGATCAGCGGAAATCACCTTGGACGGAGGATTGATCTCGAAGGCCGTTGATTGGTATTGGCCGAGTTCTTATAGTGGCCGATGTAAGACAACCTGCAACCGGTAAAAACAAGGAGTATTGCCATGAAAGAGCCACACCTGCCGGCCATCGACGATATCATCCACAGGCTCTATCATGAGTTAGTCGATGACCTTGATGTGGAGATACAGCGGCTGAACAAGGCCCTGCCGCAGAATATACTGCAGTGTCGTCCCGGCTGCAGCGGGTGCTGCATACCATTCAGTGTCTTTTCTCTGGAGGCGGCTCATATTTGCCGCCACTGTTTACCGAAAGGTCACGGAAGGGCCGCCGGCCACTGCTCTTTTCTTGAAAACGACCGCTGCACCATATATGCATGCCGCCCTTTGCTGTGCCGTACCCAGGGGCTGCCGATCGGGTATAGAGGCGATGGTGGTGTTGTGGAGGTCTCGGCCTGTCCCGAGAATTTCGCTGACGACTTTGTCTTTACCGAGGAAACACTTCTCTTCATGGATTCGTTCAATGCCCGCCTCGCCGGTCTCAATGAAGACTATTGCCGGCAGGCCGGACTCGATATCCGGCAGCGCATTCCTTTATCGCAACTGCACCCTTGATATCAGCACTTTGAAGACAGCAAGACAGATGAAATGTGGTATCTGATTGAGGCGATCGCAGGGGCTATGTCCCTGGGCTATGAGTGAGTTTCAAGACATAGGTATAAACGATTTGTTCTCCGCCCCGTTTCTGCCTATAGTGGTCTGCAACGTAGTCTGAAATATTCGATCGACAGGGAGCTGCATGTATATTGAACCAGAACAGTTTACGCCGGCTGCCGCTGGCAGAGTTTTTTGCGAAGGCCCGCAGATCAGCTCGTTGCTGGAAAAAGGCAGCGGCGAGGTTAACGAAGACATGGTGCTCGTCGGCAAACGGACCTTCGGTGTCTTCGACGGCGCCACCAGCCTGATGCCTGCCATGTACGCCTGCGGCCATACGGGAGAATGTCATACGGGCGGATACCTGGCTGCCCAGGCCTGCCATGATACTTTTGCCGCAGAAGACGGTGGCCTTCTCGCCGCCGCCCGTAGAGCCAATGAGACGATCCGTGTCCGGGCAGAAGATGCCGGAGTCGATTTTCGGTGCAAGGAGGAACTCTGGTCAGCCTCGGCCGCAGTGGTCAGGCTGGAGGACGATCATTTTTCCTGGTGCGGCATCGGCGATTGTCGTATCGTCGTGGTGCATAGCGACGGCCGCCACACGGTTTTGACGGGAGAATACGATCATGATGCCCCCACCCTGCAGTCGTGGCGCCGTAAGGCAGGAGGCGCCACTGCAGGAATCATGGAGGTCATGGCCGCTGAAATTCTCCGGGTAAGAAGGGGGATGAATAGAGACTATGGTGTCTTCAGCGGCGAAGCGGAAGCACTGACCTTTCTCGATCATGGCACTATGGCGCTGGCCGGTGTCCGCGACATTATCATCTACAGCGACGGTCTGGATCTGCCGCGAAAAAATCCTCTGGCAGCACGGGACATGCAGACCTTTCTTGATATCTATGAGCGTGGCGGCCTGTACACGCTTCACCAGAGGGTGCGGAAAACCCAGCTTGAGGATCTCTCCTGTACCACCTATCCCCGCTTCAAAATCCACGACGATATCAGTGCCATTGCCCTGCGCTTCTGACCCTGAGAACTTTTTTGCCATTTCATGATGGGAGAGTGAGGGCTAGAGGCGTTGCATTACCGGCTGTTTATTGCCTTCATCGTCCACCGCCACATAGGTGAAGGCTGCTTCGGTTACCTTGTAGCGGCTCTGTTCTTCCAGTTTCGGGCCCTGGATGGAAGGCTTGACCCAGATTTCCAGGTGAATGGTGATCGAAGTCGTACCCACTCTTAAAACCTTGCCGTAGCAGCAGACTACGTCGCCTACGTGGACCGGCCGGTGGAAGGTGATCGAGTCGACGGCGACGGTGACAACCCGTGATTCCGCAGTCTCCTTGGCGAGTATTCCGCCGGCAATATCCATCTGCGACATGATCCAGCCTCCGAAAATGTCACCGTGTGGGTTGGTATCGGCAGGCATGGCCAGCGTTCGCAGTATTGGTTCTCCCAGAGGGTGGTCGTCGGGCTTCATGGTCAGTCCAGTGAAAGGGTATTTTGCCTGAAAGTGTAGACGGGACGCTGATACTGCTGCCGGTAATAGGGCATCATTTCCGGTATCAGGCTTTGCAAAGTGGCTGTTCTGTTTATCGGGTTCGGGTGGGTGCTGAGAAACTGTGGGGTGCCCGCACCGCCGGCCTCTGCCATTTTCTGCCAGAGAGTGACGGCCGCGCGCGGATCGTAGCCGGCGCGGGCGGCAAGCTCGATGCCGATGCGGTCGGCCTCCGTTTCCGCCCGCCGGCTGTTGGGCAGCTGTATGGCAAGGCCTGCGGCCAGTGCGGCACCGGCCAGGGTGGCGTTGGAACGGGCGCTGTCGCCGGCGACGATGGCAACCGTTGACAGACCGATCTGCGAGGCCAGGGCCACGGACATCTTCTCGGCTGTGTGATGGGCGATGGCATGCGATATTTCATGACCTATGACCTGGGCAAGTTCATCATCCGTCGGCACGATCGTGTTGAGCAGGCCGGTGTAAATAGCCATTTTGCCGCCGGCCATGCACCAGGCGTTGATGGTGTCCGGTTCATCGATGACTCGTATATCCCACAGCCACTCAGAGGTCGCCGGGTAGAGGCGCACGGCCTGGGCGATAATCCGGCCGCTGATAGCCCTGATACGCGAGGATACCTGGGGGTCGGGGTCGAGTTTGCCGGATCTTTTCAGCGGGGCCAGTGTCTGTACGTAGGCGCTTTTAGAGGCGGCAATTGCCTGTTCCGGTGAAACCAGCATCAGCTGCTGCCGGCCGGTGGGGCTGACGGCGCAGGCGGCGACAAAAAAAAGAACAAACAAAAGGGTGTATACTCTCATTCAATACCTCTTGCGGTTTCCCGGCCAAAGGAGGGGGCATAGGGAAATGGATGTATGAGCATAATGTATGCCATGCGTGGTTCGAGTCAATGGCAGTGTATTCACGAGGTGATCTGTTCTTCGGCTACCATTGTGTCGATGAAATTCAAAACGAACTGGCGCTGAGCGGGGGTGGCATGAGCAATGCAACTGCAGTGCAGCTTGACGGTGCTGCGGACCAGCAGTTCAAAAAGAACTCGCCGTTCTTCGACCTCGACGCCGAGATAGAAGGGACCGCACTCGTCGTGCCCCTGCTGGTCCCTGGAAAGCAGGTCGGGGCTCAATTCAATCCAGTAGAGGCCGATCATCGGACCGCTCTTCAGTGTCCGTTTGAGGTAGGAGTCAATATTGTCGCGCTCCATGGGGGAGAGCTCATCGATAACTATCTGTCGCATTGTTCTGTTTTCCAAAGGTTGAATTCATTTTTTCGTCCCGGACAACATGAATACAGACGATTGTGGCGTAGTCCGGGTAAAGAAGAGGTGCCTTGACCGGCTGAGGGGTACACCGGAACCGCAATGTTCATTTATCGAGCCAGGTGGTATCGGTGTTGATGTTCTCGCAGCCATCTTCCCGGACCACCACCATATCCTCGAGGCGAATGCCTCCCCAGCCGGGAATGTAAATGCCCGGTTCGATGGTGATGACCATGCCCGAGCGTAATTTTTTTCTGCTTTTTGGAGAAATCCGAGGCTCCTCGTGTACGGCCATGCCAACTCCATGGCCGAGTGCATGACCAAAATTTTTGCCGTAGCCCGCCTCGGCGATGATGCTGCGGGCGGCTTTGTCCACATCGCTTGCTCTTGCTCCGGCACGGACGGCCCTTATACCGGCAAGCTGGGCGCGGCGTACAAGGCGATGAATTTCTAAATACCTGTCATCCGGTTTGCCATGACAAAAGGAACGGGTCATGTCCGAGCAGTAGCCGTCGAGGACAAGGCCCATGTCGACGACCACCGGCGTATTGGGCTCGATCTCTCGTCTGCCCGGCACGGCGTGGGGCAGCGAGCTTGCGGGACCGGCGGCTACTATGGTTTCGAAGCTTTCCCGTTCGCCGCCCTGTCTGCGCATTTCGGCGGCGATTTCCAGGGCCATGTCGATTTCGGTCTCCATCCGGGGCAGCATTTTGAAGGCCTTTTGGAATACCTGCTCGTTAAGCAGAACCGATCGTCGAATGTGTTGGATTTCCTCCTCGCTCTTGACAAGACGCATCTTCTCCACAATTCCCTTCAGGGGGATCATGTCGATATCGGCAAGGCGTCCTAAATCGAAAAGTCTCTGTGCCGTCGAGTGCAGGGTATAGCTTGATTCGAAGCCGAGACGGCCGATGCCGAGTTCGGGCAGCAGTGTTTTCAGCAGAGCGAAAATGCCTTTTGCATAGACGAGGATGGTCAGACCTTCTGTTTCGGCCTCGGCCTGTTGCCTGAACCGGAAATCGGTGAGCAGATAGGTGGAGCCGCTGCGGACAATCAGCAGCAGTCCTGAACTTTCGGCAATTCCGTGGTCGGCAGCACTGTAGCCGCTGAGATAGCGCCTGTTTTCAGGCTGGCTGACGAGCATGGCGTCCAGAGCTCTGGCGGCCATGCTGCGCCTTATTCCGGCCAGTCGCGAGGAGTAATCCATAAAGGGAAGGCCTTACCCTGTGGCCGTCAGCCGCTGCTTGATCTGCAGCTTTCTCTGATCGAGGGCCTCATTATACTGGCCATTGAGGTTGCTCAGCATTTTCTCGAGCTCTTCCTGGTACTGCGGATGCATGGCGGGGTTGATGTTCATGTCGTCGGTGAGCTGTGTTCCCTGTTGAGCGAGTTTCTGCTCGAGCTGGGAGCGGATGGCGTCGTCGAGCTGCTGCTGCATCTGCTCCTTGTGCTGACTGTACTGACTGAGTATCTGCTGCAGTTCCTGGCTGATGGAGGACACATCGCCCGGGGCCAGTTCGGCGACTCCGGCCAGGGCTTTGAGACTGTTTTCCAGCAGTATCTCATCGCGGGGCAAAACGATGTTGCGCAGCAGCGTGTCGGCAATGCCCTGGAGTACCGCCGGCTGTTCAGCCGGGCCGTATTCGTGCAACCGGGCCGAGAGATCGATATCTGCTCCTTGAAGGTAATCGGCGGCCAGGCGCATGCCCTGGTGCTGGCTTTCTTCTCCGCCGGTGTCGTCCTTGGCTTCAGCGGCCATCTTGGCCGCCCTTTCCATTACCATGTCCATGGTACTGCGTATTTCTGCCATAAAGTATCCTGTTGTGGGTATGATGGGTGGGTGATGTCTGGTCCGAGAATGTAATACAGGACCTGATTGCGTGTCATCAAAAAACTAATCATCAGAGATATTGCAGACAAGCCGGGCGGCGAAAAAGCCGTCGATGCCCTCGGAAGGCCGAGGTTGAAAGTACTGGTCCCTGACGAGGGGGTCGGCTGTTTGCGGCAGGTAGAGGCCACTATCTGAGAGCTGGAAAGTACTGTTTTCCTCTAAAAAAGATGAGACGACCTCGTCGTTCTCCTCGACTTCCAGGGAGCAGGTGGCGTAGACGAGCACACCTTCGGGTCGGAGAAGTCTGGCGGCCAGGCGGAGAAGCTGACGTTGGCGGGCGGCGTAACGGCAGATATCCTCAGGTTGTCGCCGCCAGCGTATATCGGGTTGTCGGCCCAAGACGCCGGTGCCTGAACAGGGTGCATCGACAAGAATACCGTCGAATTTTTGAGAGTTGCCGGCCGCGTACTGCTCGAGACTCCCCGGGAAAAGCAGGCAGCGTTTTTCCATCTTTGCCGCGGCCATGTTTTCTCGAAACATTTTCTGCCGATGGGGTTGCGGTTCAACGGCAACCAGGCGACCGTGCAGATGGTCGATCAGTTCGAGCAGATGGCGGCTTTTACCGCCGACCCCGGCGCAGGCGTCGAGCCAGCGTCCGTCACGGACAGAGGGCTGCAGCAGCAGTGTACAAAGTTGAGCTGCCTCCCCCTGCACCTGGAAGTGACCATGATGGTATCCCGGCAGGGTGTCGATACCGCCGTGGAAGTTGTCCAGAACTACCGCGTCCGGCGCATAGTCTCCGCAGCGGGCGTCGATGCCGATCGCTGTCAATCGGGCGATGTACTCATTGCGGCCGGGGCTCAATGCTGTCAGGCGCAGCGTCAGCGGTTGACGCTCGTTGTTGCTGCGGCAGATAGCCTCGGTCTCCTGCCTGCCGAATCTGGCGAGCCAGCGTCGAATAAGCCAGGAGGGATGGTTGTAAATGGGTCTGCCGTCATCTCCAGGCTCGCCAGGTTGCGGCAGCGCCTGCTGCCGGCGGATGCTTTGGCGGAGCACACCGTTGACAAAACCGATGAGCCTTGTGGGAATCCGGGCCGCTCTGGCTGCTTCCACTGTTTCGTTGACCGCCGCCGATGGGGGGATGCGGCTGAGAAAAAAAATCTGGTAGAGACCGACGGCCAGGGCCTGGAATACCGTAGGATGGAGCTTTTTCAGCGGTTGGCTGCACAGAAGTGCCATCAGCCGCTCCAGATACTGGTAGTTGCGCAGTACACCGTAGATGAGGTTCATGGCCAGGGCTCGGTCCGGTCCCTTGAGATGCTGTCTCTGGCAGACCTGCTCGAAAATGATCGGCAGCGGTGTGTGTTTGTTGCCAAGCAGCTGCAGTGTTTCTATGGCTGCATATCTGGCGCTGGAGTATCTCATGGATATCCGTCCTTGGTTGGAACCAGAAGGAGAGGGCCTGTGTATTTCTTGCAAAGCGGTGACAGCGCTTCCCGGCCTGAATATTTCAGGTGTCTGATGGGCCGCAGGTCGCCTTGCTGGCCGAAATCGTCATTTTCCCATATCGTGGCGACGCTGGCAAGTCACTTTTGCACACTGTTTCCTGAGTCCTCAGGAGTAGTGGCGAATACGACCGTACCTGTTCCGGTGGCTGCGCTCAGACAACAGCCGGGCAAAAGAGGTACGGCAATGCGCTTGTGGTGGACAATGCCCCCTTGTGTTGGTACAGTTACCGAGGTCGCATACCATATACTTGAAACTCTACAGAGGCCACAGGTGCCGTCTTTTTTTATGATACGTCTTCAGTTTGTTGTAGCACTCATTATTTGCCTGTTGGTGGCCGTCGACTCGCAGGCATTCACCAGAGATAAGGTCAGAGAGAGAGGACAACTGCTCTGCGGCGTCTCCACTGGGATTCCCGGATTTTCCAGTGTCGACGGCAAGGGTAACTGGAGCGGTCTTGACGTCGATATCTGCCGGGCGGTGGCCGCCGCCGTTCTCGGGGAGGCCGACAAGGTCGAGTTTGTGCCGCTGTTGCCCAAGGAGCGAGCTACGGCCCTGCTCGCCGGCGAAATAGATATTCTCTCACGTAATTATGCCTGGAATCTCACCAGAGACGCCTCGCTCAATCTTAATTTCGCTGCGGTAACCTTCTACGACCTTCAGGGCTTTTTGGCGGCCCAAAGCGTCAATATCGAATCCATCCTTGAACTCAAGGAGTTTAACGTCTGCGTGCAAAGCGGCACAACCTGCGAGGAATCGCTGGCCGAGTATCTGCAGCAAAGCGGTATTCATTACAAAGCCGTGGTCTCGGATACGCCCGGCCAGATAATCAAGGACTTCGAGGCCGGCCGTTGCCAGATTGTCACCGGTGGCAGGGCCCAGCTCCAGGGAATCAGAAGTAAGATGAGCAATCCGGCGGAAACCTTCTTCCTGCCCGAAGTTATCACCACTATTCCTCTGGGTCCCGCCGTCCGCCATGGCGACGATCTCTGGTTCGATATCGTCAAGTGGAGCGTATATGCCATGATAAACGCCGAAGAACTGCAAATTACCTCGACAAACATCGATGCCAAGGCCGCCAGTCCACTGCGGGCCGTGCAGCGTTTTATGGGCCTCAGCGGCGACAGCTACAAGGGGCTTGGGCTGGCCAGCGGCTGGGCCTATCACATCATTAAACAGGTGGGCAACTACGGTGAATGCTTTGAGCGCAATCTGGGGGCATCGTCACCATTGAAGTTGAGACGGGGCATCAATAATCTCTGGAGCAAAGGCGGCATTATGTTTGCCCCGCCCATCCGCTAGGAGTCTGCAGGAGATAGTGTTTACAGCTGAAAGAACGCAAACGAGAAAAAATTCCTGTCGGGAGATGCAGTGCTGTTTTCAGCTCCTGCGGTCGTGAGGTGTACATGAACATACACTGGCTTCAGCACGTTCCTTTCGAAGGCCTCGGCCGGCTCGCCGGCGAAATTGTTCATCGGGGGCATACTCTGAGCTGCAGTCGCCTGTACCTTCAAGAAGCCCTGCCGTCACTTTCCGCCTTTGATATGCTCATAATCATGGGTGGTCCCATGAATATCTTCGATGATGCCGATCATCCCTGGCTGGTCGAAGAACGGCAGTTCATCCGTCAGTGCGTCGAGCGGCACAAAACGGTTCTGGGAGTCTGTCTCGGTGCTCAGCTGCTGGCCGATGCGCTGGGCGGGACGGTATATGCCAATACCGAAAGAGAAATAGGCTGGTATGAAATCAACCGCAGCGGCAGTCTGCCCGAGCCTCTTGCTGCCATCCTGCCGTCCAGACTCACCGTCCTGCACTGGCACGGCGATACCTTTTCTCTGCCGCCGGAGGCCGTTCATCTCTATTCTTCTGCCGCCTGTGCAAATCAGGCTTTCATCGCCCATGATCGCATGGTGGGCCTGCAGTTCCATCTGGAGATGGCACAGAGGGAATTGCAGATCCTGGCCGACCACTGCGGCGAAGAATTGCAACCAGGCAGGTGGGTACAGGACAGGCGGGAACTGCTCGCCGGTATCCATCATGCCGAGATGACACTGCCGGTGTTGCAGAAGATGCTGGATTACCTGCTTTCATCGGCATAATCGCACCCTCTGCGTCAGCAAGGATTTACGGCAGACACATGAAATATCGGGCCTAGGATTTGATGGCGGTGGTCAAAAAGACGTCGAAGTTCTTCGCCTGACCATCGGCAACGGTTTTGGTTATGGTGTGTACTGTC
>CAKZOA010000466.1 GCA_937132035.1 uncultured Desulfobulbaceae bacterium | reverse complement strand
TACCAGGGTAATCGAACCCCTCGGTCTCGCCGCTGCCGGATAAAGCGGTATGATCAAAATAAGCTCGTGGTGCGCTTGCAGTTTGCTTTTACCATGAACACTATGGTAGAGCTGGTGAAGCCGGCGTTGTCCTGCGGGGTGTACTCAGGAAGAATCTTCCGGTTATTGAGGTAAACGAGCCACACGTCATTGGAATGTCTACTGAATCTTGAGTTATAATGACAAATCAGTTTTGAGGCTGATTGCTGACGAGGGTTTTCTCCACTAGGACACCCTGCCCAGATGGTGGACGCCGTGTACGTGTGTGCCAAGACACATTTTTCGTCTCTTCTGCTTGTTTACTCCTCCAAGTTGTTGTCTGGAATACGTTGAGTCTTTTTTTTATGTCCTTTCATATGTTTTCAGATAACAAAGGTTTTACCCTTATCGAGCTGATGATGGTGGTGACCATTCTCTCAGTTCTTGCCGCCATCGGCATACCGTACTATAAAAATTATATTGAGCGGGTGGAGCATGCGAAGACCCTGCAGACCATGCGCATGATGGAAAGAGAGCTCATCGCCTTCAACCTCGCCTACGGACATTTTCCGGAAACACTTGCCGAGGCCGGTCTCGGCGCTCTTCGCGATCCCTGGGGAAATCCATACCGGTATCTGAATATTGCAACTACCAAGGGCAATGGTAAAAAGCGCAAAAACTTTAACTTTGTCCCGGTCAATACCGACTTTGACCTCTACAGCATGGGACCAGACGGAAAATCTAAGACGCCATTTACGGCCAAACTCAGCCGGGACGATATTGTTCGTGCCGATAACGGTGCCTTCTTCGGCAGGGTCTCGCAATATTAAGAGCGTGATATGGAAAAAGGAACCGACTTTCTTAAAAGCAGACTGGCCAGGCGCTTTTGCCTGCTCTTTTTATCATGCGCCTTTCTGCCAACGGTGGCGCTTATTGTCTTGTCCTATTACCAGGTGGTGGGACAGCTGGAGTCGCAGAGCCTGCTCCGTTTGAAAAGAGAATTAAAAACCTACGGAGTATCACTGTTTGATCGGATGATCAGGATTGAAAACGAAATGAAGAATATCGGTCGCCTGGCCATTCTTGCCGACGGTCAACCGGTGATACTGCCGGAGGAATACAGTTGGGATCTGCAGGAAATTTTTTCTGGCATTGTGATCTATCGTCCGCCTGCCAACAGCCAGGCTCTCTATGGTAGCTTTGAAGATGACAGTTTCAGGGAGCTGATATCACCGGAGCTGATGCAAAACCCCAAACCCTTTGCTGTCACCTCGGCGTCGGATAATGGTATGGCCAGATTCTATTTTGGTACCACCATCTCTCCGTCCGGATCTTCACCTTTTGTCGTTGTTGCCGAGGTAAGGCGTCAATATCTCTGGGGCATAGGCGCCAATCATCTGTTGCCGCCAATGACAGAGCTGTCGGTATTCAATGGTGACGGCGACGGGATTGTTTACAGTGAAAATGGTCCCCGCGGTGATTATGAGGATTTCGAATTCATACCTGCCAATGGAGATCTGCGTATATTTCGCTTCGAGCAGGACGGCAGGCACTACTATGCCGGGCTTTCTAATCTCTTCTATGAATCGCGCTTTCAGCAGATAGACTGGACCATCATTCTCAGCAAATCCAGAAGCGATGTCATGTCGGCCCTGAAAAGTTTCAAGCGCACCTATCCTCTGATCATATTCCTCTTTCTGGTCTTGATTGCCTATTTCTCCATGCTGTTCATTCGCCGCAGTCTCGATCCGCTGGAGCGGCTTAAGCGTGGGACCAAGAGAATCGGCAAGCAGGATTTCAGCGCCCTGGTCAAGATCAACAGCGGTGATGAGTTTGAAGAACTGGGCAATTCCTTCAATGACATGGCTTTCAAACTCGATAAGCAGTTTAGCACCCTTCAGGTACTGGCGGAGATTGATCGGGCCATTTTGTCCTCCCTGGACCGCAAAAAAATAATTGCCGACACTTTGCTGCGGTTAAAAGAGTTTTTCCAATGCGACATATCTCTTCTGTTGAGAAATTCCTCTGTTGACCGTGATCACGTCAGTCTCCATATCATGGAGGGCAGAAGGCAAAGCGATCCACGTCAAAACGTTGTCCACTAGGATGCCGAAGCGCAGGACCCTCTTTTTAGTAATCGGGCATATTGTGTTTTCGACACAGATGAGAAGGGGTATGAGACAGTCGAGGTTTTAGCCGGTAGAGCTGATCTGAGTTTTTTGGGTCTGCCTCTGTCGGTGAACGGCAGTATCGCCCGAGTGCTCCTGCTGGGCCGCAAAAGAGAGTATCCATTCAGCGACGACGAAATATCTCAGGCGCGGCAGATTTCAAGTCAGCTGGCTATCGCCCTGGCCAATTCTCTCTCTGTTGAAAAGCTCAATAACCTGGCCAAGGGCACCGTCGAGGCACTGGCACGTACGGTTGATGCCAAGTCCAAATGGACATCGGGACACTCTGAGAGGGTGTCGGCTTTGGGCGGTCGCATTGCCAGGGCCATGGGCCTGAGCGAGGAAAAGGTAGAGACCGTTATTCGTGGAGGACTGCTTCACGATATCGGCAAGATAGCGATACCTTTGGCAATTCTTGATAAACCAGAAAAACTAACCGATGCTGAATATGGCGATATTAAAAACCATCCGGCAATCGGGGCCCAGATTCTCGAGCCTATAAAGGCCTATCAGGACATTCTCCCCCTGGTTTTGCAGCATCATGAGCGTTATGACGGCAGTGGTTATCCGTCGGGACTGAAGGGCGAGGAAATCGATATAAGGGCGCGGATCATGGCTCTAGCCGATGTTTGGGACGCCCTGGTCTCTGATCGGCCCTATCGTCACGGCTGGGTTGCCGAGCGGGCGAGAAAGCTGATAATCAACGAGACGGGAACCCATTTCGATCCGCAGGTTGCTACCACCTTTTTGGCTCTTCTCAGCGAGGAAATGGGCCTGGAGGAGCCGACTTCGGAGAGAAAGACAAGCAGCACCGGGGCCATTTAGCGTTACAGGGGGAATTTCTTCACGCGTTACAGGTTTCCAGAGGACGGCAGTCAGTGTTATATCCTGGTTTTCAGCGCGAGTTTTTCCTGCGTAGAAAACGGTTGATGTTTATGTATTCCTTGATCGGGTCGAAAACGCCGATAACCTTTTTGACGCTCACGTTTTTTTCTTCGAATATCGACTCCAGGGACACGAGCGGATCATTGTGGGGGGCCTGCAGGTGGTTGCGGATGGCTCTAATTTTACGGGCTATCTCCTTTTCGGCCATCTGTCGCAGGGTCGATTTGAGTCTGATGATGCTTTCCTTGGTGTCGTCGTCGGATTTCCGGTGCAGGTATTTGTTCAGTTTGAACCTGATGCGCTTTTCCGTCAGTTCCTGGACCAGTTTTTCATACTCCTCGCCCAGCCAGATAGTCTCGGGCACCAGGTCGCCGAAATGACTGACGCCGAGGATATCCTTGTTCTGCTGCCAGTAATTGATGAGAAAGTCTACCTCCAGGCTGTTGTAGTTCTGACGCGGCATGTACATTCTGCGCAGATACTGGAGCACTTTTTCCGTTTTTTTGCGATGGCCGCCGATGATGACGGAGCCGCCGACTTCGTCCCTGGTTACCCCCTTGGTCCAGGGAGCACCGGTGATACCGAAATCGTGATAGATGGGAATGTGGAGAATGGCCGAGAGGGTATTGAGCGCCAAAGCATAACCGGCCGAAGGACCGCCGACGTTGTATGAGGCTGAGAGCAACTGGTGGTGGATGGTCATCTTGGAGAGAAATTCACCCAGGAGTTTGGCCATGCTGGTCTGGGGGTCGAGTGCCTGGAAATAGTTTTTTACCAGTGTCAGTGCCTCCTGGGCTGACTGCTGGGTCATCTTCACCGCCATCTCCATCTGTGCGGTCGCCGATCCCGAAGCCGAGACGGCGCCGGTGACCAGTACCTTTTCCGAGGTCAGGCCATAGGTGAGACTGGTGGCTATCGGCAGCAGGACGCCGTCGGTATCGTTGGCGCCGACGCCGACGATGAAGCCTTTCTGCGGTTCCTGGCTGAGCTCGGCCTCGAGGAAAGTGTCGAGCTCGATCTTGCCGCGACGGGTCGGGCTGTGTGAGGCCTCCTTGCGGACATTGCGCAGGTGGGAGTGGCTCAGCGGGTAGTCGTCGTCGCTGCTGACTTTGGAAAAAAGCTCGATGACATCGTTGTAGCGTTTGAGAAAGGCGTCGGCTGATTCCTTCTGCGCGGCCTGAAGATCATGGTCGGCCCCCAGGGTTTCGAGAATGCCGCTGATGGTCTTGAGATTGAAGACCAGAAATTTTTGTTGCTTCTCCTGGGAGATCGCCGAGATGGACTTGAATTTCTTCAGCACCGTCAGTTCCGTTGTCCGCAGGGAAAGTGCTTTTTCCACAAAGGCGGCATAGTCGGCCGGGGTGTTGCAAATACCCTTTGCGGCGTCGATGATGGAGGCGACGCTCAGATCCGGGGCCCGGGGTACGTGCTCGAGGGCGGATTCGATAATCGCGCTGATATCCCGTTGGCCAAGATGCCCCGATACCTCCAGGACCTTGAGCCTTTTCGAACGGATGAGTGCCGGGTCGAGCAGGTCGAGACGGTTGGTGGTGAGCACCGTAAAAACCTTGAACATCGGGGTCTCGCCATCGATGATGGAGAGGAATTTGTTGGTCAGCCTGTCCGAGGGCGAGCCGCCGGTTGCGCTTCTTTTTGGAGCCAGGGAGTCGCCTTCGTCGAAGAAGACCACGGAAGGGGCGATCATTTTGGCGATGTCGTAGACCTTGCTCAGATTGGCGACGGTGCCGTCAATGGGGTCCGAGGGATTATGAAGGGCGCTGGGCGAGGTGGAGACATCGTGTATCTTGGCGTTTTCACTGAGCCAGGATCTGACCAGAAAGGTCTTGCCGCTGCCGGGGGGGCCGTTGAGCACCACCCCTTTTTCCTCGCTTACCTGGTAGAGCAGACAGTTATTGGCCATCTCCGAGAAGGTGTCTTTTATGTCACCTACATAGTCGCTCCAGTGGGCGCTACGGTCGATACCGCTGACTACCTTTTTGAAAAGGTCGCCGAAGGCGTTCTTGGCCACAAGTTCGAAGGCATTGCGGACCAGCAGTGAATCATCAAGATATTCCGTACGGAAATTACCCTTGATGGATATGAGAAAACTGATCAGCTTGCGGACGTAGGCGGGGGTCACTTTCAGGGCTCTTTCCGAGAAAATGGAGTAGAACTTGCCCACCGCCAGGTTCAGCTCGTCTTGGTTGAGCAGGGTAAGTTTTCCCTCCTGGCGCGACTCGCCGGAGGTTGTGCGGACGTTGTTGCGACGCAATTCGATGCGGATGATTTCGAAGAGGTTGGACTTTTTCATCCAGTATTCGGAAATGTCGATAATCACGCCTTTTTCGACAAAACGACGATAGATGGCCGAGTCGAAGACTTCGGGCTGGTCCGAGGTGGCGACCAGCAGACAGTCCCTGGTGCCGTTGATGATCTCGTCTATGATTATATTAGAGGTATCCACCAGGGTCCGCTGCTGCCGCTCGACGCCGCCGGAGCCAGTGCCGGAGCTCTCCGTGCGGGCGAAGGCGCTGTGGGCCTCTTCCATATGCCGGATGCAGGTCTGCGTCGGTCTGCCGAAGGCCTTTTTGAGGAAATTCCCGGGTTCGCCGGAGAGCGAGGTCTGATAATCGTTGGGGGTGATGCGCGAATAATCCACCAGCAGGTGCTGCTCGTCGAGCTCATTGAGGTTGCGGCTGATATGTTTCTTGAAAATCCACTTGATTATCGGTGTCTGTGAGAGCAGGTTGTAGCGCTTGAGCTTTTTGCGCCGTTCAATTTCGGCGGCCAGTTCCGGATCCACCTCTTCGAGGGATTTCCACAGGGGCAGGGAGGACATGATCCTGGCCTTTTTTTGGCGCAGGTCGACTTCGGCGTGGACGTCCCGGGAAAATATTATCTGCTCAATGCCTTCGATGGCGGTGGCGGTCTTGCCACTGCCGCTGGTGCCGGTGAGTAGAATCAGGGGCGCTTTGGGCACCGCGCTGTCGGAGGTGTACTCTTTGCGGATATGGGCCTTGTAGATCTTCTCCAGCAGTTCGGCGAATTCGTGGGGAATATGGACGTCGGCGAGTTCCCGGTTGAGCAGAGCCAGCAGCAGGGCGTGGTCTTTGGGGGAGACCTCCCTCTCGAGAATAGTGTTCCAGGCCTTGCGGGGGATGGTCTCGCCGGAGAGTTCGAAACGCCGCTGCCAGTCCGTGAGGATCTCCGGTTCCCGCAGAATGACGAAATTTTTTTCTTTTTTGAGGTTGAAGTACTTTCTGATGGTGGTGGTCAGAAGATACAGCGGTCCGGAAGGCGGTGTGTACTGATTGAGGCGGGCGCGCATGAATTCCTTGGTGTCGTAAGACCAGGAGGCCACCAGCGACTCGATCTCGGCAATACGTTTTTCCGGCAGCAGTACGTGCTCCGTTTTCTTGGTATAGCGCTTGGGCATGGGCTCACCGTGGGTGATTTTACTGTTGGGCGGCCTCTTGGTCCTGGCGTGCTTGCTCTTCTGGGGCTCTGGCAGGTGGCAGCGGGAGCGTTATGGGAGGCGCGTCGATGCCGCCCTGGATGACGACGGTGTTCTGTCCCGTCTGATTCTTCTCATAGGCGTCGGCCCATTTCTGCTGGACGAGAAAACGCAGCAGGGCCCCTTGCGTGGAACCTACACTGCCACCGATGCCTTTCTGCAGGGCGCTTATGCCATCGAGATAAGCGGCGTACAGTTTCTTGATTCTGCTGGCTTCCTGGTCGGCCGCGTAGTTTTCCGCTTCGGCGATAAGCTGCCGCCGCTTTTTCTCCTCCGAGGCCTCGGCGAGTTTGTCGCCGAAACGGGTGTCGCGTAGAACGAAACTTACCACCTCGATACCGTATTTCTCCTCCAGCGACGGCCCGCCGATATTGATGGGCCGCGATTTGAGGGCGACGAAGATTTTTTCCTTGATATGTTCGCGGTTGCTGATGAGATTGTTGACCGACTGCCCCTGGAGGATGTCCTTGACGATGCCGTCGTAGTCGCCCTGGAGCAGTATCATCGGATCGAGGTTTTCGATAGCCCACTGGTCGAGGTCGCGGATACGATAGGTGAGCAGGCCCGATGTCCACAGGGCCACATTTTCCTGAGAAATGATGCGCATGGGCTCAATCCGGCCACCAAGGAACATCCTCTGGTTCATGAGGGTCACCTCCTGCTCGATGCGGGTGAAGAAGGGCAGACGCGCATGCCAGCCGATATCGGTTACCGCCTGGCGTTTACCACTGAGCCGCTCCAGGACGACGGCATAGTTCTTCTTGACCTTGAAGATGGTCTTGGTGGCATAGATACCCGCAATCAGGGCGTAGGCCACGCCGAAGATGAGAAAGGTGGTGAGGACATAGCGTATGATGCGGAGAACGAAACCTCTCTGGAAAACTTTACCGGTACTTTCCCCTTGCATGGCAGCTCCTTGTCAGAAGGATTCAGATTGGCTGATGCTCCTTTCACCGGCCCGCAGCGGCAAACTCCTGTGCGTCAACTCCGCACTCGACCTGGTAAGAATGGGGACGGCGGATACTCGTCTCTCTATTAATCGGCGCCGGTTTCTTCTGGAGAAATCCGCGCCAATGAGTGCATATTCTGATAGACAGACGCGCCTGAGACGGTAGCGCCTGAAATGAAACCTCTCTTTTGAGGGTAGCGGAAAAGAACGCAGGTGTCAAATGCTGACATGCAAATGTTCCGCTACAAGACGGCGAAAACAGGTCGATATCTCTTAAGAGAGCAGCAGCCCCTCGGCAAAGGAGATCAGCGGCAGAATCAGCGAGGAGAGCACTCCCGTCACTGCCAAAATGAGTATGAGAACAAATCCATATCTCTCGAGCGAGGCGAAGGGCCGGACATAGCCGTCAGGCAAAATTCCCATGAGAATCCGGCTGCCATCAAGAGGCGGGATCGGCAGGAAATTGAAAATACAGAGTACCAGGTTGATCCAGATCGAGGCCCGCACCATTTCGAAAAGTGGCAGAACAACGGCCTGGGCCATGGGGGTGGCGGGAATCAGCGGGGCGAGAAACATGATGGCTTTGGCCGCTGCAGCGCTGAGTACAGCCAGGACCAGGTTGGTGATAGGGCCGGCCAGGGCCACCCAGAGCATATCCTTTCTGCCGTTGCGGAAATACGCGCCGTTGACCGGCACGGGTTTGGCCCAGCCGATATGGATGAGAAAAAAGGCCAAAGTACCCAGGGGGTCGAGGTGATTCAAGGGGTTGAGCGTCAGTCTGCCCGAAGACTTGGCGGTGGGGTCGCCAAGACGGTAGGCTACATAGCCATGAGCGTATTCGTGCAGGGTCAGCGCCAGCAGAATGGGCGGCGCCAGTATGATTATGTTTGACAGGAGTTCATTCATCGGTAATACCTGCTGGTGTTTCGAACCGGAGCCGGCTATCGGCCTGCGTCAGGAACTCAATCATAATCACCCGGCCTCGAAAAACAAGACAAATCGCCTAAAAAGACCAGGGTCCAGCCAGTGCCAGAGGACTGGCCGGGCGGCTGGTGTCGGCTGCTGCGGCCGCCCCGTGCGTTACACATCATGGTCGACTGGGCACTTTCACGCGTGAGCCAAACTTCATGAAGCTTTTCAATATTCTCGCCGCCCTTATTACTCTTGCTGCCCTGTTCAGCTATATCAACCACCGGTTCATTAAACTGCCGACCACCATAGGCGTCATGGCCATCTCCCTGCTGGGATCGCTGGGCATGGTTTTTCTCGGCGTCTTTGACGTTGGCTATGAGGAGAGAGCCCTGCAGCTGGTCGAGAGCATTGATTTCGACGAGACACTGTTGCATGGCATGCTCAGCTTTCTGCTCTTTGCCGGTGCCCTGCACATCGATGTCAACAGGCTGGCGAGGCAGAAATGGATAATAGGCACCCTGGCCACCGTCGGCACTATTTCCTCCACCTTCCTCGTCGGCGGACTTACCTGGCTGGTCCTTCAGCTGCTGCAGCTCCCCGTACCTGGTATTTACTGCCTGCTTTTCGGTGCTCTCATTTCGCCCACCGACCCCATTGCCGTCCTCGGCATTCTCAAAAAGGTAGGGGTCCCCGAAAGCCTGGAGACCAAAATCTGTGGCGAATCGCTGTTTAACGACGGCATAGCCGTCGTCGTCTTTTTGGTTCTCCTGGAGATAGCCACTGGCGGACACGGCGTAACCGCCGGCACGGTGCTGTGGCTTTTTGTCAAGGAAGCGCTGGGCGGTCTGCTCTTCGGACTGACAGTGGGCTATATTGCCTTCCGCCTGCTCAAAAGTGTCGATAATTATAAGGTAGAGGTACTGATAACCCTGGCGCTGGTGGCCGGCGGCTATGCTCTGGCCAGCAGGCTGCACATATCCGGTCCTCTGGCCGTCGTGGTCGCCGGTCTGCTGATCGGCAACCGCGGCCGTCTCTTGGCCATGTCCGAGGTGACGCGAATCAACCTCGACACCTTCTGGGAACTGGTGGACGAGGTACTCAATGTCGTCCTTTTCGTCCTCATCGGCCTTGAGGTGCTGGTGCTTAGCTGGGATGCGAGTTATCTGTCGGCCGGCGTCATCATCATTCCCTTACTGCTGCTGGTGCGTTTCGTCTGCGTGGCCGTGCCGGTTAAGCTGTTGGGCTTTTTCCGCAGCTTCAGCCCCCATGTCATCAAGATCCTTACCTGGGGCGGACTGCGCGGCGGCATTTCGGTGGCCATGGTTTTGTCTCTGCCGACGGGAGTTGAACGCGACATCCTGCTGACCATGACCTATCTGGTGGTGGTTTTTTCCATCATCGTCCAGGGCCTCACCGTCGGCCGTCTGGTGCAGGCATCGGCACAAACGGGCAGCGGGCGGGCGGCGGAGTAAGGGCACACCGCCTTGCGCTATGGACCAGTGATGCGCTCTTTCACTTCTTGAGCTCGGCGACAGGTGAAGGATGGGTCAGGTGAGGGGATAATGCACTGCGATGAAGTGTATTTCATCCTCCTCGGTTCGGACGATATTGTCTAGCCTGGCGCTGAGAAGGTC
>CAKZOA010000465.1 GCA_937132035.1 uncultured Desulfobulbaceae bacterium | reverse complement strand
ATTGCTGGTTGCCACCGGTGATGAGGAAGAAGAACGTATGCAGGCGCTCTTCGAGCGATGTCGTCTCAACGACATCGAGGCGAAGATGCTCAGTCGCAAGGAGATGAAGGGGATGGAGCCCAACATAGAGGGCAGCGGTGCCATATTCGTCGCCGACAGCGCCATCGTCGATTACGGGAAGGTAAGTGTGGCCATGGCCGAGGAGTTTCTGGCCCTGGGAGGCGAGGCCAGACTGCAGCACGAGGTATGCGGACTGTGGGAAAACGATACAAGCATAGAAATACAGGCGCAGCATGGTAAAGAGGAAATCAGCCTTCAGGCCGGCTTCGTCATCGTCTGCGCGGGGCTCATGGCCGACAGACTGGCGCGCATGCAGAAACTTGACATCGATTTCAGCATCATACCCTATCGGGGAGAGTACTATAGACTGGCGCCCCGCTGCAGCGGCATTGTCAAGCACCTTATTTATCCCATACCGGACCCGGAACTGCCCTTTCTCGGCATTCACCTGACCCGGATGATCGACGGCGACATCACCATCGGCCCCAACGCCGTCCAGGGCTGGAAGCGAGAGGGCTATGGCAGGCTGAACTTTGATCTGCACGATACTCTGGAAATGCTCGCTTTTCCGGGATTCTGGAAGGCTACCCGCAACCATCTCGCCGCCGGCTTCAAAGAGATGAAGAATTCGCTATGGAAGCGCGGCTATCTGGAGGAGGCACGCAAATACTGCCCCCAGCTCCAGCTTGCAGATCTTCTTTCCTATCCTGCCGGTATCCGGGCCCAAGCCGTGCTCCGTGACGGTTCTCTTGTGCATGACTTTCTCTTTGCCGAAAGCCGGCGCAGTCTTCATGTCTGCAATGCCCCCTCCCCGGCGGCGACCTCGGCTCTGCCCATTGGCCGCTATATTTGCACCAAGATTCAAGAGAAGACCGGCTGAAGAGTGAACACCTGCTGCCGCGGCCTGTGCCCGGGGATATGTTTACGACAAATGACGCTCTTTAGAGAAGATAGATAGATCGATGAAAATTTGGCCTCCAGTGCTCGAATAAACCTGGAAATTACAAAACATATGCGATAGTCTTTGAAGGAATACGCCGTTTGGCTTCGCTGCTGCAGGCCATATCAGCCGCAGCGTTGAGGGGCTGTTTGTTGTCCTCACCTGCGCAGGCGGCTGTCAAACCGGTAGTTGAAAACCCATGACTTCATTGCTCTGTGGGGTCTTTGTGCTTGCGAAATCCTTCGTCGTGCCTTTGGGAGAGCGAGGCGTCGGATTTCTTTTTCGGTATCTCTTCCTGCAGTCAGGAAGAGTCGGTGAAAATAATTTGATTGAGGAGGGGTGTATGACAAAGTTAGCGTGGAAGTCTTTTTTTACGGTTCTGGTAGCCATCGCTTGTGCAGGGGTATTTGCCTTTTCGGCATCGGCGAAAGAGTGCAGCAACCGCGGTGATCTCGATCTGCAGTACTGTGATGAGAACGGTGATCTGGTTGCCGACACACCCGAAGATAAGTCGGAATGGCTCGATCCGAGTACTCTGGTCTTTTCCTACACACCGGTGGAAGATCCATCGGTCTACGAGAATGTTTTCACTGAGTTCATGGACTATCTGGCGGAGAAAACCGGCAAGCGTATTCTCTGGTACGGTGCCGAATCCTATGCCGCCCAGGTGGAGGCCATGCGTTCCGGTCGCCTGCATGTGGCCGGCATTTCCACGGGACCCACTGTTTTCGCGGTTAATCTGGCAGGGTATGTTCCGGCAGCCATTATGTGTGAAAAGAACGGCAACTTCGGTTACAAGCTGCAGCTGATCACCCATAAGGACACCGATATCACCAAGGTGGAAGATCTCAAAGGCCGGAAGGTCTCTCACGTCACCCCTTCCTCTAATTCCGGCAACCAGGCGCCCCGCGCCCTGTTCAAAGATATGGGCGTAGTGCCCGGCGAGGACTACGAGGTGATTTATTCGGGTAAGCATGACAACTCCATTATGGGGGTGGTCAACAAGGATTACGAAGCTGCCCCGGTGGCCTCATCGGTACTCGACCGCATGGTCACCAAGGGTGTTGTCGATGCCGATAATATCCGCATTATCTGGGAATCCGATCCTTTCCCGACGACCTCCTACGGCTATGCCCATAATCTCCATCCCGATCTCCAGAAAAAGATCAAGGAGGCGTTTTTGACTTTCGACTGGACCGGTACCGCTCTTGAGCAGGAATTCGGTAAACAGGCCGATCAGTTCTGCGGTATCACCTTCGAAAAACAGTGGAAGCCGATCCGCATCATCCAGAAAGAAAACAACACCGTCTACAGCCGTGATGCCCTGCATCAGATGAAGGTCAAATAATCCGCAGGCGGCAAGTATCCCTTGCCGCTGAAAGAGCAAGTGTGACGGATGCCGGCATATAGGCCGGCATCCGTCCTTTTTTCGAGTGGATAGTTCAGGCACAGCCAAGGAATCGAAGCAGGGGAATCATGTTCACAATTGAAGGTCTTTCGAAAAAATATCCGGGGGGAGTCACGGCCCTGGCCAAAATCGATCTGCAGATTGACGGACCGCAGGTCGTCATGATAATCGGCTCGTCGGGCGCGGGAAAAAGTACCATGATCCGCTGTCTCACCCGCCTTATCGAGCCGACCACCGGCAGTATAAAACTCGGCGACATCGAAATCACCACCCTTGGAAAGAAAGGGTTGCGCAAGGTTCGCCGTCGCATTGGCATGATCTTTCAGGAATACAACCTGGTCGATCGCCTCACGGTCATGGAAAACGTCCTTTCGGGCCGTCTCGGCTATGTCAGTTTCTGGCAGGCCTACCGGCGCAAATATCCGCCACAGGATATCGCCGCAGCCTACGAGCTTCTCGACCGGGTAGGGCTGACCGAAAGCTGCGACGTGCGGGCCGACAATCTCTCCGGCGGACAGCGCCAGCGAGTCGGTATAGCCCGGGCGCTGATGCAGCGGCCGGATTTGCTGCTGGTCGATGAACCTACGGCAAGCCTGGATCCCAAAACCTCGAGACAGATCATGCGCCTGGTGGTTGAACTTGCCAAGGAGCGGGGGACGCCAGCCATTGTCAACATACACGATGTCGCTCTGGCGAGAACCTTTGCCGACAGAGTGGTCGGCTTGGCCGATGGCCGGGTGGCCTTCGACGGCACCGCCGCCGAGGTGACCGACCAGGTTCTCACCGATATTTACGGAGAAGAGGACTGGAGTACTACCATCAAGCGCGGTGACGACAACGACGCTGACGATGACGACGACAATGACGAGACGTTTTCTTCAAAAACCAACAGGGAGTCTTCTGCGGCATGAGTTATCCAACCACCTGGTCGCCACCGACTTTCTTCGGCAACCGCTTTGTGCGGTATGCCGTTCTGCTGGCGGTGATTGGTTATTTCGTCTTTTCGTATCTTACCCTTGATGCCGACTGGCAGCGAATCCTAAAGGGCATTCCCCGGGCCATGGACATTTTCGAGCGCATGTTTCCCCCGGATTTCAGCCGCTGGAAGCTGCTGGCCCGCGGTGTGCTGGAAAGCGTGCAGATGGCTTTTGCCGCCAGTTTTTTTGGCATGATCATCGCTATTCCGGTGGGCCTCTGCGCCGCCGGCAACCTGGTGCCTAAGCCCCTCTACTATGCAGGCAGGTTTTTTCTAGGTGTCAGTAGAACCTTCCATGAAATCATCATCGCCATCTTTTTCGTCAAGATATTCGGCTTTGGACCCCTGGCAGGTGTTTTGACGCTCATCGTCGCCAGCTTCAGCTTCATCGGCAAGATGCTGGCCGAGGATATCGAAAATATGCGTCCAGGGAAGCTCGAGGCCATAAAGGCCACCGGCGCCAGTTTTCCCAAGCTGCTGCTCTATGCGGTTCAGCCCCATATTCTGCCGCGCTATATAGGTGTTTCCATCTACCGGCTGGACGCCAATATACGGCACTCGACGGTGGTGGGCATTGTCGGTGCCGGTGGCATCGGCCAGACACTGGCGGCCAGTTTTTCCAGATACGACTATGGTTTCAGCTTCGCCATTCTTGCCACCATCGTTTCCCTGGTCTTTCTCGGCGAATTTTTCAGCAATTGGATACGGGGGCGGCTGCGATGACGGAAAACACGCTGCACCACGACTATCCGCAGATATGGAAGCGCTACACTCCCATGGAAACGCTGAAGCGTTACCTCGGGTACGCGGCTATCGTCTTCATAGCCGTATGGTCGGTGAGCAATCTCGAAATTCCCTGGTTTTATTTTCTCGATGCCCATGTGCAGGCGGCCGATCTGCTGGAGCGTATGGTTCCTCCGCACTGGCCCTTCTGGCGGAAAATAGTCGACCCCCTGATTGAAACCCTGCATATAGCAACGTTGGGAACGGTATTTACGGTATTTATCGCCTTCCCCATCGCCATTCTCTCGGCGCGCAACACCACCTTCAATCGGACGACCTGGTTTATCGGCCGTCTGATCCTGGTGACGTCGCGTTCGGTCAACACCGTGGTCTGGGGGTTGCTGTTCGTCGCCATTTTCGGACCCGGGCCCGTCGCCGGCATCTTCAGCGTTGCTGCACGATCCATAGGCTTTGTCGGCAAGCTCATCGCCGAAGCTATAGAAGAAATCGACCATGGGGCCGTGGAGGCCATCGAAGCCACCGGCGCCTCGGGGCTCAAGGTGCTGCTCATCGGCGTATTGCCCCAGGTGATGCCGGTCATCATGGGGACCATTATCTACCGCTGGGACATTAATATACGGGAATCGACGGTACTGGGGTTTGTCGGTGCCGGCGGCATCGGCATCGTCCTCTATTCCTCCATCAATCTGTTCGCCTGGCATGAGGTTTCGGTGATTCTGTTGTCCATCTTCGGTGTTGTCATTGTCAGTGAATACCTCTCCATCAAGGTTCGCAGCAAGATAACATGATACCATGAGGTCTACGCATGCAGCTCCACGTCGATGGTCACAGCGTTGAATATGTTCGGGGCATCTCCGATATCGCAGAGCGTTATGATGCCTTTTTGGTAGACGTCTGGGGTGTCCTCCATGACAGCGCTCAAGCCTATCCCGGGGCACCGGAGTGCCTGCAGCATTTGCAGCGCTGCGGCAAGCGGGTCATCCTGTTGTCCAATGCAGCCAGACGCTCCTTGCTGCTCGAAGAGGAGTTCAGCGCCTTCGGCATTTTTCCGTCCATGTATGAGTGCATAGTCTCCTCGGGGGAGCTCACCTGGCAGGCCTTTGCCGCGGGTGGTGACCCGGAGCTCGAACAGCTGGGGAAAAGGTATTATCTTTTCGGCTCGGCGCAATACCGGTTGACCGAGGGACTGCCGCTGTTGCGGGCGACCAACCTTGCCGCTGCTGATTTTTTGTTTGCCGTCGGCGTTGCCGGTAGCCCGCAGTCGACGGTGGAGTATGAAGAGGTGCTGCAGGAGGCTGCCGGCCGGGGACTGCCCATGGTCTGTGCCAACCCTGATATCTGGGTGGTGCGCAACGGGGTTATGGGCATTGCTCCTGGTGCTGTGGCCGCTCGCTTTGAAGAACTTGGCGGTAAAGTCATCTATTTTGGTAAACCGTATCAGGCTGTATATGGTCGCTGCTTTGACATCCTCCAGGGGATCGCTCCCCGCCGCATCGTCGCAGTTGGCGATGCTCTTATAACAGATATAGCCGGTGCCGAGGCCCAGAAGATAGACTCTCTGCTGGTGGCAGGGGGCATCCATCAGAGCCAACTCAAGGATATTCCCGAGGACAGTGCCGGAGTGGCTGCGATCTGCCGGGAGCACAACCACTTTCCGACCATGCTTGCCAAGGCATTTATCTGGAAGAATTAAACACCTGAGGGAAGACCGATTTATGGAGCCATCACACCTTCTCGGGGCATCTTTTGCCTGTGATTGCGGTAGGCGGCATACGGTGCCGACCGAGCATTTTCTCTATGATACGGAGGCCTTTTCCAAACTGCCCTCTCTGGCGGAAAAGCACATCGGTGATCGCGGTTTTCTGGTCGTTGCCGATCAACGAACTTTCGAGGTGGCGGGGCGGCGGGTGTTCGAGACCCTGACGGCGGCAGGTTTAAAAGGCGCTCATTTCCTTGTCCCGGACGGTGAGGATGGATCACCGGCTGCCGACGACCGTACCAGAGACCTTATCCGCTGCCAAACCGCACCTGCTGATCTGTATATCAGTGTCGGCAGCGGCGTCATAAACGATCTGGTTAAATGGGTGGCGTATCTCGAAGATCGTCCTTATCTCTGCGTAGCAACGGCGGCTTCGATGAACGGCTATGCCTCCGCCAATGTCGCCGCTACAGTCGATGGTCTCAAGGTTCTCTTTCATGCCCGGGCGCCGGAGGCGATAATTGTCCATCCGGATATCATTTTAAACGCTCCCCATGAGCTGACAATGTCGGGGCTCGGAGATGTACTCGCCAAGTCGGTCAGTTCGGCTGACTGGAAGCTCAATCAGCTTCTTTTCGATGAATATTACTGCCAGTTTTCCGTCGATCTGCTCAAAGATTTGGAGCCGGTGTATCTTGACAACCCCGAGGATCTGAGGGAAGGGAAGGAAGAAGGTATTGCCGCGCTCTTCAAGGCTCTGCTCTTTTCCAGCATTGCCATGACGGTCACCGGCACCTCTTCGCCTGCCTCCGGCGGCGAGCATCTCATTTCGCACACCCTCGATATAGTTGCCGCCCGGGATGGACAAACACACGATCTCCATGGCCGCCAGGTGGGGGTGAGTTCCATCCTCATGGCAGCGCTTTATGAGCGCGTTCTGGCAATCGACCAGCCCCGTTTTATCGAGCCGCCGCCGCAGGTAAACGAAGAGTACTGGGGGAGTCTGAGCGGCATTGTCGCAGGCGAATATCAGAAAAAACTGCCGAAGCTGCACCAGGCGGCGTCCCTGCTGGCCCGGCCAGAACAGTGGCGGAGTCTGCAGGCGGCAATTATCCCCAATCTCGTAGCGGCGGAGCGATTGAAGCATTGCCTGGAGCAGGGAGGCGGTGCTCATCGCTTCAGTGACCTTCGGCGTAACGGCCAGCCATTGAGCAGAGACGGTTTTCTTTTGGCTGCATGTAACGCCCATCAGATGCGGGCGCGGTTCACTGTCCTCGACCTGGCTGTCCTGCTGGGTATGGTTCCAGATGAAATCGAAGTGCTGTGCGACCGGTGGCTCTGTTAATAGTCCACCGGTTCGAGGCCGATCTTCTTCATTACTTGCCAGATGTCCTTGTCGCCATGCGCAGGCGAATCATGCATGAGGTGCTGGCACTCATCGTTGGTTTCCCCCCCGGAGGGCTACATGGTATCTCTGAACAGTTCCCTGCCAATGAGCATCCTGCGGATTTCGGAGGTGCCGGCGCCGATTTCGTAGAGTTTGGCATCACGGAGATACCGGCCGGTGGGATAATCATTGATATAGCCGTTGCCGCCGAGACACTGGATCGCCTCAAGGGCCATCCA
Source organism: uncultured Desulfobulbaceae bacterium (assembly GCA_937132035.1). Taxonomy (GTDB): domain Bacteria; phylum Desulfobacterota; class Desulfobulbia; order Desulfobulbales; family Desulfocapsaceae; genus Desulfopila_A. Next base: position 1,909 of record CAKZOA010000465.1, on the reverse strand, counting down.
GGTTGCCTTTTCTGCGGTGAAGAGAATGACCGAAGCGGCATCCTTGCGGATCTTCGATCCCCGATCGGCGGCTTTGGCCACGGTGTAGACATAGGACCGACAGGCATTCCAGGTGGAATACATGTCGGCGAGCTTCCCCTGCATAAGTTCAAACTCACCGATGGGCCGGCCAAACTGGACCCGGTCATGAACATAGGGAATGACGACATCCATACACGAAGACATTATTCCCAGAGGGCCGCCGGCGAGAACCAGCCGTTCGTAATCGAGTCCGGACATAAGCACCTGCACCCCGTGGTTCAAAATACCCAGTATGTTTTCCCTGGGGATGAAACAGCGGTCGAATACCAGTTCGCAGGTGGGAGAGCCCCGCATGCCAAGCTTGTCGAGTTTTGGTGAGGTGGAGAAACCTTCCATGCCCTTTTCCACCAGAAAGGCGGTTATTCCCTTATCGACCATTTTCGGCGTGGTCTTGGCATAGACAACCAGTACGTCTGCGTGAGGGCCGTTGGTGATCCACATCTTGGTGCCGTTGAGAACATAACCGCCGGCGACCGGATCGGCGCTCATGCGCATGGAGACGACGTCGGAACCGGCTCCGGCCTCGCTCATGGCCAGTGCGCCAATATGCTCACCGGTGATGAGTTTCGGCAGGTAGCGCTTCTTCTGCTCTTCGTCGCCGTTGCGGCGGATCTGGTTGACACAGAGGTTGGAATGGGCGCCGTAGGCAAGTCCTACGGAAGCCGAAGCCCGGCTGATCTCCTCCATGGCGATGACATGTTCGAGATATCCCATGCCGGCGCCGCCGTACTCCTCGTCGACGGTTATGCCCAGCAGGCCCAGTTCCCCCATTTTGGACCACAATTCCAGAGGAAACTCATCTTTTTTGTCTATCATATCTGCCAGAGGGGCAATTTCGTCGCTTGCGAATCCCTGCACGGACTCACGCAGTAGATTGGCAGTCTCTCCCAAGCCGAAGTCCAGTTGAGCATATGTTTTCATATCTACTCCTGGGGGTCAATTGAAGCGTAGTCTAGAAACACCCGCCTTAGGTGATTCATCCGTCTTAGGCGCAGGCGCTGGGCGTATTGAATCTATGTTTTCAGTTCTTCCCTCTCCGCGAAAAAATCAAGAGCTTCGGGGTTTTTCAAGGCATCCTTGTTTTTCACATCCCGGCCGTGAATAACCTTATGAACCGCCAGCTCCACCTTTTTCATGTTCAAGGTGTAAGGTATATCCGTGACCTCGAGAATCTTGGCCGGGACATGACGGGGGGAGGCGCCGTTGCGGATATCCGTTCGGATCTGCTGACGCAGGGACTCGTCGAGTTCGCTCCCCGAGGTGAGCTTGACAAAGAGTATCACCCTGGTGTCATTCCCCCATCGCTGGCCGACGACGATACTGTCTTCGATTGCCTCGATCTGTTCGACTAGCCGGTAGATCTCTGATGTACCTATACGCACCCCGCCGGGATTCAGTGTGGCATCAGACCGACCGTACATTATCAGTCCGCCCCGTTCGGTCACCTCGACGAAGTCGCCGTGGGTCCAAACCCCGGGGTAGTGGTCGAAGTAGGCGGAATGGTACCTGCTGCCGTCCTCATCGTCCCAGAAAGAAACGGGCATGGAAGGAAAGGGGGCGGTACAGACCAGTTCACCCTGTCTGCCGACCACCGCCTGGCCGGACTCATCGTAGGCAAACACCTTCATGCCCAGCCCGCGGCACTGCAGCTCACCGCTGTATACCGGCGCCATCGGGTTGCCGAGGGCGAAACAGCCGTTGAGGTCAGAGCCGCCGGAAATGGAGGCCAGGAGTACGTCTTCTTTTATTTCATCATAGACGAAGGAGAAGTCTTCTGCCGATAGCGGGGAGCCGGTGGAGAGTATGGTCTTCAGCGGAGCAAGGTCAT